>NZ_KV806701.1:0-2385 GCF_001811805.1 Corynebacterium sp. HMSC064E08
CCACCCCAACCAGGGCAACCACCACGTGAGCAGCAGAAGAAGACTCTACCTTCACTGCAAACACAAGTCAAACCGACCGTGAATACAAAGTAAACTCTCCCCCACATCACCACAACAAGCGATTACATCGCCCTGTCGCGCTGACCCCGGATACATTACACACACTTCACACATAAAGCGAACCCCCAGGTCACAATGCTTTTCTAGGGCACTTTCGAGCTAAGAGAAGACCATAACCGTAGAGTTTCACTTAAAGCTGTTCGGCAATGCATTCGTTCACCGGCCGCTCACGCACACTAACGAACTATCTCAGCAGAATGACGTGGCCCGAAAGCCTCGTCGTAAAGCGAGATGGAGCGAAACCACCCCAATAGAAAGCTCCAGTGAGGAAAAGCTGGACTAGGGAACTAAAGTCGAACTGTGACTACATCAACGAAGACCGATGCTCGGACCGTCCATCCGGTCGATGAGTATCCAGGCCATGTGAAACTGCTTGTACTCGGCTTTCAACATGTGCTCGCCGCGTATGCAGGCGCGGTGGCAGTCCCGCTTTTCGTGGGCTGGGCACTTGTGGATGCCGGGCGTATGTCCCCATCCGATATTCCGCACCTAATTGCCGCGGACTTGTTTGTTGCCGGCATCGCCACCATCGTGCAGTCGGTGGGCATTTGGCGATTTGGCGTGCGGCTACCACTGATTCAGGGCTGTACCTTCTCTGCTGCCATTCCGATGGTCACTATCGGATCGCAATACGGCGTGCCCGCAATCTACGGTTCGGTGATTGCATCGGGCATTTTCATGATGCTCTTTGCACCGCTTTTTGCGTCGCTTCTACGCCTATTTCCGCCGTTGGTCACTGGTACGGTGCTATTGATTATCGGTACGACGCTTATGCCAGTCGCAGCTGACTGGGTTGGTGGCGGTGCTGAAGTTAAGGACACTCCTGATTTCGGCACACCCCAAAACTTGGCAGTAGCTGTGTTTGTGTTGGTCTTGATTCTCAGTATTGAGCGTTGGGCACCGGAATGGCTCGCCCGAATTGCCGTTCTAGTGGGCATGATTTCTGGGTTGCTGCTATGCATTCCATTGGGAATGGTGGATTGGTCTGGGACCAAGGACTCACCAATCTTTGGGCTGACACATCCGTTCTACTTCGGCATGCCTGAGTTTGTCTTCTCGGCTGTATTTGCCATGTGCATTGTCTCGCTAGTGACTATGGTCGAGGCGACTGGAGATGTGCTTGCAATCGGTGAGATTACCGAGACCGAGATTGATAATCGCCGTATTGCCGACACACTGCGTGCCGACGGTGCTGCGACCGTGATCGGTGGTATTTTCAATACCTTCCAATACACGGCGTTTGCCCAGAACATCGGCGTCCTGTCCATCACGGGTGTGCGATCCCGGTGGGTTACCGCAGCTGCAGGCGGAATGCTGCTGGTTCTAGGCCTGATTCCAAAGACGGCCGCTCTCGTTGCTGCTATCCCAGCTCCAGTTTTGGGAGGTGCCGGTATCGCCTTGTTCGGCATGGTCGCAGCATCCGGCGTCCGCACCCTATCCAAGGTTAAGTTCACTGAATCCAACGTGATTGTCGTTGGTATTCCGTTGGCACTGGCATTGCTTCCTGCTGTATCGCCCGAACTATTCTCCGGACTGCCGGCGTGGGCACAAACGTTTATGGCCTCAGGAATCTGCGTAGGTTCCGTCGCAGCAATCATCTTGAACCTTTTGTTCAACACCTCCGACCGTGCACCGCACGCAGTTACTCCGAGCGCTCACGACACCTTCCGCGGAGGTATCAACTCTGAAGATAAGGACCACGACGGCTACGGCGACGTCCCGCCAGATAAGCCGAGCAGCAATAACTAACTTCGGTACTTTGATCAGCGCGGCTGGATAGCTCAATCCCAGACCGCGCTGGCGTAACTAAATACAACACATTCCCGTATGGGCGCAGGAAATACCTCGCCCATACGGGATTTCCTTTTGGCGCGATCGAGAACGGCACCACGTTGTCTCGTAGGTACAACTCGAGAATCAGAGCTGATGCCTAAGTAAAGGTATGTCTCCCTATTTCGACAGCTTGGCAGTAAAGCCTTAATTGAACCGGGGCATCGGCATGTAGGCATGAGTGACAGTGATAGTCAGAGAAGTGCAATAAATGAATAGGACATGCCAACAAGCGCAGTGCCAGAATTCGAGGAGCCTTCGACCGGTCTACTGCGCATCAGACCCGTTCCAAGTACCCGCAACCAATCAAGATCAGTGTCTATCACCGAGACATAAGCTACGACATTTATTGATTGAATTCCGTTTACTTGTGGGCACAAAAAAATGGGCCGCAGCCCCCAACCCCACACAAGGGGCAAGGCAACCACGACCCAC
>NZ_KV806702.1:0-21812 GCF_001811805.1 Corynebacterium sp. HMSC064E08
GAGCACAGGCCCACAATTAGGAGACACGCCCTAGTTGCTTTCGCTGGACTCGAGAGCCTCGCGGGCCGCGGTGCGGCTCTTCTTAGTCAGTGCAGCGAGTACCGCGAGGAACGCAGTGACACACACAACGGCGATAACCTGCTGGCGAGCACCAGGATCGGTGAGCATGCCAACAGCGAGGCCCAGGATCAGGATGACCGCTACCCAGGACAGTGCCGGGTAGGCCCACATGCGAACGGAAAGCTCGTTGTTGGCCTCCATCTGCGGGCGCAGCTTAATCTCGGACAGAGCGATGACCAGCCAGATCACCAGCAAGCAGCCGCCGACAGCGTTCAGCAGGAAGACCAGGACGCTCGAGCCGTCGAAGACAACCTGCAGACCGACGGAGACGAAGGCGAAGACCATCGACATGATGACCGCACGGTTCGGAACTGCGCCTTCATTGGTGTGGGCGAAGAAGCGCGGTGCCTCACCGCGGGTGGACATCGAGTAGACCAGGCGAGAGGTTGCGTAAATCTGAGCGTTGAACGCGGACAGCAGCGCCAGAACGATAATGGCCTCCATGAAGCCAACGGCACCCGGAATGTTTGCCTGCTTCAGAACCTGGGTGAACGGCGACTCAGCTGCGGAGTCAGCGCCGTCAATCTGGGAGTACGGCAACAGCAGGATGATGACGGTCACGCAGCCCAGGTAGAACACAGAGATGCGGAAGATCACCGAGCGGACAGCAGCAGCGATGGAGCGTTGCGGATCTTCAGCCTCAGCAGCGGCGATTGTGACAATCTCGATACCGCCGAAGGCGAAGGCCACGGCCAACAGACCAGCGGCAATGCCGGACACTCCATTCGGGAGGAATCCGGACTCGGCAATATGCGTCGTACCGACGAAGCTGGTGCCTGGCAGCAGACCGAAGAAAAGAAGAACGCCAATGACCAGGAACGCGATAATCACCGCGACCTTGATGAACGCGAACCAGAACTCGAACTCGCCGAAACCGCGCACATTCGCCAAATTCACTACAGCGAAGAAGACAACACAGATCAGGCCTGGAATCCAGCCCGGAATACCGAACCACGCACCCATGATGGCACCGGCGCCGGTGATCTCAGCACCGAGCACCATGATGAGCATGAACCAGTAGAGCCAGCCGAGGACAAAGCCAGCCGAGGAACCAAAGGCCATCTCGGCATAGGTGGAGAAGCTACCCGGTGTCGGGCGGGCAGCGGCCATCTCGCCGAGCATCTGCATGACGAGGACGACAATGAAGCCAGCGATGACATAGGAAACTAGAACACCCGGGCCAGCTGCCTTAATGCCGACGCCCGTACCAAGGAAAAGACCGGCACCGATTGCGGAGCCAAGACCCATCATGGTCAGGTGTCGAACCTGCAGCCCCTTGCCCAGCTGAGCTGTCTCGCCGGAGGTGGAGGTAATTTGCGATTCGGTCATGTCGCAAACATTACCTCGCTGATAACAGGGGCAATAACCGTATTACGGGTTTACCCCCATTCACCGTTTCGGGGCCAATTAATGTGTCTTCAAGAGCACCGAAAGTAGGTTATCCGGCCAGCTCATCCGGCACGTCGGCAAGCTGAGTGAAAGCAGCGGCACCTTCGTCATTGCCCGGGCGTTCCGTGCGGCGGACGCACACCGCCGAGTGGTCCGGGTGATGGTAGAAGTGCATGTTGTCGCGGCCCGAAATTTCCCATGCCTGAATACGGCGGTTCTCCGCGGGGACATCGATGGGCGTATCGGGGGCAATGAGGATGCTTCGGTCAATAATGCAGTCATTACCGAGGCTGACGCCGACGGTGCCGGCCGCGATATCGATGTGGCAGCGCTCGCCAACCGTGAGCGGCTTACGCTGACCGGAATCGTCATGAGCGGCAATGATGGAGGCCGACAGTCCCACCTTCGTGTGCGCGCCAATGACGACACCGGAGGATAGACGTCCCTCAATCTTGCATGGGCCCAGAGTGCCCGAGTTCAGCGAGACAAATCCCTCGCGCAGTACGGACGTACCCGGTGCCAAGTAAGCGCCCAACCGCACGCGCTCGGCCTCTGCAATGCGCACACCGGCGGGCAGCACATAATCGACCATGCGCGGCATGCGGTCGATGGCGTAGACGTGAATCAGACCGCGGACGCGCAAGTGGGTGCGCAGTTGCTCGAAGTTGTCCGGCAGACATGGCCCCTTGTTGGTCCACGCCACCACATGGAGTAGCTCGTAGAGCCCCTTGGTGTTTAGCTGGTGCGGCTTGACCAGGCGGTGGGAGAGCAAATGCAGGCGCAGGTAGGCATCGTGCGGGTCGACAGCAGGCTTGGACAAATCCTCAATGGACGTGCGCACTGCCACCTGCTCCACGCGGCGATCCTCGTCCAAAATCACCTGACGAAGCAACTGTGGGGTCAGATCAGCGGCGCCGAGCCGGTGAGTGCTCGATTCTACGACCTCATCGCTTAACTGAGGTGCGGGAAACCAAGTATCGAGAACTGTACCGTCCATTGCGATGTTGGCGATTCCCGTAGCGACAGCACCAGATGTAATCATGATTCTTAATATTAGTATCCCTTTAAGGAATCTTCGCGGAAGGATGAACTATGCCCCTAGCTGGCCTTGAAAGCACACAGAAAATGAAGCAGTGGTTCTTAGTTAGCCTCATCATTGCTGTTAGTGTGCTCGGACTCGGCTTCGTCCTGGCCGTGCCGGTGGTCTTCTATGTCGGATTCGCACTGCTGAGTGCTTGGATTCTTGCCGTAGCCAGCTTCTTTGGTTTCGTTTTGCCACCGCGAGCAATGCCAATTGGGGCAGTCGGCGTGGTGATTGCCGCAGTGGTTGCGCTCATCGCGCCGAACCGTCTTGTGCTGGTTATCGCAGTTGCCATCGCGGTGGGGCTCGGCGGTGGCATGATTGCCCGCCTTTTGCTGGAGCGCAAGAACCGCGATCAGCAGGCACGCATCGATGCCCTGCCGATGTGGGAGCGCGACGAGCTGGGCGATGTCGCCGAAACGCTTCGTCCTGCTTATCGACGAGACATCGATCCCACCCCAGTGCAGCTGCCACATGCAACGGCCAAGATTGTTGCGGCCGTCTGTAAGCCGCTGGCCGGTTCTACGGTGATTGTCAGCACGAATGAGCTGCGTCCGGTGATTGCGGTCTATGGCTCCCGTGTAGCTGTGGTCTATGGTCCCGGCGCGGGCGTTGTCGAGGAGGAAGGTGGCGACGGAGAGGCGACCGATTCTGCGGGGGAGGAGCGGGAGCTGGGGTCGTCGGCAAGCGAAACTCCGGAGGCAATCATTGCCCAAACTCTCCCGGAAGGAGTGAAAACCCTGGTCTTTGAGGTGGCTGATGGGCTTAAGCGACCGGCGGAGGGGAGAATTGGTGTGACCTCCGCCGAACCGCATGAGCTGGCGCTGTTCCTCGGTGGTGGCGCGCCCGCCAATGGGGATGCGATTAATGGTCGTGCGGCGCATATTCATCACAAAATTCTGGTTTCGCTGGCGCACAATGGTTTGTACGCTTAATTGATGTGAAATCGAAGTTAAATCTGCTCCAAGATCCTGTAGACCTCACGGCAGCACTGGTGGACATCGAATCGGTGTCCCACAATGAGACCGCGATTGCGGATGCCGTCGAGGTGGCATTACGTGAGGTCGCGCAGGCAGATGAGTCGATTGAGGTCCTGCGCATTGACAACAACGTGATTGCGCGGACCCATCGGGGGTTACCGCAGCGCGTGATTTTGGCAGGGCACCTGGATACGGTGCCAACTGCGGACAATGTGCCCTCGACGCGTGGGGTAGACGCGCAGGGGCGAGACACACTGTTTGGGTGTGGAACTGTGGATATGAAAAGCGGTGACGCGGTCTACCTGCATGCTTTTGCGACGCTGGCGGCAAGCCAGGAGTTGCAGCGCGACCTGACACTCATCATGTACGAATGCGAAGAAATCGCCGCGGAGTTCAACGGGTTGCGGCACTTGAGTGAGTCGCATCCGGAGCTCCTGACTGGCGATGTCGCTCTGCTGGGCGAGCCCAGCGGCAATGTCATCGAAGCCGGCTGCCAGGGCTCTATTCGCCTGCGTCTGACCGCGCACGGCACACGTGCACACTCGGCCAGGGCATGGCTAGGCGACAACGCCGTGCACAAGTTAGCACCGGTGCTGTCACGCATTGCCGCCTATGAACCACAGACTGTGGATATCGACGGTTTGGCCTACCGCGAAGGGCTCAACGTCGTCTGGCTGGAGGCCGGGGTTGCCACCAATACGCTTCCCGACGAGGCGGTGCTGCGAGTCAACTTCCGATTCGCGCCCAACCGCAGCGCCGATGAGGCCATGGCACACTTCCGCGAGGTGCTGGGACTCGACGAGTTTGCGGCCGAGGATCTCACCGTCGATGTCGAGGATGCGAGCCCTGGGGCACTGCCGGGACTGCATGCGGCTGCTGCGAAGGAGTTGGTTGCAGTCGCAGGCGACGTCGTAAAGCCCAAGTTTGGGTGGACCGATGTGGCGCGTTTTTCGGCGCTCGGCATTCCTGCGGTGAACTTTGGCCCGGGTGACCCGGCGTACTGCCACAAGAAGGACGAGCAGATTCCGGTCGAGTGCATTACGGCACTGTGGGAGGACCTGCGGCGGTACTTGACCACCGCGCCGGTGGCTGAGTAAGCCTAGAATCACACCCTGCCCTCGCTGAGCGGGTGCGCGTATGTCATTGCTGGCATACATTGTGAGGTTATGAAACCTGTACGTACTCCGTCCCCAGCTAAGCGCCGTGCACTCCGCGGCCCAATCGCGATTCGACAGGCGGGCGAACCGCAGGCGTCTACGACCGACCGCAGGCTGTTGTCACACAATCCGAACACGGACTGGCTGCACAACGACACCTGGCGTGTGCTGCGCATTCAGTCGGAGTTCGTTGACGGCTTTGGTGCGTTGGCGGAGATTCCGCCGGCGGTGACGGTGTATGGTTCGGCACGTTTGCCAGAGGACAGCCCGTACTATCAGTGGGGCTTCGACCTGGGCAAGGCGCTGGCGGAGGCGGGTTACGCGACCATCACTGGTGGCGGCCCGGGCATCATGGAAGCCGCCAACCGCGGCTGCTACGACGCCGACGGCCTGTCCATTGGGTTGGGCATTGAGCTGCCGCACGAGCAGCACTTGAATGACTGGGTCGACCTGGGCATGAACTTCCGCTACTTCTTCGTGCGGAAGACCATGTTCCTGAAGTACTCGCAGGCGTTTATTTGTCTGCCGGGTGGTTTCGGCACGCTCGATGAACTCTTTGAGTCACTGGTGATGGTGCAGACCGAGAAGGTGGAAAATCACCCAATCGTGCTGCTGGGCACCGAGTTCTGGTCGGGGCTGGTTGATTGGATGCGCGAGAAACTGGTGGCCATGGAGCTGATTTCTCCGACTGATATGGACCTTTTCCTGGTCACCGACTCCATTGAAGAAGCGGTCGAGTACATCGAGGCCGCGCACGAAAAGCTGATGGAAGAGTGTGAGCCGACCCCCGACGTTCCCGAAAAGCTCCGCCGAGTCCGTCGCTTCAGCGAGAGGTAAGACGCTGTGCGGAGTTTTTATCAGGACTCCGCGGTGCCGACGGTGATGGCTATCGTCAATCGCACCCCGGATTCCTTCTATGACCGTGGCGCAACGGCTGCGGAGGAGGCCGCGCTTGCTCGCGTGGACGAAGTTGTTGCGGCAGGCGCAGGCATTGTTGACATCGGCGGCGTCAAGGCCGGTATCGGTGCGGAAGTAACTGTTGCCGAGGAAATTGAGCGCGTGGTGCCGACCATCGCGAAGGTTCGCGAGCGCTATCCTGACCTGCACATTAGCGTCGACACCTGGCGCGCCGAAGTCGGGGAAGCCGCCATCAAAGCTGGCGCCAACCTCATCAACGACACTTGGGCAGGCCATGACCTGGAGCTGCTGGAAGTCGCTGGCGCCCACGGGATGGGTTACGTCTGCTCGCACACCGGTGGAACACTGCCACGCACCAATCCGGTTCGCGTGCGTTACGACGACGTCGTGGACGATGTCATCTCAGAAACCGGCAAGCTCGCCCAGAGGGCAGTGGACGCTGGCGTGCCGGAGGACCGCATCCTCATCGATCCCACCCACGACTTTGGCAAGAACACCTACCACGGCCTCGAACTTCTGCGGCGCTGCAATGAGCTCGTGGCTACAGGCTGGCCGGTGCTTATGGCGCTGTCGAATAAGGACTTCGTCGGTGAGACTCTGGACCGCCCGGTCGAGCAACGTGTGCCCGGCACCTTGGCCGCGACTGCCCATGCGGCAGCTGCCGGCGTTGCGGTGTTCCGTTCGCATCAGGTGTCCGAAACCCTTGATGTCTGTCGCATGACTCTGGCTATTTTCGGTGATTTTGCACCACTGCATCCGGTGCGTGGGCTGGTGTAAGGGGCGTAGTTTGAGGCGCTTCACCCATGCCGCTGCGTGAAATAAAGGACTATGATGAAGAGAAGTAGTCGAAAATGCCGACAGGGATTCTAAACCGGAATCTTGAACCGGGGTCTTAGACCGAGGTCTTGAACCGGATTGTCAATCTCCCGGCTACCACAGCTGAGCTGGGGTAGCTGGTCGTCTCCTGCATCGACATTGTCTTAGAACGAAGGAGTTCACATGGCAGCAATGAAGCCGCGTACCGGTGATGGTCCGCTGGAGGCAGTTAAAGAGGGCAAGAAGATTGTGATGCGCGTCCCCGCAGATGGTGGTGGGCGCCTGGTGGTGGAACTCTCCCCAGAGGAGGCCAAGGAGCTCGGCGCAGAGCTCGTAGCAGTAGTGGAGTAGCAGAGTAGTGGGGTATCGGGTAGAGGCCGGGTAGTGGCCGGGCCTGTCCGGTTTTGACCCAGCGGCGACCTACACAGGTGGTGTAGGTCGCCTTTTCTTTTTCAGGTGATAACGGCTCGAATGAGGGGTTATGAACAAAAAGTACGGGCTGCAAATGTGAAACTGTGGGAGTTTATGACACTTTCAATCCAGTTTTCGGGCAATTTTTGTCATAAACGTAGTCAGTAACTCGCATTGGAGTTACTTGGCTGAGCTCGACACGGGCTAAGATAGTGAAAATTATTTTTCTAGCTCAGTTTGAGGAGTGACCGACGTGCTAGCTGACATCATTGATGTGCTTGCTGACCCCATCGATGGCACTGATTTGAAGTTTGGTGATGCCGAACGAATGACTCTGAAGTCCGAATCCGGACATAGCTATGATGTCGCCCGCCAGGGTTACGTTACGCTCGCCGGTGGGGCTGGTCTGCGCTACACCGGCGATGACGCCAAGATGATTACCGCCCGCGAGGAGTTCCTCTCTGGTGGCCACTATGCTCCATTCGTTGAGGCAGTTACAGGCAACGTCCAGGACGTGCTTGACGACGCCAACGTGTCCGAGGCCGCCAGCCCAGTCATCTGCGAAGTCGGTGCGGGCACTGGTTATTACCTCGCACACACGCTGGACAGCATTCCCAATTCCCGGGGCGTGGGCATCGACGTCTCAGTGCCGGCCGCCAAGCACCTGGCCAAGAGTCACCCGCGGCTCGGTGCGGTTGTGGCCGATGCGTGGGCGCGTCTGCCGCTGCGTGATGGCTCCATCGATGCGCTTACAGTCGTCTTCGCACCTCGCAACGCGGAGGAGTTCGCTCGCGTGCTCAAGCCGGGCGGCCAGGTTGTGGTTCTGACTGCCACCACTGGTCACTTGGGTGAGCTTCGTGAGCCACTGGGCATCATTGATGTCGAGCGCGGCAAGGTCGAGCGCATGATTTCCCAGGCAGAGGGGCACCTCGTGCCTGTTGGCGACCCGGAGCTGGTGGAGTTCGGTATGAACCTCAACCAGGGTGCAATCGCCGCGCAGATCGGTATGAGCCCGTCGGCACGCCATATTCATCCGGAGGTGCTGCAGGAACGCATTGCGGCGCTACCTGCAGAGATGCACGTCACCGCCCGTGCCTACGTCACTCGTCTTGGCCGCCCGGGAGACTAGCGTTTACTCCTTGACCTCGGTTTTGTGAATCTGCTCGTCCAGGTCTTCCGGATCCAGGTCAGCATCCGAGAATTCCGCCGTTAGCGGAAGGCGAAGCTGCAGGTCAGTGCCCGGGCACAACTCGATAGTGCCCGAGCGCAGCTTAAAGTCCAGCACATGCCCGCCGCCGGTGCCGCCTTCCGCAAGGAAGTGCACGTGACAGCCGGGCACCGAAATTCCCTTCTCGTAGACCGGCGTGCGGAAGCCCGCAATCGTGCCCCGCAGGTTCTCAAAATCAACCGACGCGTCTTCTTCCGTCGCATCAACCATCTTCTGATACGGCTTTTCCTGCTTTACGACGGTTCGAGTCTTCACCCACTCAAATTCGCCGGTAATCCGCAGTGCGTACATAAAGTTTTGGCTCGGTACCAGGGAATCGATGATGGGGCTAATTTCCTTGCGAGTCAGGTTTTCCGGCGCATCCATCACCGTGTGGGGAACGAAGTTGGTCACCACCGTGTATGGGCTGCGCTGATCCATGGTGGCCCGGGTCGCGGAGCCGTCGTGACGCACCTGCCAGCAAACACCGTCGAGGATTACCATTTCACCATCGAGACCGTCGAAGGTGCCGATGCCGAAGTTTCCATGTCCAAGGATTTCGCCAATGGTCATCTCGCCGTCGTAGATGCCATCGAGCAGTGCGGACATCAGTGAGTTTTGGAAAATTGTGTGTCGGACCGTTGGAAAATTCTCGTGAGTGGTCATGGAAGCCATTATATTCTCGATTTTTGTAGCCCAAGCTGGGGTGGGTTGCAGGTCCGATGGCGGGGGAGGACCCTGCGGCACGAAGAACGCCCTGCGGAAGAATTCACAGGGCGTGATTTGGTGAATCGAGCGGTTGGTTCTACTTCGGCTGGATGGTGACTGACACCTTGTCAGCAGTGGAGACGATATGAACCGTCTGGCCATCGGCAGCGACAGTGGCGTGGCCACCCTCGACATTCACTGTGAACCCATTCGGGAAGTTGATTGAGGGCACAACGAGCTCGCTGGTGGAACCAGGTGCGAAAACTCCGGTGCCGTCGACGCGGCTATTGTTCCAGCTGGCCTGGTAGACACGGGTGTCACGGTTCCAGTCGGTAGCTTGCGGGGTGCCTGCGACCGCTCGCAGGTGTGGAGCGGCGAGGATGGTCATCTTGTCGCGGTTGAAGGCATCGGCACCTACAGGTCCTGGAACAGTAGGGTCGAAGACCATGCCCTGTTCCTTCTGGTTCTGCGTCGTCGGGTCGTTGCATCCGCAGTAGGACCAGTACTGCCAGCCGACCATGTGGCGGCGGGCAAGCGAAATTACGCCATTGAGGGTATCGGCATCGTCGGTCGCACCGAACTCGGACAGCAGTGTGGCCGAGCCGTTGTCGGATGAGACAATTTCCGCATTGTCGAAGGTACGACCATCGAAGAAGTCACAGCCCGTGTAGGTGTTGAACAGGGCATTCGTGGTGCAGTAGACATGCCAGCTGAGGGCCGTACCAGCGGTTTCAGGAACCTCCGGGGCTGCCGGATTCGTGTTCAATCCGGTGTTCCACATGGAGTAGGGCTCGTAGTGGACAATAGCGTCCGGGTCCTTGTCGACAATCTGATTGGCAGCCTTCTGGTGCAGTTCATCGAGCTTTTCCTTAGCCGGGCCGCAGTCGCCGAGAGCCAGATAGCACAGTGGGTATGCGGAGCCTGGCCACGGTTCATTTATGATGTCGTAGCCCATCAGTCCCGGCATGTCGCCAAGGCGTTTGGCGACATGGCCCCACATGGCTGCGTAACGCTCCTGCAACCCAACGCCGCCTGGCCCTTCGCGGTTATTCAGGAAGTTGTCGTATGCCCTAATGAGGCCGATATTGAGGGCCTGGTTAGCGGGGAAGCCAACCTTTAAAAGGCTGGGAACGCCGTCGTCAATGACAGCCCAATCCGGGGCAAATTCGCCTTCGAACTTCTCGTTGTACATGTCCTGGTGAGCATCGACCAAGACCGCGATTCCACGCTCGGTGAGCATAGAGATAGTGCGGGCAATGGAATCCAGGTATTCGTCGTTGTACTCGCCGGGCTTTGGCTCTACTGCTTTCCAGATAATGCCGACTCGCATGGAGTCGAAGCCCTGCTGCACGAGCCAGTCAGCATCGTCCTCGTTAAAGCCTCCGGCCTCGGGGGTGTAAGGATCGTGCTTGTAGACGATGTTCGACCCCTGAGTGAGGAAAGCTCGGCCGTCACCATCGGTAAACCAGCGACCGGACTGCCCAAGGGGACCACGCTCGGTGATGGTAGCGGTACTAGGGGATGGTGCTACTTCTGTAGCGAGCGCCTGATGCGGTACTGCACCCGCTAGCGCTATGGCAATGGCGGCACCAGCTGCTGCCACCTTCTTAGTGAATCTCATACTCAGGATGCTATTGACCAGTAATGATAAATTCAGCCAAAACTCAAATTAGGTTTAGAAAAGTGGGCAAGGGCATAAGTAAATGTCCTGAACGGGGTTAGTAAAAAGGCTAAGAAAGGCCCACCGCTTCCTTCTCGGAAGCGATGGGCCTTATGAGGAGACTCCGTCCACCGCGCATCTGTGGCGTCTCGCAGACAGCCAGCTACATCAAAGACTTATAAACCTCAACGGTCTGCTGAGCGATGTTCTCCCAGCTAAACACATCTTCAGCACGCTTCTTACCCGCCTGGCCAATCTTGGTAGCGCGGTCGCGGTCGGCGACCATGTTGTTAACCGCGGCAGCGATTCCACGCTCGAAGCCCTCCGGATCAGACTCGTCGTAGTGAACCAAAGTGCCGGTTTCGCCATCGACGACAACCTCCGGAATGCCGCCGACATCAGAGGCGACAACGGCGGTGCCACAGGCCATAGCCTCAAGGTTAACGATGCCCAGCGGCTCGTAGATGGACGGACAGACGAACGAATCCGCGGCTGTCAGGATCTCCTGGATCTTCTCCTTCGGCAGCATGTCCTGCACCCAGAAAATGCCATCGCGCTTCTCCTGGAGGTCATGGACGAGCTGCTCAGTCTCCTTCGCGATTTCCGGGGTGTCCGGAGCGCCGGCGCACAGAACGAGCTGCACACCGTCGTCGAAAAGCGATGCGGCCTTGACCAAATGAGCGACACCCTTCTGACGGGTGATGCGGCCGACGAACGCGACCATCGGGCGAGACGGGTCAACGCCGAGCTCCTCCAGGACAGACCAGCCGTTCTGTTCCTTGGACTCTTCCCACGTCGGGCGCGGGTACCACAGCTCGGTGTCGATACCGTTCAGGACAACGTGGACCTTGTCGGGGGAGATACGCGGGTAGGCATCCAGGATGGCGTCCTTCATGCGCGCGGAAACAGCAATGACAGCGTCTGCGTACTCCATAGCATTGCGCTCGGACCAGCTGGAAACGTCGTAACCGCCGCCGAGCTGCTCGCGCTTCCACGGACGGTGCGGCTCCAGTGAGTGCGCGGTGGCCACATGCGGAATGCCCTTGAGCAGACCAGTGAGGTGACCGCCCAGGCCTGAGTACCAGGTGTGAGAGTGGACGACATCAATGTCGGTTGCCGCGGCGGCATTTGCCATGCGCAACCCCGTGGACAGCGTCTTAATCGAGGCGTTGGCATCCTTCAGCTCCGGGTCAACGCCGTGGACATATACATCCGCCTCATCGCGAGGAGCACCCATGCAGTGCACATCGACGTCAACGCCGTCGAGGCCGCGCATGAAACGAGTCAGTTCAGTTACGTGAACACCTGCTCCGCCGTAAATCTCCGGAGGGTATTCCTTGGTCATCATGGCAACACGCATAGTTCCAGCGTAACCAGATTTGACAATTTCCGTCGCTTGATATGCCTGGGTGTGGGTAGCGGGGAGGGGAGACTGGCAGCGAGGAACGTAAATCGCATATAGGTTGGTTGGTGTGAGGAGTCAACCACATGTTTTGTCCATTGTCCTTGCCGGTGGCGAAGGCAAGCGTCTCTTCCCGCTGACGGAAGACCGCGCTAAGCCCGCCGTGCCTTTCGGCGGTAGCTATCGGCTTATCGACTTCGTGCTGTCGAACCTGGTCAACGCAGGTTTCTTGAAGATCTGTGTGCTGACCCAGTACAAGTCCCACTCGCTCGACCGTCACATTTCGCAGGCGTGGCAGTTGTCCGGCATCACCGGCCAGTACGTCACCCCGGTGCCGGCTCAGCAGCGTCTGGGTAAGCGCTGGTTCACCGGTTCGGCGGACGCGATCCTGCAGTCGCTGAACTTGGTTTATGACGAGGATCCGGAGTACGTCATCGTCTTCGGTGCCGACCACGTCTATCGCATGGATCCGCAGCAGATGCTGGAGGCCCACATCGAGTCTGGCGCTGGCGTGACCGTCGCTGGTATCCGCGTCCCGCGTTCTGAGGCTAGCGCATTCGGTGTCATCGATGCCGATGACAACAACCGAATCACCGAGTTCCTGGAGAAGCCGGCTGATCCGCCCGGCACCCCGGATGACCCGAACTCGACGTTCGCGTCGATGGGTAACTACATCTTCACTACCTCCGCGCTTATCGACGCTATTAAGCGTGACTCGGAAGATGAAAACTCCGACCATGACATGGGCGGAAACATCATTCCGATGCTGGTAGAGGAGGGCGAAGCTTTCGTCTGGGACTTCAAGGACAGCTACGTTCCGGGTGAGACCGAACGTGACAAGGGCTACTGGCGTGATGTCGGTACCATCGATGCCTTCTACGAGGCCAACATGGACCTGATTTCCGTCCACCCGGTGTTTAACCTCTACAACAAGAAGTGGCCAATCCACACCTTCTCGGAGGAGAACCTGCCTCCGGCCAAGTTCGTCCAGGGCGGTATTGCTCAGGCTTCGATGGTCGGTGCTGGTTCGATTGTCTCCGGTGGTACGGTCCGCAACTCGGTGATTAGTACCAACGTTGTGGTCGAGGATGGCGCGACGGTGGAGGGCTCGGTTCTCTTCCCAGGCGTTCGCGTCGGCCGCGGAGCAGTGGTTCGCCACGCGATTTTGGACAAGAACGTTGTAGTTTCCGACGGCGCCATTATCGGTGTCGATCCGGAGAAGGACGCAGAGCGCTTCAAGGTCAGCGCTGGTGGCGTTGTGGCCGTTGGTAAGAACCAGGTTATCTAGGCTGGTTGAGTCCGAGCGGCTGCAAAAGGGCACGTACCGTGGGGTACGTGCCCTTTTTCTTCTAACCCTTTTTGCTACCTAGTTGCTACCTAGCCCCAAAACCGGCAGCCCCAAAAATTATGGGCTGCACGTGTGGCTACGGGCTTCGCCTGTGAATACGGGCATGGGCTGCAAATGTGAAACTGTGTGAGTTTATGACACTTTCACGCCATTTTTCGGGTCATTTTTGTCATAAACGCAGTCAGTAACTTGGCTTGACCCGCCGCCGCGAGCCATAAACACAGTCAGTAACTCGGCTCGGCCCACCGCTGCCGCTAGCCGGCCGGCCAACAGTAGAAAACTACTTCTTCACCAGCACAGTGGTGCCAGCTGCTAGAGGTAGGCGCATCACGTAAGCGTCGTCAAGCTGGAGCATGTATTCGTCGGCTTCGCGGGCAGCGACGGTGTCACGGTCAGTGCGTGACGAGTCAGCGACAGTGCCGTCGAGGAGCGCGCCGGTCAGGACGAGCGCGCCACCGGAGCGAAGCAGCGGCCAGGCCTTTTCCTGGGCGGCGCGGAGGATTGCCGGGACGACGTCCAAGTAGACCAAGTCGTAGGAGTCGGCGGCCAGTCGATCCATGACCTCCAGTGGCTGCGAGGGCAGGAAGCGCTGTCGGTTGGGGCGGATGCCTGCGGCTCGGAAAGCGGACTTTGCCAGAGACTGGTGCTCGAGCTCCGGGTCGATGCAGGTGAGAACGCCGTCATCGCCGAGGCCGGCGGCCAGGTGCAAACCGACTACGCCTGCCGCAGGCGATGCGATGACAGCGGCGGGGTGACCGTCGCGGCGGGCACTGGTCAGAGCCATGAGCGAGGTCAAAGCGGCGCCGGTCATCGTATCGGGGACGGCAACTCCGTATTCGCGAGCGCTCTCTCGGGCGCTTTCAAGGGCCTCGGAGACTACGGTCGTGTTGTTGACGTGCTGTGCAATAGCGTCACGTGCGGATAGCGGGGTAGCAGAAGAACTCGTTTCGGACACGCTCTATAGCGTAGGAAAAAACTCCGCTCAGGGCAGCGGGGCACGCCGGTCAGTGCCGGACTAGGTGCGTAAACAAGCCTCAAATTTGTCTGGACTCTCAAACTATTTTCAGGGTAAGGTCACTACAAACCTAAGGTTGGTAAGGAACACTGAACCTCATGCCCGAACGAGTCAAGTCCGAACGAGTCAGCGGAGGCGCCAGCCGCGAGGACGCCGCGTCCGCTGACGTAACTGAGCAACTGTCCGGCACCGCGGCTTTTGACGCAGGTGTGGGGGAGATGCCGTCGTGGTCGGAACTTGTCCAGGCCCACGCGGATAGTGTTTATGGGCTCGCATATCGGTTGACTGGTAACCAGCAGGACGCGGAAGACCTGACGCAGGAAACATTCATGCGTGTGTTCCGCTCGCTGAAGTCATACCGTCCCGGCACTTTTGAAGGCTGGCTGCATCGGATTACCACTAACCTGTTTTTGGATATGGTCCGGCACCGGCAGGTCATCCGGATGGAGGCGTTGCCGGAGAACTACGACCGCGTCCCGGGCACGCTGAAGACGCCGGAGCAGGCCGTCGATGACGCGATGCTCGACCCGGATTTGGAAATCGCGCTGGCTGAGCTGCAGCCGGATTATCGCGCGGTGGTTGTCCTCTGTGATGTGGTGGGGCTGACCTACGAGGAAATTGCCAGCACTCTTGGGCTCAAGATGGGCACTGTGCGTTCACGCATTCACCGGGCACGTTCCAGCTTGCGGGCGACGTTGGAGCGCCTGGAGAAGGAACGGCAGGAGCTGCCGGAGTCGGTCACCGCAGGCTAGATTTCCCGCACTCAATCCGCGGGAGCGGCTATTGTGGGGCTAGTTAAATAGGCGTGATTTCTGGAGGTGCTGCAGTCTGTGATTCAGCAGGGCGATGACAAGCGTTTTTTGTCAACGGAGCATCTCGGCACCGAGGCAATTGCCGCTTTTGTTGACGGCGAGTTGTCGGTCGTAGCTGAGCGTCGTGCGCAGGCGCACCTGATGGCATGCCCGGAGTGTCGCCGGGAGGTCGCGAAGCAGCGGCAGGCAGCCAAGCGTCTGCGTGATAGCGCGCCCTTGCACATTCCAGCTGAGCTGCGCGCTCGTATTGCTGATTTCGCAGGCAGTTGCGAGGACTCAGAGCCCCATCGGTCGGCGCGGCATCTCGCGCACCGTCCGCCGGAGTCGCTGAGCGCTGCGTTGGAGCAGATTGTTCGCGGTTTTCGTAAAGGTGGTAGTCACTAGTGGGCAAACATCGCTCTTTCGATGATTCCGTGTTTGCCCCGGACACCGATCGTGCCGCCGCAACTGGCGGGTTACAGCGTGCTCCAGGGCAGAAGCTTGACGACGACACCAGTGCGACCGCCCAAGAGTATTCGCCGTGGCAGGATTCGTCGTCACGCATGACGACGGGGCGTCCAGCCCGCAAACCCGAAGCGAAAAAGAAACCTCGCCCGAAGACGGCTCCCCGCGTCAGCGCGCGGGAAGTGATTTTTGGCCGCGAGGTGCCGTGGCGTGTGATTGCGGCGTCATCGGCCGTGGTGCTGCTGATTGGCGGTGTAGGCGGCTTTGTTGGCGGTTGGGCTGGCAAGTCTTTCCGCTCGGACTACCAGCGTGTGGAGCTGCAGCAGATTGAGGGGCGGCCGGGCAACGGTGATTTGACCGAAATCGGCAAGGTGGCGGAGGCTCTTCGTCCCGCGGTGGTGTCGATTGCGGTCAGTGCCGGTGAGGTCTCGGGCGTGGGCTCGGGGTTTGTCATTGATGGTGACGGTCATATTTTGACGAATAACCACGTCGTTTCGGCGGTGGCGGACCGGCAGGATATGCAGGTCTCCGTAACGTTTTGGGACGGCGGCAAGCTGAAAGAGGTGCCGGCCAAGATTATTGGCCGCGACCCGAAGACCGACCTCGCCGTAATTAAGGTCGAAGATGTTGCGGGGCTGACCGTGGCGCAGCTTGGTGATTCCAACGCGGTTGCGGTCGGTGACACAGTGATTGCGATGGGCTCGCCGCAGGGGCTGGGCGGCACGGTGACCTCGGGAATTGTCTCCGCGCTTAATCGGCCGGTGCGCCTGGCCGCTGAAGGGACTGACACGGACGGCTACGCCGATGCGATTCAGACCGATGCCTCCATCAACCCGGGTAACTCCGGTGGTCCGCTGGTGGATATCCGCGGTGCCATTATCGGTATTAATACGGTGATTTTCAGTAGCTCGGGTGGCTCACAGGGGTTGGGCTTTGCGATTCCAATCAATTCAGCCGTTGCCATCGCTGAGCAGCTCATTGCCGGTGAGCAGCCGGTTCATCCTGGGATTGGCGTGACAGTGCGCACGGTTTCCAATGGCGCACTGACTGGTGCCGAGATTGCCAGCATCCTGCCGGGAGGTGTTGCCGACCGGGAAGGCCTGCAGGAAGGCGACGTGATTACGGCTGTGGGAGACCGCGCGGTATCGTCCGCAGATGAGCTCACGGTGGCGCTGTGGACTGTTGGCGCTGGTAATGAGGCGGTATTGAAAATCGTTCGTCACGGAGCCGAGCTGGAGGCGAAGATCACGCCGGAGTAGGGGGGCGCTGGTTTCGACCGGTTTCGGCTGGTTTCTGCGGATTTGGCAGATTTGGTGGATTTGGCCGCGCAATGCTGCATGCGAGGTGCACTGTAACTAAGGTGGTATAACGTGTTTTCTAATGTTGGCTGGGGCGAGATTCTTGTCCTCTTTATCCTCGGACTAATTCTCATCGGACCTGAGCGGTTGCCGAAGGTAATTGAGGACGTCCGCGCATTGCTTCTGGCTGCGCGCACCGCAATCAATGACGCACGCGATAACCTCTCGGACGAGTTCGGTGAAGACTTCGATGATCTTCGCAAGCCGCTGCAGGAGCTCAACGATCTCCGTCGTCTCAACCCGAAGACCGCCATCACCAGGACGCTTTTCGACGGCGATGACACCTACCTGGACATGCTCTCCGGTAAGCCCGCAGCGGGTGGTGGCGGAACTGGTGCAGCCGGAGCTGCAGGAGCGGCAGGAGCGGCCGGGCCTGCGGGTCAGCAGTACCAGCAGTCCAATACGAACCAGCCAGTGCAGCCGGCTCCGTCGCAGCAGCCGCTCCCGCAGTCGGCTCAGCAGCCAGCCCAGCAGCCGGGAACTTGGCAGGATCCAGTTGCCCAGGCCCGCCAACAGCAAGCGCAACAAACACCACAGCAGCCGCAACAACCGCAACAACCTCAGCAGCCCCGTGGGGTGCAGGCCTGGGTCGACGACGACAACCTATAGAGGTTGCAAACCGTGCCCGACCGCAAGTTACTGACTAGGTTTATGACACTTTGAGCACAAATTTTGCCACGAAAGTGTCATAAACCTAGTCAGTAAGTGCACGCAGCCGCTTCGGCGGATACACCGCTCGCACCACCGAAAACACCACCAGCAACACATACGCCCCAGACACCGCAGCCACAAAAGCAGACGCCCCCTTCCCGGCACCGAAACTACCGGGGAGGGGGCGTCGCTGTGATCGTCGTAAAGCGAAGGCCTACTTCGGAGTCACGCCCAAGCCGAGCGACTTGCCTGCGAGCGACTCGCGACGAACAACCAGCTTGTCAGCGATGGCGTTCAGGGCCTCGCCCGCGCCCGAATCCGGCTTGGACAGGACAATCGGGGTGCCCTTGTCGCCGCCTTCGCGTAGCTCTGTGTCCAGCGGCACCTGGCCGAGCAGCTCGACCTTTCCGCCGGTGATCTGGGTAAGACGACGGGCAACGGTCTCGCCGCCACCTGCGCCGAAGACCTCCATCTTGGAGCCGTCGGGCATTTCCATCCAGCTCATGTTCTCGATGACACCGGCGATGCGCTGGCGGGTCTGCAGCGAAATGGTGCCGGCGCGCTCTGCGACCTCGGCGGCGGCCATCTGCGGGGTAGTAACAATCAGCAGCTCAGCGTTCGGCACGAGCTGCGCCACGGAGATGGCGATGTCGCCGGTTCCCGGGGGCAGGTCGAAAAGCAGGACGTCCAGGTCGCCCCAGAACACGTCTGCGAGGAACTGCTGGATAGCGCGGTGCAGCATTGGCCCACGCCAGACAACCGGTGCGTTGTCGTCGACGAAGTGTCCGATAGAAATCAGTGACACGCCGTGCGCCTGCGGAGGCATGATCATGTCGTCGACCTGGTGCGGCTTTTCCTCGGAGCCCATCATGTGCGGGATGGAGTGTCCGTAGACGTCGGCATCGAGGACACCGACAGAAAGGCCCTTCGCGGCCAGCGCGGCGGCGAGGTTCACGGTCACGGAGGACTTACCGACGCCACCCTTACCGGAGGCGACGGCGAACACGCGGGTGCGGGAGTCCGGCTGGGCGAATGGGATCACCGGCTCGGAGGCGGTGCCGCGGACGGCGTTGCGGAACTCGCGGCGCTGCTCGTCATTCATCACATCGGTGGTGACGGTGACGTTGCCAACGCCCTCGATACCGTTCAGCGCCTCTTCGGTGCGCTCGATGATGGTGTTTTTCATGGGGCAACCGGCAATGGTGAGGTAAATCTCCACGGCCACGTCATTGTTGTCCGCCACCGAGATGGACTTGACCATGCCAATCTCGGTAATCGGGCGACGTACCTCAGGATCTTCGACCTGCGCCAGGGCGGTGCGAACTTCAGCTTCAGTAATCGTAGACATTATGTAGTGAATCTTATCGTGAGACCCCGCAAGACAAAGAACTACTGACAAAATCAGTAGTTTGCCGCTTTACGACGGTCACAGCGACCAACCCTTCCGGCAAGAGCGGTGGCGGTGGAATGGGCGGCGGACCAGTCGGTGGAACAATTGCCAATCGTCTGACGTTGTCCTTGATAGAACGCCTTTTGGCGATAGTTTTAGCAATATTTTCAGCAACTGAGTCACCATTTACTGTGACAACAACTGCAAGGGAACGGTGAGAGTACCGATGGCAAATGGGGAAGCGGGCAGCGGTTGGGGGAGCGGCCGGGAACAGAGCATGAAGTCCCGGTTGCCTCAGCGCCAGGTGCCCGAGGGGTGGCCGGTGGGCAGTTTCACCAACTACTCCGACGCGCAGGCGGCGGTGGATTCGCTCAGTGATCGCGATGAGTTCCCGGTTTCCGACCTCACCATCGTCGGTGTTGACCTGATGCAGGTGGAGCGCGTAGTCGGCAGGCTGACCTGGCCGAAGGTGCTCGGCGGCGGCGCACTGTACGGCCTATGGATGGGCCTGTTCTTCGGCCTGATTCTGGGGCTTTTCCAGGAAGATTGGGTGAGCCCGCTGATTGTTGGCCTCGGTATGGGCGCCATCTTCGGCATCGTGCTGGCCGCAGTTCCGTACGCAATGCAAAACGGCAAGCGGGATTTCTCGAGCACTACGGAGATTGTTGCCCGTCGCTACGATGTCCTGTGCAATCCCCGCAATGCTGAGCGGGCCCGTGACCTGTTGGCGCAGCGGGCGCTCGGTGGGAACCGCGGGTAGGTTGCTGTATCCGTCGTAAAGCGATGCCTGCCAGAAGCAGAGCCTATAGCCACTTGTTGCGGCGCAGGACCCACACCAAAAACGCCACGATGGCGAACATGATGGCGAGGACGATGAAGTAGCCGTACTCCCAGTGCAGCTCGGGCATGTGGTCAAAGTTCATGCCGTAGATGCCAGCCAGGGCGGTCGGGACGGCGAGAATAGCCGCATACGCCGAGATAGTACGCATATCCTGGTTCTGCTGCAGCTGGATTTTCACGGCGGCGGCGTCGATGAGGGCGGAGAGTCGTTCGTCGAGTCCGGAGACGAGGTCCGCGGCGGCGAGCTGGTGGTCGAGCACATCGGAAAGATAACGGCTGACGTCCTTAGGCATGATGTCTTCCCGCAGATTCATCAGGGAGCGCAGCGCCGGTGTCAGCGGATCGATCGCGTGGCGCATCTCCAGGATCTCTCGTTTGAGGATGTAAATGTCCTCAATATCCGAATCCAAGTTCGGCTCGAAGACTTCGTCTTCCATGATCTCCACGCGATCTTCCAGCTGCATCGCGATGCGCAGGTACGCATCGACGAGATTGTCCGTCAGCGCCCACAGCACGCCCGCGGGGCCGTAGTCGATGGCGTCGGTGGTGTTCTCCACGCGTGCGCTAATGCGCTGCATATCCGAGCTCGGCATGCCCATGCGAATGGTGATGACGTACTCCGGGCCGATAACAATCATCAGCTGGCCGGAGCGAATAATCTCATTTTCGTCATCCGCGAGGCCTTCCGGGGAGTAATGAATCGAGCGAATTACAAAAACCACGTGATCATCGTGGATCTCAATCTTGGGACGCTGGCGGTTAGTCAGTGCGTCCTCCACCGTCAGCTCATCCAGCCCGTAAAGCTCGGCGATGGCGTCCATCTGTGTCGCGTTGGGACGCGACAATGACAGCCACGTGAAGCCCTCGCCAAAATTCCGTACCTCGGACAGCCCGGAGAAGTGGTCGTAGGTGCCGGGCAACCGCTTGCCGCCGATGTAGACGCCGCAATCGCGCAGGGCATCGCGCACCGCCCTCGACTGTCCTGTTCCTGTGCTTGACGACGAGCCGTTGGTGCGCGTCACCTTCGAGACAGCCGACTTCGCTGCGGATTTAGCCGCATTCGTCGCCCGAGCGGTTTTACCGGGTTTTGCTGTGGCCGACGGTTTTGGGCTTTGACTGGCCGAGCTAGTTCGCGGATTGCGAGCCTTCGCCGAAGCGCTGATGTTGCGGCTTTTCTCTTCGCCCATTCTGGGTGACCTCACAATCCGTTCGTAGGTTACGCTGGTGTCGATGATTGATTCTAGACGTGCGAACGCCGGGTTCCACTTTCGCATCCGCTCAATGGGGTGCAAGGGTAGCTCCACGGCTACTGCGTGCACTTTTACCGCCCTGGCGTTGGTCACTGGGGCGACGGGGTTCGGTCTTGCCGCATGTTCTGATTTGGATCCGCAGATGCCCGTTCCTCCTGAGCAGGAGGCGGTAGTGACTGTCGGGGCAGACCTACGCAACCCTGAGCAAGCAGCTCTTGCGTACGTGTATGCGCAGAGCTTTGAGAGGATAGGTCGGCAAGCGGAGGTCGTTGGCATTCGCAATGCTGACGACCGGTTGCGGGCCGTACGCAATGAAGCGGTCCTGGTCTCCTTCGGATGCACAGGTGAGCTACTCGGCCTGAGCGACCCTGCGTCGGCGGCTTCACTGGCGGAGGAATACGCGGACGACTCCACCCCGGACAAGCAGTTCAGCGGCGAGTGGCGCGACCGTGTGTACGACGCATTTTCGCGGTCGCTGCCGGGCGAAGTAATGGCCACCGACGCGGGCATGGCACAGGGCTGCGCAGATGTGTCAGCTGACAATGCCGGGGCTGACTTGCCGCAATGGCTTGTGCCTTTCTACGTCAAGCCAGCGCTGGACCGAGATGATCGAGTCCGCGTGCTCAATGAAATTGCGGGTTCGCTGAGCACTGAGGACTTAAAGCTGATGACCCGGGCTGTGGCTGGTGGCGCCAGCCCTGAGTTGGTCGCTCAAGAGTGGCTGGACAAGGCGTAGTCGGCGTGGCGGGGGCTAGTTGTGGCGGTATCGGACGTGTATCTGCTGTTGGCTGCCGCCAAGTTTGTTGATTAACCCATGAATGCGGGCTGCAAATGTGAAACTGTGCGAGTTTATGA
>NZ_KV806702.1:21912-155929 GCF_001811805.1 Corynebacterium sp. HMSC064E08
TTTTTGTCATAAACGTAGTCAGTAACTCGCATTGAGGACTAAGTAGTAAATGGTGCCGACCCGGTGGCACGCCGACCGGACACGCTTTTTGACTATTCGCCCTTGATGCCTGGCAACGATCGCCCAAGCAACAAGAAAGGGGCTCCAACCGTTCGGTTGGAACCCCTTAGCGTTTACACGCCAACTGGCGAAGACCAGTCAATGAGACCTACTTGAGAGCCTCTTCCAGCAGAGCCTTCTCCTCAATCTGGTGGACCTTAGCCACACCAGTTGCGGTGGAGGACTGTGCACGGCGGGAAACGCGGGTCAGCTTCGGCATATCCGGCAGAACCTCTGGGAGGTTCAGTGCCAGGAACGGCCACGGACCCTGGTTAGCCGGCTCATCCTGAACCCAGCGGACTTCCTCAAGATCCGGGTAGGACTCGAAGATGTCGCGGAGGCGGTTGTGCGGCAGCGGGTGCAGCATCTCCAGGCGAGCGATTGCAAGATCGTCGCGCTTGTCCTTCTTGCGCTTCTTCTCCAGCTCCCAGTAGATCTTGCCGGAGCAGAGCAGCAGGGTCTTGATGCCGGACTTGTCCTTGGACTCGAAGTTCGGGTCATCGATGACCGAGCGGAACTTGTTCGGGTTGGTGAAGTCCTCGACAGCAGACGCTGCCATCTTGTTGCGCAGCATCGACTTCGGCGAGAACACAACCAGCGGACGGTGCAGGTCGGACAGGACGTGGCGACGCAGCAGGTGGAAGTAGTTAGCCGGCTCGGACGGCTGAGCAACGGTGTAGGAGCCCTCGGCTGCGAGCTGCAGGAAGCGCTCGATACGTGCCGAAGAGTGGTCCGGGCCCATGCCCTCGTAGCCGTGCGGTAGCAGCAGAATCAGCTTGGAGGTCTGACCCCACTTGGCCTCGCCGGAGGAAACGTACTGGTCAATGGTGGTCTGAGCGCCGTTGGCGAAGTCACCGAACTGTGCTTCCCAGAACACTGCTGCGTCCGGGTTACCCAGGGTGTAGCCGTACTCGAAGCCCATGCCTGCGTACTCGGTCAGAGCCGAGTTGTAAATCATGAAGCGACTACCGTTCTTGGACTTACCGTAGGCGTCGATCGGGTTGTATTCCGAACCGTCCTCGGAGTCAATCAGAACTGCGTGGCGAGAGGTAAAGGTACCGCGGCGGACATCCTCACCTGCGAAGCGGACGTCGATGCCAGCACCGGTGAAGGAGCCGATTGCCAGCAGCTCGGCCATACCCCAGTCGATGCCACCTTCCTGAGTCATCTCCGCGCGCTTCTTAGCGACCGGCGCAACACGCGGGTGAATCTTGAAGCCCTCAGGGAGGTTGACGTAAGACTGACCAATCTCGACGATTTCAGCCTTCTCGATGCCGGTCTTCAGACCATGCGGCAGCGGCTGAGAGCCTGCAATACCGGACTGTTCGCCCGGCTTTGCGTCCTGTGCTGCGCGGACCTCGTTGAAGACAGCTTCCATCTGGTCGTGGAAGTCTCGGCGAACTGCCTCGTACTCTTCCTCGGAAATGTCACCGCGACCAATCAGGTCCTCGGTGTACTGAGCGCGGACGCTTTCCTTTTCGTCGATGACCTTGTACATCAGCGGCTGAGTCATGGACGGGTCATCGGCCTCGTTGTGGCCGCGCTTGCGGTAGCAAACCAGGTCGATGAAGACGTCCTTGCCGTAGCGGTTACGGTACTCAACAGCCAGCTGGCCGACCCAGACGACAGCCTCCGGGTCGTCACCGTTGACGTGGAAGACCGGGCAGCCGTATGCCTTGGCGATGTCGGTTGCGTAGTAGGAGGATCGACCGGAGTCCGGCGAAGTGGTGAAGCCGATCTGGTTGTTCACCACGATGTGGACGGTACCGCCGACCTTGTAACCACGCAGGGACATGAGGTTCAGGGTCTCCTGGACAATGCCCAGGCCCGCGAAGGAAGCGTCACCGTGCAGCAGCAGCGGCATGACGGAGTAGCCCTCTTCGCCCTTGTTGATCTTGTCCTGGCGTGCACGAGCAAGACCCTCAACGACCGGGTTGACGGCTTCGAGGTGGGACGGGTTCGCAGTCAGAGTGACGTCAATCTCGCCCTCGCCGAACATCTGGATGTGACGGCCAGTAGTACCCAGGTGGTACTTGACGTCACCAGAACCGCCGACCTGTGCCGGGTCGATGTTGCCTTCGAACTCGGTGAAGATCTGGCGCAGTGGCTTGCCGACGATGTTTGCGAGCACATTCAGTCGACCGCGGTGTGGCATACCGATGACGACCTCATCCAGACCAGCACCAGCAGCGGTGTCGATGGCGGAGTCCATCAGCGGAATCAGCGACTCTGCGCCCTCAAGGGAGAAGCGCTTCTGACCGACGTACTTGGTCTGCAGGAAGTTCTCGAATGCCTCTGCGGCGTTTAGCTTCTGCAGGATGTACTTCTGCTCAGCGTGGGACGGCTTTGGCTGGCCGCCCTCAATGCGCTCTTCCAGCCACTCGCGCTCTTCGCGGTCGAGAATGTGAGCGTACTCGGAACCGACCTTGAGGCAGTATGCGTTGCGAAGGCGAGAGAGAACCTCGCGCAGCGTCATCGTCTCCTTGCCGCCGAAACCACCGACGTTGAAGGTACGGTCCAGATCCCACAGGGTCAGACCGTGTTCCTCAATATCGAGGTCAGCGTGGTTCGGAGCAGAAGTATTTGGCTGGTCAGAACGCAGCGGGTCAATGTCAGCCAGCAAGTGACCGCGGGAACGGTAGGCCTCAATCAGACGCATGACGCGGGTGTTCTTGTCAATACCCGTGTTCGGCAGATCCTGCGCCCAACGGATTGGGGTGTAAGGAACATGCATGGTCTGGAAGATGTGGTCCCAGAACTTGTCGTCGACAAGCAGATTGCTCATCGTGCGCAGGAACTCACCGGACTCTGCACCCTGGATGATGCGGTGATCGTAAGTAGAGGTGATGGTCACCAGCTTGCCGATGCCCATCTCTGCCAGACGGTCCGCGGAAGCACCGGCGAACTCAGCCGGGTAATCCATGGAGCCGACACCGATAATCGCGCCCTGCCCCTTGGTAAGGCGCGGGACGGAGTGGCGAGTACCGATACCGCCCGGGTTGGTCAGGGAAATGGTGACGCCCTGGAAGTCCTTACCGGTCAGCTTGCCGTGGCGAGCACGAACGACGATGTCCTCGTAGGCGTCGACGAACTGCTTGAAGGTCAGGGTTTCACACTCGCGGATAGCAGCAACTACGAGCGAACGAGAGCCGTCCTTAGCTGGCATATCAATGGCCAGGCCGAGGTTAATGTGCTCCGGGGTAACCAGAACTGGCTTGCCGTCAACCACCTTGTAGTTGTTGTTCATGTCCGGGTGGAGCATGACAGCCTTCACCATGGCGTAACCAATGATGTGGGTGAAGGAGATCTTGCCGCCGCGGGCGCGTGCCAGATGATTGTTAACCAGGGTGCGGTTTTCAAACATCAGACGTGCCGGCATATCGCGAACCGACGTAGCGGTCGGCATCTCCAGGGAGACATCCATGTTCTTAGCGATAGCCCGTGCGACGCCCTTCAGAGGCTCCTCGCCGGATTCAACAGCCGAAACCTTGGCTGCTGCATCCATTGGGGACTTCTTTGGCTTCGGGGACGCCGGCTTGTTCGGGGTCTTAGTGGGTTCGACCCCCTTGGATTCACGACGTCCGGTTGCCTTAGCTTCCTCCTTCGTGGCTGCTGCTGGCTTTGCCATATTGGAAAGGTCCTCGCCCTTTTGGGACGGGGTGTGGGTTGCGAAGAATTCGCGCCATTCCTGACCCACAGACTGTGGATCCTTCTGGAATTGCTGGTACATCTCGTCGACCAGCCATTCGTTCTGGCCGAAGCTCATGTCGCTGCTCACGGCAGGTACTCGCCTCTTTTCGTCTTAGTTTTACTAACTCACGTTTATTCTAATTAGCGCAAGCGTCAAAGTGTCATTCAAGGATAACGAAAATTCTGAATTACTACACCGTCGCGCTCCCCATATGGTACTTGCTCCAGAGCTCTGCGTATTGGCCACCCGCCGCTAGAAGCTCATCATGGGAGCCGTCTTCGACAATACGCCCGTGGTCAAGTACCAAAATCCGGTTGGCCCGAGCCGCTGTAGCCAGGCGGTGGGCCACAATAATTGCCGAGCGTTGACGCGACGCACGGTCAGTGGCTTCAAGGATTGCCGACTCTGTTGCAGGGTCGAGTGTCGCGGTGGCTTCGTCGAGAAGCAGCAGTTCAGGACGCATCATTTCGGCACGAGCGAGTGCGATGAGCTGACGCTGTCCGGAGGAGAGCCCTCGGCCATCTGGGCCGACGGGGTGGTGGAAGCCACCGGGCAGGCTGGCAATGGTGCTGAGGGCACCGACGTTTTTCGCGGCCTGCTGAATTTCAGCATGACTGCTGTCTGGCCGACCGTAGGAAATATTTGTTGCTACTGTCCCCGAAAACAGGTGTGATTCTTGGGGGACATAGCCGAGGGTTCGTCGCCAATCGTTAAGAGGGAAGTCGCGGATGTCAGTTTCGGAGGCTCGCACCACGCCGCCAACTGGGTCGTAGAAACGGGCAAACAACTTAATGATTGTCGATTTTCCGGCGCCGGTGGATCCGACAATTGCGACTGTTTCTCCGGCAGGAATCTGTAAATCGAGAGCATCGAGAACCTGCGGGCGTTCGTGCTCAGAGTTGGCGGCGGGGTAGGAGAAAGTCACCTTGTCTAAGCGGAGGTCGCCAGCAGCTGCGCGGGACGCGCCGTCAGTAGTGCCGTGATCTGGCATGGGGGCGGTCTGTAGGAGGTCATCAATGCGATTGAGGCCGACCTTCGCCTGCTGGTAGCCGTCGAAAACATGGGACAGCTGCTGAATCGGGCCAAAGAGCATTCCCAGGTACAGCGTGAAGGCGACGAGTACGCCGGGCGTCGTAGTTCCCGAGGCAACCTGTTGGGCACCGACAGCCAATACCGCGGCCGTTGCCAACTCAGAGACGAAGTTGATGCCGGGGAAGAATAGAGCCACAGCCAGCTGCGCTCGCTGACGGATTGCGCGGTACTTGTTGGATTCCTCGGCAAAGGAAGATTCGATATCGGCGACGCGGTGGTACATCTGAATCTCGCGAAGCCCACCAATGGTCTCCTGAAAATTAGCGTTGACCAAGGAGAGCTGCTCGCGTGCAGACTTGTATAGGCGCGAGGAGATTCGGCGGAATACCAGGGTGGCCACCACAATGATGGGAAGCGATGCCAACGCCACCGCGGCGAGTGACACCTGTGTGGCAAGCAACAGTGCTGTGACACCGAGCAGAGTAAACGCGGCGATTGCCCCTTCTGCCAGTCCCGTTTGCAGGAAAGAGGAGAGCGCATCGATGTCGGTTGTCATCCTCGTCATGATGGCGCCCGAGCGATTGGCCTCGAAGTAGTTAATGCCAAGCGACTGCAGGTGACGGTAGCAGCGCACACGCAGGGCATAGAGCAGCCGCTCACCAGTGCGCGCAGTAATAACAGCATTTGTGGCTACGGCAAGCCAACTGATGAGGACCGTCGCCAAGCCACCTGCGGCGCAGGCCCACAGCACGGCCTCATTGTGCTCACTGATGCCGTGGTCAATGGCGTAGCGCACGAGCATGGGGAACGCCAGATCGGCAACGGCAATGAGAGCGAGCAGCGCAATGACACTTATAAATAGGCCGCGGACATAGGAGAGCAGTTGGCGCAGAGAGAAAGTCTCGGAATTGTCGAGTGCCGCAGCGGGCACATGCGGTTTTTCGGTAGCGGGTGGGAGGTTTCGCACACGCTCGAGAAGCTCAGGCGTCGCAGGAGCATTGGCGAGAGCCGCCCCCATGCCACCACGACCGCCGCCGCGGCCACCTGGACCACCAGGTCCACCTGGACCGCCTCCGGCTCGGCCAACCCCGCGGCTCATTTGAGAAGTGGCACCTCCGGGAAGCCGCGCAGCGGTGTCTGACGTGGAGTCGTCGGAGGTTGGCGCGGATTCGTCGGGCCAGAGTTCCTCGGGGCTGGGGTCTTCGCTGTCGATGGGGTCGAGAACGAGGTTTTCGATTTCGGGGTAGGCGCTCTGGTCGATGTCCATCAGCTCGGTGAAGCGCGGATGAGAAGAAATCAGTTCGGCCTTGGTGCCAATGCCAGTGATGGCACCGTCTTCGAAAATGGCGATGTGGTCCGCCTGCTCGAGAGTGGAAGATCGATGCGCCACGATGACGATAGTCGTATCCGCCAGCTGCGAGGTCAGCGCGTTGAAGATTTCCAACTCTGTTGCAGCATCGATTGCTGAGGTCGCGTCATCGAGAACCAAAACTCGAGGCCGTGCGAGGAATGCCCGTGCTAACGCGACGCGTTGAGCTTGTCCGCCGGAGAGATTATGCCCGCGCTCGCCGATGGCTGTGTCCCACCCCTGAGGCAGGTCGTCGACGAAGTTGACCTGGGCGGCGGTCGCTGCGGCGACAATCTCTTCCTGGGACGCCGCGGGATTGGCGAATGCGATGTTCTCACGCAACGTGCCCGCAAATAGATAAGGAGTGTCCGGAACGACAGTAATAGCGTCATATACGTCGCTGGAGAGAATGCGCGCGGTATCTGTGGATGTGCCGTGGCTGGGCGCATCGATAGTGATAGTTCCCGAATCCGGCAGATAGTGACGGCCGAGTAACTCCGTGGCGATAGTCTTTCCGGACCCCGGTGGGCCAATCAACGCTAAGGTCGACCCTGGCGCGACGGAGAATGAGACATCGTCGATAAGCGTGCGTCCGCCACGGCTGTGGGTGACGTGGTTGAAGCTGATGCCAACGGGGCCGTCGGGGAGGAGGAGCGCGTCGGTGGGTTCGGGGTTGTCTGGTCGGGCGTCGATGACATCGGAAATGCGGTCGATGCTTGCCGACGTCAGCTGTATCGAGATGACCATGTTGGAGACCAGACGCGACAGGGCAGTCAGGCTGGTGAGATACGTGGCAAAAGCTACGAACGTGCCTAGGGTGATGTGTCCGTTAATCGCGAGCCAGCCACCGACCGCGATATTTCCGACGAGGGACAGTTGCGGCAACGACTGCAGCGCCGGTTGGAATCGAGCGCTGAGTTTTGCCGCTCGCAGGCGTAGGGAATAGAGCAGCGACGAGTTACGCTCCATCTTCGCAACTTCGTTGTCACCCTGCGCAAACGCCTTGACAACGCGGATGCCGGAAACGGTTTCCTCGACTTGTCCGGCGATCTCGCCTGCTTGCTGTTGGGCAGCCCAGGTTGCGGCATGGAGTTTGTCACGCGAATTCACCGCAATGTAGACAATCGCTGGCACGACGGCGAGGCCGACCAGTGTCAGGGGCAGCGAGAGGGCGAGCATGATGCCGATAGTGATGAACAGCTTGACGACGGATCCCAGTGTCAACGGCAACATCGCCAGTAGTCCGGACACTGCCTGGAGGTCGGAAATTGACCGTGACACGACCTGGCCGGTGTTGACTCGGTCTTGTGCTGGACCATCGAGGTTTTGTAGGGAGCGAAGGATCTTTAGTCGCAGGTCGTGCTGAACATCAATGGAGAGTTTGCCGGAGAAGAATCTGCGCCCCACCTGGGCGACGAAGCGTACTAACGCGATGGCCAGAAAGACGGAAATGACTGCCTGCAGGGGAGTTAGGGAAGGCAGTAGGCGCGCGGGGACACCGCCATCGGAAGAGCCCGTTGCCACATCAATGGCATCTCTAGTGAGAAGCGGAAGTACGGACTCTAGCCCGACAACGATTAGCGCTGCAACAATGACACCATAGAGCGGTAGTGGCCTGTGAAGAGACTGTTTCCACAAGAACTTCATGGGAGAGGTTCTGAGGGGTTTGCTCTGGGCCATGGTGGGTACCGCTCTTCCATTGAAAAACGTCGCTGAAGGGTAAGTCGCTGAAGGGTAATCGGGGTAAGAGGAACTACTTATTCTTCTTTTTCTTCGGCCACTTCAGCGCCGAGGGAATAGAGAACCTCGATGACTTTGAGTCCTTCTTCGAGTCCTCCGAGGTGTTGGATTTAGCCGGTAGCTTTCGCTCAAAGTCCGACCAATCCTGGGGAAGCGGGCCCAGAGATGCGCGAGTGGAGCTGATAAGAATGCCACCGAGCTTGCGGTTGGCGGAGGCCCCAACCACGGCGCCAATTCCAAATGGCAAAATCTTACCGATGATGGCCAGACGAGCGTTCTTCATCAAGCGCTTGCGTGCCTCGCGAATCAGCAGGCGGTTTGCTGCACCCAGCTGCGGAACACCAAGCCGTGGCAGTAGAGAATTTACGGAAGTTTTGGTCTGCTTCCGCAGCGATTCCTCGCCAAGCAGAGAGGCCATAATAGCTGTCCCCTCAGAACCACTCATGGCCGCAAGAATCAGCGTGCGACGGCGTTGCGGATCGGTGATGTCAATATTGCGCAGGGTTGCTGAGGCCAGTGTGTACCAGGCTGATGCTTCCAGGAACAGCAGCGATTCACCGGTAACCGCAGCCAAGCCCGTGATCATGCCGACGCCGGGGAGAACCGCGCTGCCGCCGGCGGCACCACCGGTGCCGGTGACCAGGTTGAGGTAGTGGGAATCAATACGTTCCTGTACCTGCGCCGGAGTTTCATCTTTTTTGCGCTTGTGTAGGGAACTGACGTACCCGGTGATGGCAGACGACTGCCAGCTCATGGTCTTATCCAGGGTTTGGATAAGAAGGGTTCCCAGTTTTCCGGCATCACGTTCGATCGCTTCGGGGGTTGAGTTCACCGCATCAGTTACTGTGCGAGTTGAATCCTTCTTCGTCTTTTGGAACAAAGTAGTAGACCTCCTAAACGGGTCCGTTGAGAGCCATATGCCCATATAAACACTACTGAGCTGTGGGGAAATTCCGTAGTCGGTGGAAAAATAGACAGGTGTACGGCGATTAACACAGTCGATAGAAGGATGAGACTGGTGAACGATGTCACGCGGGGTGCCGCATTGCCTCCCGAGTACTCCCAGCTTTTGGCGGACTTTCCTCGGTTTTCCGCAGATGTTATGCCTCACGACGGCGCTGCCGAGTGGCACCTTTCTACCGAAGCTGTAGCCGCCGGAATTGAGGCTGGGAGAAAGCTGTTTCCCATGCCCGAGGTTGCGGGGGATACCCGTTTCCAGGCCCAGTTGTGGTGGTGGTCCATGTGCGGAGCATTGGTAGGGCCATCGCTGGCATGCGTGTTGGTGTCCGATCGAGTTCCGGTGTGGCAGTGGTCTTCTTGGTTCGCCTTTCTCCGAGATGACTATTGGGTTGGGTTCCAAGCTCAACAGTTTGAAAGCATTTCCGCTGAGGATGCGGATGAGCTGAAGGATTCCGGCGAAGCACTGGCTCATTTCTTGGATCCGTTGGCTCAGGTTGTTGGAGAAGTCGGGGAAATCAAGCCTGCCCCTCTTTGGGCCGTGGCTGCCGATGCCGTAGCTAACGCCGCAATATCCGCCGGTAATGAGCTGATGGAGCCCTGGCGCGGAGCGCTTATTGGCAAACATGTCGTTGAGGGAATACAGCGAGTACATCGGGTCCCTCTTCCTCGTTTCATGGATTCCTGTGGAGGCGAGGTGCGCCCCTGGGATGAAGCCGCTGCTGAATCGGGAGAAGAACCGGACTTCGATGTAGTTACTCACCTGGAGAGAGCTACTTGCTGCATGATTTATCACAGCCCAGACGCCGATCTGTGTGTCTCGTGTCCGAAACGTTCGCGTGAGGAACGCCATCAGCTCTGGGCACGCTACTGAGCGCTCTGTTTTCGAGAATCGACAGCTGGCGGCCTGCCCCTCAACCGGCCGCGTTGGCGGCTTTGATGTAGCACGCGCACTGCCGGCGTGATCTTTCGCAACAATTGTCGGGGGCATGAGCCGCCCCATGATTGCGCGTTTGTCGCTACGATTGGCTGCGGGTAGAGGCCAATTATCTTTCAAGGGAGGATTCCACCCATGAGCTTTTTCGAGCAGATTGCTGCGGCACTGGACCGCGAGGGCATTGAAAGTCGTGTCAACGATGACACCCTCTTCGTTCCCATTACCTCTGACCTGGAGGTTCAGTTCGTCACCATTGATGAGGACATCCCGGCTGCCGAAGTTTACGTAGCCGCTGCCGATGTGGATGATGAGGACGACGAGTTCGAAGCTGTTCTGGTCTCCGCTGTATTCTCCGTCGAAGACGCCGTCGCAGCAGTCGCTCACCATGTAGCTACTGACCAGGTTGTTGGCCTGCTTCGCACTCTGCTCGATGGCGACGATGACCGCATTGCTGACCTGGAGTTTGAACAGGACCCCGAAGAGGCAACTCTGGTTACCTCCGAAGTTGGTACCTCCTCGTTGGTGCAGGTTTTGGTAACTGCCCACAACAACGAGCCCAGCGCACACGTCCGCTTCATCTCCCAGGACGCGAACTTGGACGACATCGTCGACCAGGCCATCGCGGAGTTCTGGGACTCGGACACCGAAACGGTTCTCACCGATGATGACCGTCGCAAGATGTTCGCTGACCTCTACTCTGATATCCAGACCTTGCGCAATGAGGTTCTGACACTGGGCACCTTCAAGGACTTTGACAAGCTGATGGATGTCCTTGCGCTCGTAGTAGACCGCGCAGAGGAATGGGAAGATCAGCTGGCACCCGTCGATGACGGGTATGCAGAGTACATCTACTCTGATCACGTTGCCTCCTTGGACGAGGATGATGACGACGAGGACGATGATGACCTCTACGACGATGGCGACTATGACGACGAGGACGACGAAGAAGGCGACGACAGCGAGTAGCTATACTGCGGCAGTGCTGTGACTAGTGCTAAGCCGCTGATGAGCGAGAAGAAAAGAGCTCGCTAGGACACGGCAGTGGCCGCGCGTCCCTGGTGCCGATCCAACTATAACGGCGCCCGGGGAGTGCGAGGTCAGTGCCGTTTTCGTGTATCTTGCTGCAGTCCTGCGCACGATGGAGAGCCTCGGCTACAGCCCGAGTGCGTCGGCGGTTTTCTTCCCGTGTCCGATTCGAACCGCCAATTCCGCGGAGGACTACCTCCGATGAGGATTCCACCTTGACGGAAACGGAGTACATGAACATGGGCTCATCCTTCAGGACGAAGTATTCCGCGTGCACGTCGGCAAGCTGAGAGACCAGTGCGCGAGGAAGCGCTATCCGTGACGCTCGGACGGTGACCACAGGCCCGTCGGAAAGCGAGAAGGAGTGATCCAGCGCGCCGGGCGAATGCCTACGGCCGATGGTGGGGTGGCAGAGGATTGTGCGGATGAGGGCGAGGTCTTCGAAACATTCTGCACGGTAGGTAGCGGATAGCGGGGGAAGGGCTAGGCGACGGTGAATGGGAAACTCGTTTGTTGTACTCATGGCTCACAAATTATCGAACACCCCGGACTCATATTTTCGAACGTATAGAACGCGTGTGCGAAATAAGATTAGCATCAGTGGGCTACCCAAGTGGGGGTAGTCAATTGGCTAGGTGTCTGGTGTTATTGCAGGGACGCGTGGGGTTGTGGAAACGATTCGATAACGACTTTTGTAAAAGCCCAAGAGTCTGAGAAAACACTATTTCTGGGGGTGGGGTGGTGGATTAGTGTGAGTGGTGGCCCTAAAGGAAAACTAAACATTTGAAAGATTCGTCTCAATGAAGCACGCAAGAAGTCGACTGGCGGTAGCGGCTTTCGCAGCACTTTTGTCCTTGGTGGCCCCGGTCGCTGCACATGCTGTCGTGGTTGGTCCGGGTGACCCGATTCGAACCCCCATGGAGGGAAGTCCGTGGGATGGGTATCGAAATATCAACTCGCCGATGTGTTCGGCGGGTGTTCCGGGGACGGTGACGGACCGCAACGGGGAGAAGCATCGGGTCATGTTGACCGCAGGGCACTGCCTGAATGATGCTCCGGATATAGGTCTGCCAATCGTCACTGGTGAGGTGTATGTGCCAACCACTGAAGGTGATAAGCGCATTGGTACCGCAGGTGCCCATCGTTGGGAATTGCCGCAGGAAGATGCCGGACTGGAGTCGTTGCCGGCAGGCTTTAATGGCGCGGACTACGGAATAATCAACCTGGATCCGGACGTAGAGACTACCGGTGCAAGTTACTCCATTGATGAAAATGGTCAGAGCTACGGGGAGCCGGTAGTGATGACTGGCATTCAGGACAATGAAGACCTGCCGCGTGGCGAAGTCTCCTTCGATAATCTTGGCAAGCCTATCTGCAAGGACGGTATGCGCACCGGACGAGCCTGTGGATATCAGGTATTCCGAGCTCGAAACGGCATCTGGACGGTTGGTATTGGCGTTGATCACGGTGACTCTGGCGGAAATGCCTACGACCCGACCACAAATGAAGTTATTGGCGTGAATTCGATGACCTTCGGTCCGGTCTCGCGTGTGATGCCCGCGGATATTGCCATCCAGGAGGCCTACGGTATTCCCGACGGTCAAGTAAACGACCACTTTGAGGTATCGGATTCCACGGCTCAGCGCGACTCCACCTATCGCACCCTCAACGAGGATATGGCGGCTGATCAGGAGTATGCCCGGGGGCAGGATTCGCAGGATTCACAGGAAGGTTCTGTACCGCAGCTAGTCGATCTCGTGGACCAGCTGCCACAGTTACCGCAAGTCCCTGAGCTGCCACAATCGCCCCAATTACCACAATTGTCACATCTGTCTGAGTCGCCTCAGTTGGCAGAAATTCAGCTTCCAAGCTTTGAGAGCTAGCACCAGTCTGAGAATCTGACAAAAATCACCCCCGAACCGTTAAGAGAGCCAGAATCATCCAAGGCGGATGGTTCTGGCTCTTGCATTGCTGTTGAGCAAACTTTTTGATGTCTAATGAGTGTGAAATGAAGGCGAATCACCGGTTCCTCGACTGAGAATTTCACCCTAGGTTTCATTTTTGGAGAGCTTTGTAAAGGTGTCCCTAATACACTGAGTGGGACAAGTTTTCTGTACAGAAATGGAGTAGCGCACACTATGGCCAGTTCGAAGAAGGTCGCCACACTCACGGCTGCACTGTCGGTAGCTGTAGGTGGCTTTGTGCCCGGAATCGCGGTAGCTGAGGCTGCACCGGCAAACTCGGATGTTGTCATCGGCCCGGGCTCGCCGTTGCGAATGCCGTTCCCGAGCAGTAAGAACATCGACGGACGGCATGTTCAGTCCCCGATGTGCTCTCTGGGAGTTCCCGGCACCGTTGTGGATCAGAATGGCGTTTCGCATCGTGTCATCATGACTGCCGGTCACTGTGTTGTGGCGAAGGATACTGAAACCGGCGAAGAGGTCACCGGCCAGTTCTTCATCCCAACCAAGGACGGCGACAAGCTGGTCAACAAGGACTACATGGGCACCGATGTCATGCCGGAAGAGAGCGACTTCGACGAAAACACCACTATGCCGGAGTTCTTCAACGAGCTCTTCAATAGCGGTGACTACGGCATCATTGAGGTTCAGGACGACATCAAGACCACCTCTATGTCCCACTCTGTGGATGAGTTCGGCAACGTCCATGGCGAGCCGGTTCAAATCGTCGGTATCGAGGACAAGCGCACTCTCGACCCGATGGAGATCTCCGTCGACAACTTCGGTGAGCCCGTGTGCACTGACGGTTCCCGTACTGGCCGCGGTTGCGGCTTCCAGGCCTTCCGTGTCCGCAACGGTGTCTGGGCCATCGCTCCGATTGACCACGGCGATTCGGGCGGAAACGCCTACAACCCAGAGACTCGCGAGGCCATCGGCGTTAACTCCATGGGTATTGGCCCGCTGAGCCGCTTCCAGCCGATTGACGTTGCTCTTGAAGAGCAGTACGACATCCCAGACGGCCAGGTTAACGAGCGCTTCAAGGTAGAGACTTCCACTGAACCGCAGTCTGAGTTCCGCACGATTGACGAGGACGTCCAGTACACCAACCAGCACGTCCCGCAGGAAGAGCCGGATCTGGGGCCGATTGGCGAGCTGCTCCCAGAGGGCGTTGAGGTCCCACCGGAAATTGCTGACATCATCTCGGAGAGCCCAGCTCTCCCGGAGCTGCCGATCCCGGAGCTGTCTGGTGCGACCGCTCAGGCAACACAGGCAGCCGACAGCATTTCCTCGCAGGCGAACCTGCCGAGCCTGTTCTAATCAGGTCACCGCAGTCTCGTAGATAGGGCGTTCGCTTTACGACGCTCCGTTTAACCCCCTATTCCGCCATGGTGGCGGGGTAGGGGGTTTGTGGCTTAAGGTCCTTAACTATGCAAAAGATAACCAGTGCTGCCGATTCGGAGGTCGAAAAGGTCAAGGCACTAATTCGTGATGCGGATCCAGAAGGGGATCGGTTTGCAAAGGTTTTTAGGGAAACCTATTACTTGCTATATAACGGCCAGAAAACAGGACGTTACCGCTGGGAACAGCTTTACAAGACTGAGAAGACCCATTTTGGAACATTGATCGAAATCGCTATCCGTCATGAGTTTGCGGAGATCATCGATGACGGCATACAGAAACATCTTGATTATCGGATCGCTGGAATCGACGTAGACTGCAAGTTTTCCATGAATAAGGGGTCGTGGATGATCCCGGTAGAAGCCGAAAACGAGATTATTATTGGACTGCATTCCTCTGATGAGGATTCCTGTTTCAGTGTTTGTGTTGAGCGAGCTTCGTCGGACAAATTGACGAAAGGTGGGAATCGTGATCGGAAGCGGACGTTTACTCGGTCAGCTCGATCTGGAATTGATTGGATCTTTGATGACGCTCCGCTGCCCATAAATCGATTGCTTCATTTGCCGGAAAGTGCTCGTGAGAAGATCTTCGCCAATCGATCTGGGCAAAAGCGAGTTAACGAGTTTTTCCGGCAGGCGCTCGGATTGGTCATCAATCGAGAAGATATTGCAACGGTGGCGAAACAGCGCGACTACATGAAGCGTGTGCGTGGCAATGGTGGTGCGCGTACAGCTCTGGCAGCTGAGGGCATAATTATCTTAACCGGAAAGTATATGCGGCAGATGGAAATCGCGGAGCAGTTGGCTGGTGTGAAACTGCGTTCCGATGAGTTGATTGCGCTGAGAGTTGTGTCGGTTACTGATTCTCATCGGGGGCGGGGCGCTGTGGAAATTGACGGTCAGTCTTGGCGAGTAGCTACGAGCACTGACCCGGTGGTACAGGCACCTATTTCATTCTGATCGGGTTTGTTGACCGTAAAATCAGTCGGGGTAGTAGGGTAGAAAGCGTTATTAAGCACGGTATCGAATGGATGTTCGAATTATGTCTCGTGGTGGATCCTGAGCATCGGGTAGCTTCCAGTTCGAAGAACCATTGGTTGGCGATGTAGGAGGTGGCGTTAGAGATGAGTGGATTCACATCGCTAGAGATTTGCGCCGGTGCTGGTGGCCAAGCTTTGGGGCTTGAGCAAGCCGGTTTCTATCATGTATGCACAGTAGAGAACGACCGAGATGCCTGTAATACGCTGCGTTTGAATAGGGGCAACGATCTCGTTGCAGCAAAACAGCGTTGGAATGTTCGCGAGGACGATGTCCTCAACTTAAACGGTGCGGATTTCAAAGGCGTAGATCTAGTGGCTGGGGGTGTGCCTTGCCCACCGTTTTCAATTGCCGGAAAGCAGCTCGGGGCTGATGACGAGCGAGATCTTTTCCCAAAAGCGCTTGAGATTATTGCTTTGGCCGACCCGAAAGCAGTGCTCTTGGAGAACGTGAAGGGGTTGTCGCAACCACGGTTTAAGAATTACCGAGAGTCCGTTCTTAACGAACTCTATCGTCTTGGATATGAACCACATTGGCGATTAATTTATGCTTCGGAACACGGTGTTCCGCAACTCCGTCCTCGTTTTGTGTTGGTAGCTGTGAAACAGGAGTATGCTCCATTTTTCCACTGGCCTGAACCGCAAGGTGAAGCCCCGACAGTAGGTGAAACGCTTTATGCGGAGATGGCTTCGCAGGGGTGGCCAGGAGCGGAAAGTTGGGCAGCTCGTGCGAATAAAATTGCGCCGACTCTCGTTGGCGGATCTAAGAAGCATGGTGGCCCAGATGTTGGTCCTTCGCGTGCAAGAGAAGCATGGGCCAAGCTAGGGGTTAAGGGGTCGTCAATCGCGGAGTATCCGCCTGCCGCTGACGATCCAGTGGATCAACCTCCACGGCTTACAGTTGCTATGGGAGCTCTAATTCAAGGTTTTCCACCGGAGTGGAAAATTTCTGGAAAGAAAACTGCTGCCTGGAGACAGGTCGGAAATGCATTTCCGCCTCCTGTGGCAAGAGCATTGGGAACTTCGATTTCAAATGCACTAAATAAAAACACAGCACAGGTGCCGATTCAAGAGGTCATAGCTGTATAAGAGTCGAGTCTTTTATTGAAATCGGTCAACTGAGCAAGAAAGGACCGTTACCTTGTCAGCTTCCCGTTCGCGCGACCTGCTTCGTCGTAGAGCAAAGTGCGAATCTCAGCCAGACATTGCGTCGGGGGTGGGAAGCAAAGCACAAGGCCTAGGCCCTCAGCCGGGGGAATCAGACCGGACAAAGCAGCCGATTCCGCGAGAAATCTGGATCTTAGTCAGCGCTGCGTTCATCATTGCGCTGGGCTTCGGGCTGATTGCGCCAATCTTGCCGCAGTACGCGCGCAGCTTCGATGTGGGTGTGTTCGCGGCCAGCTTCGTGGTCAGTTCGTTCTCCATTTTCCGGCTAATCTTCGCGCCGGCATCGGGTTCGCTGGTAGAGAAGCTCGGTTACCGGCGCACGTACCTAACCGGCATCAGTATCGTCGCGTTCTCGACTTTGCTCGTCGGTATTGCGCAGACTTATTGGCAACTGCTGGCGTTTCGTGCACTCGGCGGCATCGGTTCGACGATGTTCACGGTCTCGGCAATGGGGCTGATTGTGCGGATTTCACCGCCGGAGATCCGCGGTAAGAGCTCGGCCGCCTACGGCACAGCCTTCCTGTTGGGCAATGTCTTTGGCCCAATTATTGGTGCTGCGATGGGCGCATGGGGCATGCGGGTGCCGTTTTTCATCTACGGTGGCGCGCTGATTGTGGCAACGATTGTGGTCGGCATGTCGCTGAGTGCAGAGCACCTTCGCCACGTAGTGCCAAAGCGCACGACTCCAGTGCTGAAGTTCTCCGAGGCAATCCGCGACTCGGCATATCGAAGCGCACTAGTCGGAGCTTTCGCCAACGGCTGGTCGAACTTCGGCGTGCGCGTCGCGATTGTCCCGCTGTTCGCTGCGGCAACGTTTTCCCATGTCGGTGCCCCAGAACCGGGCAGCGATGGGGCAGTAGCTGCCACTGCCACAGCTGGTTTCGCGCTGACGGCCTTCGCACTCGGCAATGTTACGGCACTGCAGTTTTCAGGTCGTTTGTCCGACCGCATCGGCCGTCGCCCTCTGCTCATCACGGGGCTATTTATCAACGGCGTGTTCACGGGCGCTATCGGATTTAGCAGCGGCGCCATTCCGCTACTGATTCTCTCCGTCCTTGCGGGCTTTGGCGCTGGCATGATTAATCCATCGCAGCAGGCTGTGCTTGCCGACGTCATCGGCGCCAACCGCCAAGGTGGAAAGGTGCTCGCCAATTTCCAAATGGCTCAGGACTTCGGAGCAATCTCCGGCCCGCTGATTGTCGGCGCAATCGTGGATGCCGCAGGATTCAAGGCCGGTTTCTTTGTTTGCGGTGTCATTTCGCTGGTCGCAATGGTGGGCTGGATCTTCGGGCGCGAGACTCTACCAGCCCACTCGTCGAACAGCGGAGAAAAAGAAGCCAAAGCGAAAACGCCTTAAGCAGAAGCGGATTTGCTAGATTCCTTGCCTTCATCGAGCTTTCGGCAAATAGCCACATAGATCGCACCGGTAATGTTGTGCACCACCGCGGCCACCGCGCCCGGAAGCGCGGCCTCTGGGGTAAAGAGCTTCGCCGCCATACCGGAGGACAGACCCGCGGATTGCGTGCCGACCTCCACGGCCACCGTGCGCTTGCCCGAAGTCGGCATCCCCACCAGCTGGCCTGCAAAGAAGCCGAGCACGTAACCCAAAACGTTGTGGATAATCACAGCCACAAACACAATCAGGCCAATGTTCGCCAGGCTCTCCGCATTCTTGGCCACGGCACCGAAGACCACGCCGCCGATACCGAGAATGGAAATCCACGGCAGAATCGGCAGGATTTTATTAATAAACGAGTCGGCCACAAAGCGAATGATCAGGCCACCAACCACAGGCAGGAGGACTGTCTGGCAGAGGCTCCACGCCATCCCGAGGCCGTCGACCTCCGTGTGCGCGTCGGCAAGCACGAGCATGAGAAACGGCGTCATAATCGGCGAGACCAGCGTCGACACGCTGGTCATAGCGACGGACAGCGCGACATCACCGCGTGCCAGGTAAGCGATAACGTTCGATGAGGTGCCGCCTGGGACGGAGCCCAGCATCAGCAGGCCGACGGCGAGTGCCGGATTGAGTCCGAGGGCTTTAGCCACGGCAATCGCTAGCAGCGGCATGATGACAAACTGCGCAATGACGCCGAAGAGAATCGCCAACGGGCGCTTAGCGACCTGCTTAAAGTCCGGGATGGTCAGGGTGAGGCCCATCGCGAACATGATGATCATCAGGAAGTACGTGATGTAGTCCGTCAGTGGAGTAAACGGGGCGGGGAAGAAGAATGCCAGCGCCGAACCTGCCAAAATAAAGCCCGGAAATCCGAGAACTTCAATCATTGCTGAGAGCTTCGACGGTGCCTCATTTTCCTGCTCGCCATTCCCAGAAGTCTCCTCGGGAGAATGTGGTTTTAGCGGGGACTGCCGGGGCGAAGACGGCTGCGTTTCTGGTGCGTTGTTATTGCTGGACATTCTCTAGTGACCTTGGGTTTATACGTTGCGAAATTGCAAAAATCCGCCGAACGGTGGGTGTTCCACGGCGGAAAATAGCTGATATGTGTACAAACGTGTAGGGAAAATGTTAGCCACCTCACCCCGGCAAATTGCAAAATAGGCGCCCCGAAGTGGGTGCAATGTGCTCGCTTGACGACGGCCCCAGCGCCGGGCCTCATCCAAGAAATCGACCACCTTGTGTTGTGACCTTGCTGACGGGAAATGGTTTTTTGACCGACGGTGGCGTAGTCTGGGCAGTCGGTGTGAAATCCTGACGACAATGTCGCAGAGAATCTGGCAGCGGTATAAATTCGCTGGTGAAACGCTTGAGAGTGCATAGTGCATGATGGGCGCCCCTCCTCGGAAGTAAAAGCTGAATTGGGTTTGGGCGCAATTTTTCGAAGTATGTGCAAGAGAAGCGATGTCATCGCAATTCCGACGTGAGAGCACTGAAAACTAGAACGTAAATTGGGCGGGTCATGTATGTGCGACCCAACTGTGAGTAATCAACTGTTGAATATTGAATGTGCGGGCAAAAAGGCCCAGGAAGAGCCCCAAATGGCTAATAATGAAATGAATGGCAGCGTCGAGGAAAACCGTGAGGATCAGCGCGAAAACCAGCGCGAGGACGCAATTGTGAAGGCCGAGGATGTAGTGGCCGAGGAAGCACCGGTGGTCGAAGAGAAGGCCGCTGAGGAAAAGACCGAGAAGGTAGAAAAGACTGCCGAGGCCGAGAAGAAGGCCGAAAAGAACAAAGACGACAACGACGACGACACCGTCGGCTTCGATGAGCTGGAGCTGCCCGATGACATTGTCAATGCAGTTCGCAAGGTTGGGTTTGAGACTCCGTCCCCAATTCAGGCTGCAACTATCCCGACTCTGATGAGCGGCCGCGACGTCGTCGGCCTGGCTCAGACTGGTACCGGTAAGACCGCGGCGTTCGCGCTGCCGATTCTGGCTCGCATTGATCGCTCCGTCCGCGCACCGCAGGCGCTGGTGCTCGCTCCGACCCGTGAGCTGGCACTGCAGGTTGCGGATTCCTTCCAGTCGTTTGCTGATCACCTGGGCAAGATTCAGGTCCTGCCAATCTACGGTGGTCAGTCCTACGGAGTGCAGCTGTCGGGTTTACATCGAGGTGCACAGATTATCGTCGGCACGCCGGGTCGTGTCATCGACCACCTGGAAAAGGGCTCGTTGGACATCTCCGACCTGCGCTTCCTGGTACTGGACGAGGCCGATGAGATGCTGCAGATGGGCTTCCAGGAGGATGTCGAGCGCATTCTTGCCGACACTCCGGATGACAAGCAGGTCGCACTGTTCTCGGCTACCATGCCGGCTTCGATTCGTCGCCTGTCCAAGCAGTACCTGACGGAGCCGGAAGAGATCACCGTCAAGTCCCAGACTCGCACTGCGGACAATATTCGCCAGCGCTTCCTGATGGTCAGCCACCGCAACAAGCTGGACGCGCTGACCCGCATCCTCGAGGTCGAGGAATTTGAAGCGATGATCATGTTCGTGCGTACCAAGCACGAGACCGAGGAGCTCGCCGAGAAGCTGCGTGCCCGCGGATTCTCCGCTGCCGCCATCAACGGCGACATCCCGCAGACTCTGCGTGAGCGCACGATTGATCAGCTCAAGGACGGTCGCCTGGACATCCTGGTGGCAACCGATGTTGCTGCTCGTGGCCTGGACGTTGACCGCATTTCCCACGTGGTCAACTACGACATTCCGCACGACACCGAGTCCTACGTCCACCGCATTGGTCGTACCGGCCGCGCTGGCCGCTCCGGCGAGGCACTGCTCTTTGTCACTCCGCGTGAGGGGCGCCTGCTGCGCTCGATTGAGCGGGCAACCAAGTCGCAGCTGCACGAGATGAAGCTGCCGACCGTCGATGAGGTCAACGACTCTCGCAAGCAGAAGTTCGCTGATGATTTGACTGAGGCGCTTGCTGATTCGCAGGTTCCGGTCTTCCGCGAGCTCATCGAGGAGTACGCAGAAGAGCACGACACCCCGCTGGTTGATATCGCCGCTGCTATCGCTGCACAGGCACAGTCGGGCGACTTCCTGATGAAGGAGCCACCGCGTGGCCGTCGTCATGATCGTGACCGTGATCGTTTCGACCGCGACCGCAACCGTGGCCGCGATGGTCGCTCCCGTGGTGAGCGCGGTCAGGGCAAGCGCGCCGACCTGGTCGAATTCGAACGCGAGGGCACCGCAACCTACCGCATCAGCGTCGGTCGTCGCCAGCACGTTCGCCCGGGTGCCATTGTGGGCGCCATCGCCAACGAGGGCGGCCTGTCCTCCAAGGACTTCGGACACATCGACATCCGTGGCGACCACACCTTGGTCGAACTGCCGGCCAACCTGCCGCAAGAAGTCATCAACAACCTCTCCGATACCCGCATTTCCGGCCAGCTCATTGGGCTGAAGCTTGACGACGGCACCTCGGTCGACGACAGCGATGACTACCGTGGTGGCCGTGGTGGCTACCGTGGCGATCGTCGTGATGGCGGCCGCGGTCGCGGAGGATACCGTGGCGGTCGTGGCCGCGATGACCGTCGTGGTGGCGGCCGCAGCCGGGGTAGCTACCGTGGAAACTTCGATGACGGTGACGGTTTCGGTGGTCGTGGTCGCGGTCGCGATGACCGTCGTGGTGGCGGACGCGGTCGCGGTGGCTACCGTGGTGACCGGGATGACCGCCGCGGTGGTTACCGAGGCGGACGCCGCTAGACCTGTTAGGCAGGCGAGCAGGGGGGGGCGTCGTCAGGCGACCACCGTCCGTGGCGCTGACCTAGAAAATAAAAAACTGCCGGTGCGCATGTACTTCCCAGCCCTAAAAGTCGGGCCGAAACGTACAGGCGCACCGGCAGTTTTATTGTGTCTGAGCGTGTGCTCTAGATGAAGAACATCAGGATGCCGGCGACAACCCACAGCAGGGAGAAGATGCCGGAGAACATGGCCAGCTGGCCCTTCTGCTTGTCCCAGTCGAGCTCGTCAGCCTTCTTGCGACGTTCGATGAACTCCGGGTCGTTGACATCCTCGTCTTCGTCAGCGATGCCGAGGCCGGCCATCATCAGACGCTGACGCGGAATAATCAGGAAGAACAGCAGTGCCCAGGCGATGATCGCCAGCAGGATTGCGGCGTGCATTGCCCCGGACTTCATGTAGGTCGACACATCGGTGAACATGACACCGAAGCCGAGCAGCGGCACGAGCAGCGACCACATGCCGTAGGTGCGCGAAATGGCGTGCATGGTGCGCGCGGAGCCGACCGTTCCAGCCTCTCCGCCGCGGGCTGCAAGCGCGAGCTTCGGGAACATCGAAATTGCGACAGTCACCGGTCCAAGCAGCAGAATTGCCGCTAGGACGTGAACCATAAGAACTACGTTTTGCACGTATTACCTTTCCACGACTGAATGTAGGCCTCGCGTTCAAGCGAGGAGTGGCCTGGATATTTCCTTATTAAGACCAGTCCTTAACTTAACGTGCTCGCACCTTTTTCTCTATTTCGTGCCTTTCCCCGCGGGGATACCACACGCAGCTGCCAGCGCCGTCCAGTCTGCCGAAGATACGGGCAGGTCCCATTTAATCGCTACCGCTAAGTAACGCTGCGAATAGTCACACGCCTTCGTATCCGCAGGAAGCCATTCGGCCGGGCTGGCATCGCCTTTATCCCGGTTGACTGCGCTTCGCGTGGGCACGAGGTTGGTCTCGATATCGTTGCCAAATTGCCGTCGCCGCTCGGCATCCCAGGCGTAGGCTCCGAAATCCCACGCCGCTGCCAACGGATAAATGTGGTCGATATCGACCTCATGCGCACCCACCGGGTCACCCGTGTAAGGGTCGGGGATTTCGCGCAGGGAGCCGTCGTCAAGCGAACATACAGAGCCCCCGAACCACGCCGCCAACACTTTATGGCGTGTATTGCAATCGGCAGAACCTGCCCAGACGTCGAAGCGCTCGCGTTTGTATCCGGTGACGGTGGGGCGGTCGGCGACGACGCGCACGGTGCGCAGTTGCTTGACGACGGCTTCCGTCTCCGACCCCGCGGGGGAGGAGGTGACGAGAACTCGCGTAAGCGCAAAGGATGAGACAAAGGCGGCAGTCAGGGCGGCGGCCAGGATGGCAAATAAAAAAGGGCGCATACCTAGTTGGGCGCGAAAAATACTTTTTCGGTTCCCTTGTAGGTATGCGCCGGGGCTAGCCTGCGGGGCTAGCGGAGGCCAAGCCTAGATCAAGGCGTTAGACCAGAGCCTGCTTTGCTGCGTGGTCGAACTCTTCCTTGATCTTCTCGTTCGGCTCCTTGGTAAGCAGCGTGACAATAATCATCACGACAGTTGCAGCGGCGAAGCCCGGGACGATCTCGTAGAGAGTGTCGCTGAGCGAGCTCATGCCCCATGCGAAGGAGACAACCGCACCGGTGATCATGCCGGCAGCAGCACCAGGGGTGTTCAGACGCGACCAGTAGAGGGCGGCCAGCAGCACCGGGCCGAATGCTGAGCCGAAGCCAGCCCATGCGAAGCCAACCAGATCCAGAATGGAGCTGTTCGGGTTAGCAGCGATGATTGCGGCGATGATGGCGATCAGCGCAACGGCGACGCGGGAGAGCGTCATGTAGGTCTTCGGACGCAGGGACTTGTTGACCGTTGCCTTAAACAGGTCCTCAATCAGCGCGGAGGAAGATACCAGCAGCTGCGAAGAAATGGTGGACATGATTGCTGCCAGCACTGCAGTCAGAATCAGGCCTGCAATCAGCGGGTGGAACAGGATGCGGGTCATGTCCAGGAAGATGGTCTCGTAGGAAGACGCATCAGTGACCGAAGCATCTGGGTTCGTAGCGAAGAAAACAGTTGCGGTCAGGGCCACGAGGACCGAGCCGAGCATGCATAGTGCCTGCCAGCCAACGCCCCAGCGGCGACCCTCAGTTGCGTCCTTTGCACTACGCAAAGCCATGAAGCGGACGATAATGTGCGGCTGGCCAAAGTAGCCCAGACCCCAGCCGAGCAGACCGATAATCGTGATTAGCGGAATGCCGGCGAACGGATCGAAGAAGGTCTCAACCGGCTGTCCCTCGCTGCCCGGGTACGGGTTGTTAGCAGCAAAGCTGAAGATGTCCGAGAAGGAGTTGCCGTTGTTAATCAGGTAGATAATGCCGACAGTCGGAACCGTCAGCAGCGCAATGAACATGATGATGCCCTGCACCGCGTCCGTGTAGGAGACAGCAAGGAAGCCGCCGAAAAGAGTGTAAGCGACAGTAATCCCCGCAACCAGCAGCATGCCGACGAGGTAGCTGCCACCGAACGTCGACTCCCAGTAGCGGCCACCTGCGACCATGCCCGAGGAGACGTAGAAGGTGAAGAACAGCAGAATAATCAGGCCTGCGGAAACGCGCAGTACCTTCGACGTATCGTGCAGACGGTTCTCCAGGAACGACGGCACGGTAATCGAGTTACGAGCAATCTTGGTGTAGCTACGCAGGCGCGGTGCGGTGAACTTCCAGTTCAACCATGCGCCTGCGACCAGGCCGATTGCAATCCAGGTCTGATTCAGGCCTGAAAGGTAAATCGCGCCGGGCAGACCCATCAGCAGCCAGCCGGACATGTCCGATGCACCCGCTGACAGTGCTGCGACGAACGGATGCAGACCGCGACCGCCAATCATGTATTCGTCATACTCTGCGGTCTTTTTCCATCCGGTCCAACCGATGTAGACCATCAACAGCAGATAAATGACTAGTGCGATGATGAACCATGTTTGTTGGTCCACAGGGCAACTCCTCATTATTTATTAGGCGTACAGTCGGACTCACGCACTGCCCAGCACGCCGGAAATCGTTTCCTAGCGCATCACTCAATTTCGTTTGAGCCAGTCCGCTTGACGACGTTCACAGCGTCGCAGCAACATCGAGCCAGAAAGTGGCCGACAGAAACAGCAGAACCTGCGATTCGCAATGAAACACAACTTCAGCTTCCGGGCTGTCTACGACAGTCAGCGGAGCCTACTGGCACATGCGAACCATGGCAGAACTATTGCACGAGTCACACATTTTTAATTCTTGTAGCTCATACGACGTTTGCATGTGATGCGCTGCATTGCAAGATAAGAAGCGTTGAAAAAGGTTTTAAAAATCGGTTAAGTGCGACAAATTACCTGGGAAAAGGGGTATTTGGGTAGAAGGGGACTAATTTTTGCAAGATACATAATTCGAACATGCGTGCTAATGTTGTGGTGTGGTGGAAAAGCTGATCCGGGGTGCGTGGCAGAATCTTCATTGAACAAATATCTGGCGGCGAAGTCGCCGGGTGATTAGACGGTGATGACTGAGCAAGCAGTGGGGAGGAAGTAATGGGCCAAGTTGCTAAGTCAGCGGTGCCGTTGCTGCTGCACGCGGTCTGGAAGGATGATTCGGGTCTTCACCTGTGGGTGGAGCGGCCAGAGGGGCACCGGATTATTGCGGACGTGGATTTGCTGGAAGTCCCGGCGCATCAGCGTCGGCTTTTTGCAGTCCTGGACCGGGGGAGTCGAGCACAACTGACGCTAAAACTGCGCACACCGAAGGGGCGGGCAGTAGAGAAAGCGGTACCCACATGGGTGTTCCCGCCATGGGCTGCGGTGACAGCACTGGTGCAATTGCAGGAGGAAGTTTCCTCGACGGCGATGGCGCCGGATCTTAGGTTCTTTGTAGATGTTGTGCAGGGATTGGATGCTTTCGCACGCTCTGGGCGGGCATTGGTGGCGCTGACGTGGGAAGACAATGAGTGGTGGCCGACGTGGCGGATGTCTGAGGGGTTGAGTGAGATTGCCTGGCAGAGTCAGGTCGTTTCCCGTACACCACCGGTGTTGATTGATAACGGAGGTGCCACGGTGGCTGAGGATTTCATCAATCGGATGTTTCATTGGGTCACCAACGCGCTCCTGGCCGATTTGGATGAACCGGCAGAACAGCGCCAGAGCTTCGTGCGGTCGTTGTTGCAGTCGGAGTCCCTGGGGCGTGCGACACCGGGGGTGGCGCAGTCGCTGGCAAAGTGGAGGCTGTCGGCCGATGGTGAGGATGTTCGCCTGCAGCTAATGGTGCAGGAACCCGTTGGTTTTGAAGGCCAGCTGGAGGACTTGCCGGATGTGGATCTTCCGCAGCTGTTGGAGTTGCGGGATCGAGCGGATGACGAAGGCGGCTCAGTAACTCGCCTCAATCCTCGTTCAGCTGCGGTGGAACATGAGACTCTATGGCCATTGCGGATGTACTACCGCATCGGCGTCGCAGCTCCGGAACGCCTGAACCCAGAAATGTGTCGCCGGTCCGTGCTGTCGCTGCTTCGCCCGCAGCTATTGGCTGCACAAGAGGCATTCCCAACGCTCAAATATGCGAAAGCAGCGGGTCACCCGGGCTTAGATCTGCTGCTGACCTCAGAGCAGCTGATAGAGCTTATGACTGATGGCATCTCGCAGCTGGCAAAGGTCGATATCGATGTGATGCTGCCACCGAACTGGAAGTCGGTGGAGACCACCCTGCAGTTGCACACTGAAGTCGTCCAGCTAGACCCGACGGGGCCTGCTGGGCGCCGTTCGGAACCGAAACTCGGATTTGACCAACTGGTTGATTACGAGTGGAAGTTGGCCGTGGGGGATGCCGTACTGACGGAAGCGGAAATGCGTGAGCTCGCTGCATCGAGTACGGGGCTAGTGCATCTGCGTGACCACTGGGTGCACGCGAACCCAGAGGTAGCTAGAGAAGCCCTGAAGTTTTTGGTGGAGCAGACTAAGGCCGGGGAGGAAACCGGTAAAGGGCAAGCCACCCTGAAAGAGTTGGTCTTCGACGGTGGCTTGGAGTCGCAAGCACCAGCAGCAGTGCCCGTCGCCCCCAGGGATCCCTCTTGGCTCAAGGCGTTAGTGTCGAAGTACTCAGACGGTTCCACGGCCCTCGCAGAGTCGGTCGAGGTACCACCGAGTTTTGTCGGTGAGTTGCGGGAGTATCAACAGCGCGGTGTGGAGTGGCTGGCGGATATGTCCAACCGCGGCTTTGGTGTCATTCTCGCTGACGACATGGGGCTTGGTAAGACTGTGCAAATTTTGGCGCTGTTGGAGTTTGAGCGCTGCCGTCGTCAAGCGGATGCGAAGGATCAAGAGCACAAGGCTTCGCTTCTGGTCGTTCCGACAGGTGTGCTGCGCAATTGGGCAGCAGAAGCGGCAAAGTTCACTCCAGAGCTCAAGGTTGGGCTGCTGCATGGTTCACACCGCCCTCATGGTGAAGAACTACAGGAATTTATCGGGAAACACGATGTTGTTGTGACGACCTATGGTGTTGCTACCCGCGATGTGAACGAACTTTCCCAAGTGCAGTGGGATCATGTGATTGCTGACGAAGCGCAGGCAATTAAGAACCCCAACGCCCAGGTATCCAGAGCGCTGCGGAGCCTGGGCTCGCGACACAACATCGCCATGACTGGTACTCCGGTGGAAAACGACTTGGGCGAGCTGCGCACCATCATGGATTTCTGTAATCCAGGCATGCTGGGGTCGGCGAATGCATTTCGCAACAAGTTTGCGATTCCCATCGAGCGTGATGGGAATGCGGAAATGCTACTGCAATTGCAGTCGATTACAGCACCTTTTATTCTGCGCCGACTCAAGTCGGATCCAGCTATCGCGCCGGACCTGCCCAAGAAGAATGAGCAGGTGGAGATGGTTCCTCTCACGACGGAGCAGGCTTTCTTGTATCAGGAAGCTGTGAAGGACATCGAGGACAAGCTCAAGCGCTCGAAGCGGAATCGCTCTGGCAACTTCGGGCGAAAGAGCATCATCCTCGGCGGCATCATGAAGTTGAAGCAGATTTGCAACCACCCAGCGCACTACCAGCACGACGGCTCAGGGCTGCTTAATCATGGGCAGCATCGCTCGGGCAAGGTTGCACGGCTGGAAGAGCTCGTCGATGAGATTGTCCAAAACGGTGAACGCGCGCTTGTGTTCACGCAGTTCGTGGAGTTCGGCAAGATGCTCGCCCCTCATTTCAGCAAGCGCCTGGGCGTGGACATTCCGTTTATCCAAGGGGCAATGACTCCGGCACAGCGCGAGAAAGTAGTGGCAGAGTTTAATGCCCCGGACGGCCCACCAATCATTTTGCTGTCTACTCTCGCGGCAGGTGTTGGCATCAACCTGGTTGCCGCCAACCACGTCATTCATATTGACAGGTGGTGGAATCCAGCAGTTGAAAACCAGGCCACGGACCGTTCCTACCGCATCGGTCAGCGTAAAGACGTACACGTGCACAAGCTGGTCAGTGTGGGAACGCTGGAAGAGCGTATCGACGAGCTGATTTTCGAGAAGGCAGAATTGGCCGATGCGGTTGTACGCGCTGGTGAAACCAAGCTGACGGAGATGGACTTTCACCGTTTGCGGTCTCTGTGGCAATTGGACAAGGACAAGATTCAGGCACTGCGTGAATCGATGGACGCAGCGGAGTCAAAGTCCGGTGGGACGGTGACTGATGGGGTGAACCCGAAGGGCACGGCATCGGACTCCACAACCTCGGATGACGATTCGATTCCCAACAATGTGACCCCGTTTAGAGTCCAGAAGAGGTGGTACTGATGGCCGGTGACGGAGACGTGACATGGGGCGACAATGTCATCTTTGCCGAGTTTGGCAAGGGGCCCTCTGGAAAGCGTGGTCGTAAAAGGACTACGGCGCGAAGCGCGCCAGCAACCAGCTCGACGATTGAAAAGCTCCTGGCCACCCAGGACTGGGCTGGCGCATTTACCGGACAGCAGCGACGTGGAACCGCAGCGCGCGTGGCGGTCGAGCCACGTACAACTTTTGCCCGGTGGGTGTGGGAGTTCATCATCCGTGGCGCTGATTCGGGTCGTGTTCACAGAGGTGAGAAGTACAGGTTCGACGGGAATGTGCTGGGGCTTCGAATCGCGGATGGTTACATCATCGGTGAAGTGCAGGGCAGCCAGCCGGAACCATTTTCAGTCTTTATTCGGTTCCCACGGCGGGAGCAGAAACAAACTGACGACGTACTGCGGTGGTTGGTGAACAATCCGTCGGCCTTCACAGAGTTTGAGCACGGCGAGTTGCCGTATGAGCAGATGGAAATGCTGTTGTGCGATGGTGAAGAGCACATTTACAGCGAATGCACCTGCCCGGACCCGGCACCTGTGTGTAAGCACACCGTTGCAGTTGCCGCTCAACTTGTCGCTGATATCGACCGCGATCCGCTGTCGCTACTGCAGCTGCGCGATTATCCGCAGCGCGACTTGCAACGCCGGCTTCAGGAGCTAACACAGCTACGAAACCGGACTGCGCCGAAGCGCCTCGGGCTTGGCGGCGCGGTTCGGGAGGATCCCGATAAAACCGCCCAGAACTCGGATGGCGCTGGTGGAAAAGATGGCGGTGACAACGAGCAGAAAAAGGTTGCCGAACTTTTCGCTGTCGAAGCCGATTACTGGGGCAATGACTTGGAACGAGTCAGTGTTCCTTCGCTCGAGGTTATTGACCCACTAACAGTTACCGACCGCAGTTTGCTGCATGAAGCATTGCAGCCAACCTGCGTAATTTCGAGAGAGACCATTCGTGCAGTCGCTGATTTGGAAGATTGTTGGCAACATCTGCAGGAATCGCTGAGCCTGGGACAAAAGGAGCGCTAGTCATGAAATTCATTCACACCTCAGATTGGCAACTGGGAATGACTCGGTGGTTCCTAGAGCTCGACGGCGGTGAAGCCCAAGCTAGGTTCCACGAAAGTCGCCTCAACGCCATCGACCGCATTGGAGAGTTAGCAACCAGAGAAGGCGCTGAGTTCATTGTCGTCGCTGGAGACGTGTTCGATTCCAATACATTGCCGGACAAGGTATTCTTGCGGGCTCTTGAGAGAATCGCCAAGCTACCCGTGCCGGTCTATCTCCTACCCGGCAACCATGATGCGCTTGATGCTTCTTCCATTTATCGACGTAGTGCTTTCGAATCTTTGGAAGACCGAGGAGTTTACGTAATTCGCGACAGCGCGCCCATTGCCATCCGTGACGGGGTGGAACTCATCGGCGTGCCAGTGCGCGGCAAGTATTCGGCAGACGACATCGTGGCGGAAATAGCCGCGGAGCTTGAGTCAGCCGATGGAATCCGAGTGATGGTCGCACACGGCCAAGTAGAAGGCTTTGGTGCTGATGCAGGAGCGACCATTGATCTGACCAGCTTGGAACAAGCTATAGATCGTGGGGCGTTGCACTATGTTGCGCTGGGGGATTCCCACTCCACGAGCCAACTCGATCATGCTGGCAGAGTTTATTTCTCCGGCGCGCACGAAACCACAGCGTATGATGACAAAGAACGGGATTCCGGCAACGCGCTAGTCGTCGACATCGCAGAGGACGACCCCGAAAAGGGCACAGTTACCGTGGCCTCCCACCGAGTGGGGCAGTGGGCTTTTCATGCCATCGACATGGATATCACTGGCGCGGAAGACCTCGATGAGTTCTTTGCTGAACTGGACGGTATCGAGACGAAGACAGACACAGCGGTGAAGTATTCATTGCGAGGAACCGTGACACTGTCAGAGTCGACTACCTTTGAAAATCGACTTGAGCAGTATCAACAGCTTTTCGCTGCACTTTATCGCCGAGAAAGTGGTTCCGATTTGACGGTGGTTCCGTCCGAGGGGGATATCTCTAATCTCAATCTCACCGGTTATCCGCTCATAGCTGCAGAAAAACTAACGGTCTTGAGCAAAGGGGGAACCGAGAGCGGCAGCCCGCTATCAGAATCTGAAACCACCGCAGCAGCCGATGCGCTTCGCTTGCTGGCGCGCCTGGCCGGAGAGAAGGAATAAATCATGCGTTTTCACGACATCGAATTACACAATGTACGTGCGATTGATTCACTCTCAATCACAGGGCTAGCCGAGCGGGGCGTGGTAGTGATTTCCGGTGAAAACGAGTCGGGTAAGACGACAATCGCCAAAGCTATTCACGTTGCGCTGACGACAAAATGGAAGTCCAGGTCAAGCGAAGCGCTTAGTCTGAACAGTCACTCCAGCCAGGAAAAGCCGCAGGTTAAGCTCCGGCTGGAGCTTGACGGCTACGAATTTACGCTGGACAAGATCTTTGGTAGCACCAAGGACACTGGCACAATCGTCACCGTCCACTCTCCGACAGCCGAGGTTCTTAAAGATGACCAGGCGGAAGAGTGGCTGGCCGCACGAATGCACAACGCGGACACCAAGAACCTGTGGCAGGTTTTCGTTGCTGAACAGGGGCAAGCGCAAAAGACACTCTCCTTGGGCGGTTATGCGCAGGTCACAAGCGCACTGCAGTCGGCATCGGGGCAGCGCGCGGAAACCGCAGAAGAGGTAGGTCTGTTTGAAGCCGTTGAAGCTGAATACGGCAACTATTTCCAAAAAAATGGCAAAGAGCGCAAGCAGCTTACCGACGTAGACAAGGAGCTGGCGGAAGCCCAGCAGGTGCGCGACGAAGCGGCGAAAAAGGTCCGAGAATTCGAAGCGCTCAATGAGGAAGCTGCTCGTAATGAAGAAAGCCAACACACGCAGCGGGCATCGTTGCCAGAAGCCAAAAACGAAGTCGAGCATTGGGCGCAGGCACTCGAAGAACTCGAAAAGTTCAGGGTTGCCGTGTCCCAGGCACAGGAGGTCTCTGCAGCGGCGAAGCAGCAGCTGGACTTAGCTAAACAGGCTCAGCAAGAGCGGGAAACCTTCATTCAGCAGGCACAAGATGCCAAGGACCAGCATTCCGTCGCAGAGAAGAGAGTTGCTGAACTTAAGGAAGCGTTCGATAAGGAGGTCGCAGCTTTAAAGAAGGCGCAGGAGGATCGCGATGCGGTTGTGACCGCGTACCGCGAAGCTCGAAAAGCAGAAGAGCTGGCTGCAGCTGAAGTCGCATTGGGGGAGAAGCGCGGCTTGGTTGAAGCCTTGTCGAAGCGAGTGGAGAAGCTCGATGCGCTCCGCGCGCAATTGGCAGAGCACAAGGAGATAATTACTCGGAATTCCGTTACCGAAGAGGTAATGGAAAAACTGTTGACCTGCGAACGCGAAGTTGCAACAGCCGCCGCTGTGCTGGAGGCATCGAGCCCGAGTGTGCAGCTCTCGGCTAGTAGTGCGCAGGAGGTCACGGTCGACGGCGAGAAAGTGGGGCTAGCTCCGGAGGCTGAGACAGTTCAACGCGCGGTTACTAAGCCATTGGCCATCGAAGTCGGCGACGTCACGGTTGCTATACAGCCCGGAGACGGCTCAGATTCGCAGCAGCGCAAGCTAGAAAAAGCAGAGACATCGCTCAAAGAACAGCTTGAGGTTGCAGGCGCTGATTCCGTCGCGGAAGCACAAAAGGCATACACACGACGTCGGGAAGCGGAAAAAGCAAAATTCCAGGTGGAGACATCCATAACTGCGGTGTCCGACGGTGTGGAGTATCACCAGCTCACAGCAGAGTTGGATGATGCGAAGGAAGAAGCACGAGTACACGGCGAGCGGTATCAGGAGCTTGCGGGCGAGGATGCGCCGACGGAGATTGACTTGGTATCGGCAAAGTCCCGGCTGGAAGAAGCTGCAGTGGGGCGTAGGGATGCCGAGTCGGAGCGCGACAGTGCTGATATGCGCTTATCGAAGCTGGAGAAGCGTCCTGCACACGCCAACTATACGAAGGCCAGCAGCGAGCTTGAAGGGGCTCGGTCCGTTCTGAAGGTCCGCGAAGATTCGCTCACGGCGACGCGAGAAAAAGCCTCGGACGCCGAGATCTTTGCTGCGGTGGAAAACCGAGGCAAGGACTATGAGGCGGCAGAAGAGCAACTGGCTGCGGCTCAGAAGAAGCTGGCGCAGCGGGATGCCGACGACGTGGAAGCATCGCTCGCGGGCGCTAAGCAGCGACGGGATGCAGTTGAGAATCGCCTGGCTGAGCTGGAAAAGCGTCGGCAAGAGATTCGGGTGCACTTGGACTATTTCGACAGCGCGAATGAGAAACTGGCAGCAGCTGAGGGAGTAGTGGAGCGAACACAGCGAGATCGGAATTCAATGCGTCGACGTGCAGCTGCCGCCAAGACTCTCATGGAGGTAATGACACAGGCACGCGTGGCATCGCGGAATGCGCTGGCTGACCCCTTGCTGTGCAAGCTCGAAGAGTACGGTGGCGGTGTGTTCGGTGCGGGAACTCAGTTCACGATGAATGAGGACTTGCAGATTGAGTCACGGTCCAATGCCGATGGCAAGTTCGATGTCGATGAGCTATCTGGTGGAGCGCAGGAGCAGCTGGACATTCTGCTGCGCTTGGCCGTTGCCGGTGTCATGGAGGGCGGGCAAGGCGCTCCGGTGATTATTGATGATGCATTAGGTTATTCAGACGAACACCGTTTGCGGCGGATGAATAATGCTCTTGCCAAAGCGGGGCGCGATATGCAGGTATTAGTCCTGACGTGCGATGAAGCCCGCTTTGATCGTGTGACAGGAGCGGAGTTTATGAAAATTCAGGATTTGGTTTCAAGATAGTAGGCTCTGTACATATGCAAGATGTTCCGTGGTTAAGTGATGAAGAGCAGCGGTTATGGCGCTCAATTCTGAACGCTAAACGGGCCGTTGACAGGTCAATCGACCTTCAGCTGCAAGATTCTCTCGATATTTCCACTGCAGATTTTTCGGTTCTGGTTGTTCTCTCCGAGGCTGAAGACAATGTAGTGCGCATGCGCACCCTGTGTGAATCCCTGGAGTGGGACCGCAGCCGAATGTCACACCAAATTACTCGTATGGAGCGACGCGGGCTAGTAACTAAGGAACGCTGCGCCTGCGATAACCGTGGTATCGATGTCACGCTTACTGAACACGGTCGAACTGTGATTGAGAAAGCGGCGCCGAACCATGTGAAGCTTGTGCGCCATGTTTTGTTTGATGTGCTCGGTGAAAATATCGACTATCAGGGGATTTCCGCTGTGCTCGATAAGATTGCAGAGACCGCCAATGCTACGGTCACCGATTCAGTCGACGGACAAGCAGAGTAGCCAAAAGTTTTTGTGAGTGTTTTCTCATTTGTCTCCGCTACGAGGCTCTCACCATTAGCCTAGAGCAGTATGAACTCATTTGAATGGCTGAGTGATGATGAACAGCTCTTTTGGCAGTCGATGGTAGCTGCTTTTCGCGAGGTAGAGCGCAATATCGAGCGGAGCCTACGCACTCGAACCGGGCTGACGTTCGCGGACTTTACCCTGCTCATCGCTCTGCATGAGGTAGAGGAGGGGATTCTGCATGTTGACAAGATTTGTGATCGACTGAAGTGGAACCATCCCCGCGCGCTGCTACATACCAACAGGTTGGAAAAGCGCGGATTTATTCACACCGAAGACCACGGCGAAGACCCGGATTCGGATTATGTCGTCGTCTTAACAGGCGTTGGTCGGCACGTGTTTGCCGAGGCGGCGCCGGATTATGTAGACACTGTTCGCCAGGAAGTTATTTCACCACTTGCTGATGAAGACCGCGAAGTGATGCTGAGGTGCTTCCAGTCGGTTCTCGAAAGGAAATAAGACTTCCAAGTCCTGCTAGTAAAACAATCACTAGCAGGGCGCTTTTTTCTCTACGTTTCAAGTTGTAAAGTAAGGCGTGCCTAAAGCAAAGGGGTGAGTGCTCACTTCTCTTTGTGCACCCTAAGTACCAAAAACTACGCAGAAATAAACAAGGCAGAAACTGAAACGCATGAGAGTCAATATTTTCGCCAAGGCTAAAACCGCGCCAAAGACCAAAACTCTGGCCGCAATCGGGTGTGCAGCGCTGAGCTTCGTCGCTACAGCATGCGGTGCGGACGCAGAGTCGAACGAGGCTGCCGACAACAAAGGAGAACTCACTGTCACTGATGTCGCAGGTCGCACTGTGACCTTCGACAAGCAGCCAGAACGAGTCGTGCTCGGTGAAGGCCGCGCCATGTTTGTCACCGCGATGCTTGACCACGAAAACCCGGGTGACCACGTTGTCGCCATGGGCAGCGATTTGCATTCGGGCGCGCCGTCGTTTGAAACCAAGCTTTTCGAGACGAACCCCGAGCTGAAAGACATGCCGACCATCGGCAATATCGCCAAGGGCGATGTCACAGTTGAAAACCTCATCTCCCACGACCCAGACGTGGTCGTCATGACCCTTGACCACAAGAAGGCCGCGGAGCAGTCCGGTTTCCTCACCAAGCTCGATCAGGCAGGTCTGAAGTACGTATTCACCGACTTCCGGCAAAAGCCCCTGGAGAATACCGCCAAGTCCGTCGAGCTCCTCGGCCAGATCGTCGATGAGCAGGACAATGCCAAGAAGTTCACCGACTTCTACACAAAGCGCGTCAACGAGATCACCGAACGTGCCGCCAAGCTCGAAGACAAGCCAAAGACCTTCGTCTGGCGAGCAGCCGGCCTCAAGGATTGCTGCTCGACCGTCAACAAGTCCAACCTCGGCGACCTTGTCACAGCAGCCGGCGGTGAGAACCTCGGAGACAGCCTCCTCGACACCGAATCGGGCGACGTGACCGCAGAGAAGGTCCTGTCCGTCCAGCCGGAGAAGATCATCGCCACCGGTGGTTCTTGGGCGCTCGATCCGAAGAAGCCGGAAGTGCTGCCACACGTCGAACTCGGCTACACCGCCACCCCAGAGACCGCACAGCGCACTCTGGAAGGCCTGCTGAAGACTCCGGGTTTTGACACCCTGACCGCGCCGAAGAAGGGTGATCTGTACGCCGCCTTCCACCAGTTCTACGACTCGCCGTACAACGTCTTCGCGCTCGAGCAATTCGCCAAGTGGATTCACCCAGAGGAGTTCGCTGACCTCGACCCGGTCGCTGACTTCGCCAAGTTCCACAAGGACTACCTGCCCTTCGAACTCAGCGGCACCTTCTTCACCGCGCTGGAGCCGACCAAGTAACCCATCTTCCACCATCGAAGAAGGAATCCGATGACTTACACCAATCTGCACGCTCCCGCGTCAGGGCTTGACGACGAACCCCGCGAGTCCACCTCCACCAACGGCAGTGGAGGTCAAGAGTCGCAGCCCGCCACCGAACAGCACGAGTGTCCGTCGTCAAGCACGACCTACGACTCTGCGCGACAGTACCGACGACGCTCGGCACGGAAAATCGCCATCATTGCGGTGCTGGTGGGGCTGGCCGTGTGCGCGTTTGTGGTGGCGACGATTGTGGGGCCGATGGCACTGAGCGTGGGGGACGTCGTCCGTGGCATCGTGAGCCCGAATGATGTGGACGAAACCACTCGTACGGTGCTGTGGAAGCTGCGTCTGCCTGCATCGGTGATGGCAGTGCTGATTGGTGCAGCGCTGTCGCTTGCCGGTGCACAGATGCAGACAATCCTCGATAACCCTCTGGCGGAGCCGTTTACGCTCGGTATCTCGGCTGCAGCGGCGTTCGGTGGGGCGGCATCGATTGTGCTGGGCTGGGTGATTATTCCGCATGCGCAGTTCAACCTGGCGGCCGTGGCCTGGGTATCATCCGTCATCGCGGTGGCGATTGTGGCGGCGGCGTCGGTATGGCGCGGCTCGGGTAAGGAATCGATGATTCTGCTGGGTATTGGTCTGGTGTTTCTATTCCAAGCGCTGTTGTCGCTGTTGCAATACCGCGCGACTACCGAGGCGCTCCAGCAGATTGTGTTCTGGACGATGGGCTCGCTCCAGCGCGCGAACTGGGTGGCCAACGGCATTATTGCGGCGGCACTGCTGATCGCCATTCCGTTCACCATTCGCTATGCGTGGGCGCTGACGGTGCTGCGACTTGGCGATGCCCGCGCAAAAGCCGTGGGCATCAATGTGGATAGGCTGCGCATTGCGACGCTGATTGTAGCCTCGCTGCTGGCGGCAACCGCAGTGGCCTTTGCCGGCATCATCGGCTTCATCGGACTGGTCGGTCCACACATTGCGCGCATGCTGGTCGGTGAAGAACAGCGCTTCTTTGCCCCGGCATCGATGGCGGCAGGCGCGGCGCTGCTGGCGGCAGCTCATGCGGTATCCATCACGGTGGTGCCGGGTGTGGCAGTGCCGATTGGCATCATTACCGCAATCGTCGGTGTCCCATTTTTTGTTGGCTTGGTTTTCCTGCGTAAGAGGACGGTGTGGAACTAATGGGCGTATTTCTCGATGTCAACGAAGTAGCTGCAGGCTATGGCAAGCGGAAGGTGCTGCGCGGGGCCTCAGTACGCACGCTGAAGCCCGGTACGGTGACGGGTTTGCTCGGGCCAAACGCTGCGGGCAAATCCACACTGATGACCACTCTGGCGGGGATTCGAAAGCCCATGTCCGGGGAGATTGCACTGACCCGTGACAATGAGCGGGTCATCGGCTCCGAACTGCGCGATGTGGTGGGCTACGTGCCGCAGGATCTGCCGGCTAGCGCCTCGCTGACCGCATTCGAATCGGTACTGGTCTCTGGTCGGCGCGCCGGGCGTCTGCGCGTGCGCGGCTCCGAGATTGAGCACACGGCGGAGGTTCTCCGGAAGGTTGGTATTGAGCACCTTGCCGACCGCTTCGTCGGCGAGCTCTCCGGCGGTCAGCGTCAGCTCGTCGCCGTCGCGCAGATGTTTGTCCGCGATCCCGAGGTCATGCTTCTCGACGAACCCACCTCCGCCCTCGACCTGCGCCACCAGGTGGAACTCCTACAGCTCGTCCGCGCGGAGGTCGCCTCACGGAGCTCCTTGGCGCTCGTCGCAATCCACGATCTCAATCTCGCAGCCCGCTACTGCGATGAGCTTGTCATGCTTCACGACGGCCACGTGGTTGCCCAGGGGAGTCCTGCTGACGTTCTCACACCGGATCTTTTGGCCCGCGTCTATGGAATTCGAGCCCGCGTGCTTAATGATGGAGGCGTTCCTGTGGTGTGTCCTATTGAGGAAGACCAGGTTTCTGAGGCCGCATAGTGCGGATTTGGCTGGGGTGCGGGGCATTTCGCTAATCGCCCCAGCCAAGTGGTAACATCTCTTCTCGTTGCACTTGTTGTACTTGTGCCACACGCCCCCGTAGCTCAGTGGATAGAGCGCCGGTTTCCGGTACCGAAGGTCGGAGGTTCGACTCCTCTCGGGGGCACGTCTTATCCCTTAAGCGGTTAGGTTCGATTAGATTCGCCTGGTTGCTTGAGGGATTTTTGTTTCGGGTGTACCTGGCGGAAGCGGGCCAATCCGAGTTACTGACTGCGTTTATGACAAAAATGACCCAAAAAAATGGCCTGAAAGTGTCATAAACTCACACAGTTTCACATGTGCAGCCCGTCGGGGGATCCCGGTTAATTGACCGGGCGACGAACCGTACCGTCCGGATAGCGGGCAAAGCGCCCCTCTTCAAAGGGTGCAACCGGATCGTTGGAATCAAACCGCCATGCGCCGAACTCGCCACGCTGGTAGGCATCGAATGCCTCAACGAGCTCTTCGCGGCTATTCGCGACAAACGGGCCATGCTGATACACGGGAGCGCCAATTGGTCGGCCTTGGAGCATGAGCGCGAAGGCCCCCTCGTCACCTGCAGAAATGTCCAGTGCCTCGGTTGAGCGCAGCACTGCGCCCTCTTGCACCAGCGTTTCGCCCTCGATAGTGAGGCTGCCGCGTAGAGAGTAGAGAGTCCGAATTGTCTCGGCATGTTTGGTTGGTGGCAACGTTAGCTGTGCGTTCGGCTGCAAACGCAGCACCCACACGGCTACATCGGAATCTGGTGCAGCGGCCCAGGATTCCGGTGGTGGAGCAAGCGGCTGAGTATCGCCGAATGCGCCCGCGATGACCTTTATGTCGTAGCCGTGGCCATTGTCATCAGTGCCGGTGACATGCGGAGTGTCTTCTGCCCAGAACATCTGGAAGTGCGGCTTTGCCCCCTTGCCTTCGGGCGGCAGGTTCAGCCAAATCTGAAACATGTGGTGAGGATTGGGGCCGTCGTTATGCAGAAGCGGGAACATTTCAGCATGCGCAGTGCCTGCGCCGGTGGTCAGCCACTGAGTGTCGCCATCGCCGTAACGAGCCTGTGCACCTTCGGAGTCGGTGTGGTCGACGTAACCTTCCTCGACAATCGAGATAGTTTCAAAGCCGCGGTGTGGGTGGGAGGGGAAGCCGGGGACGGTTGTGCCGTGGTACATGGACCAGCCGTCCTTGCCGGAAAAGTCCATGCCGATATTACGGCCGAGTAGAGAGGCATCGGGAGCCATAGTTTGGCCCTTGGCCTGTGGATATAGGTCATAGTGGTGGACGGCAAACAGGAATGGGTCCATACCTGGAAGCTGCGGATTATCGGCTACGGAGAATTTTTGAATGATTGCGCTCATGACAGGCTCCTTTGGCTAGCTAAATTCATCATCCACAACAAAATGTTGGCGTGTCAATCAAAAATGCTAGCCAAGGACCGACCCGACTGTCTCTATTCAGCAATAATCACAATCAGCGTGCGCGGCCCGTGGACACCTTCGACTCGGGCAAGCTCGATGTCCGAGGTCGCAGAAGGCCCCGAAATCATGGTGATCGGAGCGGTGGGATCACTCTCGCGTAGACGGGAAATTGCCTCCGGGATGCCGTAGACGACCGTGGAAGCAGGGACAACGCAGATGTGAATATCCGGCACCAAGGTCAGCGCGCGGCGGCCAGAAGTGGCCGAACCGTCCAGGAAAATGGTGCCGGTCTCGGCGCAGGTGACAGCAGAGCTGGTGACAATCGCATCGAGCTCGTCCAGCTCTTTGGCGGTGAAACCGGTGTCGATGCGAATCTCGGTGGTGGCCTTACCTCCACCAGACTCCAACCCCGCAACCCACTCGCGGTCTAGACCTTCGGGAATACCAATCAACGAGGCCCCGACATCAGCAATTGCCTTCTTCACAGCCTCATTGATGTCGGTTGCCGAGCTGCCACAGTGGCGCACGTCGGCCTTGTAATCGGCGATGCGTTCGTCGGCAAGCGAGATGATCTCTTTGGCCGTCAGGTCGGAGGAGCGCTCGTAGTCGCGGGGGATGTCGAAATGCGCGCCGGGCTCGCCAGGGATGATGCCCACGTCAGAGGCCAAGTCACGGCCTTCGAAGGCGATTTTCTGAGCATTGCGGATACGCTCGAGGATTTCGCTCTTGGCAATGTTTGCGGATGCTGAGGAGTGGGACATCGCTAGGCCTCCTTGCCGGATGTGTCGGACGAGTCAGATTGATCAGAACCCGATAGCCCATTAATCTTCGTCGGAACCTGATTGGTCGATTCGCGGGTCAGCTGCGCCGAGAAATCCTTCGAACCCCACAGTGAGCGGAACGGCTTCTTCGGCGGAACTGGGGTATCACGCGCATCCGACCACCCGCTGAGGAAGAGCGGCAGGGCGTGAATCTCGCCGTCCTTCAAACCGAGTACGCGGGCGAGGGAGGCCATCTTTGCGCTCATGTTCCAGAGCTTCTGATTGCCCATGATGAACCCGAGCGTGGCAAACAGCTTGCCCTCCACCGGCGGGCGGTGCTCCGTGACCTTACGGTGACGCAGCTCCAGCAGTGCCGCAGGGATGTCAATTCGCACCGGGCAGACCTCAAAGCAAGCCCCGCACAGCGAAGACGCATAGGGCAGCGAAGCATTCGGATCATCGTAGGAATCCATGCCAGTGAGCTGCGGGGACAAAATCGCACCAATCGGGCCCGGGTAGACCGAACCGTAAGCGTGCCCGCCCACGTGTTCATAAACAGGGCAGATATTCAGGCATGCCGAGCAGCGAATGCACTTCAGCGCTTCACGCCCAATCGGATCTGCAAGAGTGGCCGAGCGCCCATTGTCCAGCAACACAATGTGGAAATTCTTCGGGCCGTCGCCGTCGGTCGTTCCCGTCCACAGAGAGGTGTAGGGATTCATACGCTCGCCTGTCGACGACCGTGGTAGTAGCTGCAAGAAGACTTCCAGATCCTGGAAGGTGGGAAGCAGCTTCTCAATACCCATCACCGAAATCAGTGTTTCCGGCAGTGTGAGGCACATACGGCCGTTGCCCTCAGATTCGACGACGGCTACCGTGCCGGTTTCGGCCACACCGAAGTTGGCGCCGGAAATCGCAACCTTGGCCTCCATAAACTGCTCGCGCAGGAACTTGCGGGATGCCTCGGCGAGATCGGCCGGATTGGCTTTCAGGTCCGGGTCGACTCCTGGGATTCCATTGAGGAAGATCTCGCGGATATCTTCGCGATTGCGGTGGATAGCAGGAACCAGGATGTGGCTCGGCATGTCGTCGGCAAGCTGAACGATGAGTTCCGCCAAGTCGGTTTCGCGGGCGGTGATGCCGGCGTCGGCAAGTGCTTGGTTCAAGCCGATTTCCTGTGTGGCCATCGACTTAATCTTGACGACCTTTTCTTCGCCGGTCTCTTTCACCAAGTCCGTGATGATGCGGTTTGCCTCGGCGGCATCGCGCGCCCAGTGGACGTGACCGCCGGCATTCGTAACTGACTCTTCAAACTGCTCCAGCAGTTCCGGCAGACGCGCCATAACATCGCGCTTGATGTGGCTGCCCGCGAGCCGCAGCTGCTCCCAGTCATTCTTCTCGGCTACGACATGCGCGCGCTTCTGACGAATCGAACGCGTGGCATGACCGACATTTTCGCGCATGCGAGTGTTCTTGAGCTCCTCGTGCGCTGCGGCCGTGAACCCGCGCGTACCGCGCAGATGCCCGACGTTGTGCGGCGCGCGGGGAGGAAGGGCTGGCATGCCGACGTTAACTGCGACCATTACTGTTCACCTCGCAGGGAAGCTTCTTGGCGGTTGTGCACATCAAACGGGGTCTCCTTGGTGGAGGCCAGAATCTCGGCCATATGGATGGCGTGCACGCCAGAGTCCTGGCGACGCAGCGCGCCACCGATATTGAGCAAGCAGGAAGCATCGCCAGCGGTGACGAACTCCGCTTCCGTAGCGCGGATATTGGCTGTCTTGTCGGCAACCATTGCAGCGGAAGTCTCCGCATTTTTCACCGCGAAGGTGCCGCCGAAACCGCAGCACTCCGCCGCGCCGGGCAGCTCGCGCAGATCGATTCCATCGACTGCGCTGAGCAGCCGCCACGGACGGTCACCCACCTTGAGCACCCGCAAGCTGTGGCAGGTGGAGTGGTAGGTCACTGAGTGGGGGAAGTAAGCACCGACATCAGTCACACCAGCGACATCGGTGATGAACTCGGAGAGATCCAGCGTCTTGTTCGCGCAGGCCTGTGCCGCATGGACTTGGGCACGGGTACCGTAGCGGCCCGCGATCATCGGATGCTGGTGGCGAACGGCGCCGGCGCAGGAACCGGACGGGGCGACAACGTAGTCAATCGAGGAATCTGCAAAAGCATCAGCGTAGGTGTCCAGCTGAGGAAGGACTTCCTTTTGGTACCCGGTGTTGACGTGCATTTGGCCGCAGCATGTTTGTTGTGGCGGAAAGACCACATCGCATCCTAGGCGCGTGAGAACTCTGGCGGTCGCACTCACTGCATCTGGAAACATCATGTCCCCGATGCAGGTCGCGAAAAGTGCTACTTTCACGGTCGCTCCAAAATGGGTTGAGGGGTAAGGCAATAATTTCCTACCTGAATGCTACGCCTAGACCCGGATTAAATCTGTTCTCAACCTGAATTCGGCTGGATTGTGAAAGCGGTGTAGGACAGCCGGACGCGGTGGCCTGCAGATACCCCTCAAAACAATCTTTTGGTGGCTGATGTTTCCACGACTGCGATTGACCTAATAGGATAGGCAATCGTGAATCCTGCTGATCTTGCTGTACTAGTCCGAAAAGTCACCGTCGAGGTTTTGACTGCCCACGATGCCGATGTCTCTATCGTGCCGGAAAACCCGACCGTCGAGCGTCCGCGTAACCCTGAGCACGGCGACTACGCAACCAATATCGCCATGCAGCTGGGCAAGCGCGTCGGCATGGTGCCGCGTGACTTGGCAACTGAAATTGCCACAGCGCTCGGCGCTTCTGAGGGCATCGATGAAGCAACCATCGCAGGCCCGGGCTTTATTAACATCCGCCTGGCCTCCGATGCCCAGGGCAAGATCGTCGAGGACGTCCTGGCAGCGGGGGAGAAGTGGGGTCATGCCGACTTCAACTCCAACCTCGACGTGAACCTGGAGTTTGTCTCCGCAAATCCGACCGGGCCGATTCACCTGGGTGGTACTCGCTGGGCAGCAGTCGGTGACGCTCTCGGTCGTGTCCTGTCTGCCACCGGTGCCAAGGTCACCCGCGAGTACTACTTCAATGACCACGGTCGCCAGATTGACCGCTTCTCCGACTCCTTGGTTGCAGCCGCTCGCAACGAGCCGACTCCGGAAGATGGCTACGGCGGAGAGTACATCCAGGACATCGCCGCTGCTGTGCTGGAGAAGAACCCGCAGGCACTCGAGGGCTCTGAGGAAGAGGTCCAGGAGCACTTCCGCGCCATCGGCGTGGACATGATGTTCGAGCACATCAAGAAGTCTCTGCACGAGTTCGGCACCGATTTCGACGTTTACTTCCACGAAAACTCGCTGTTCGAGTCCGGTCAGGTGGAAGCAGCTGTCAATTCCCTGAAGGAAAACGGCAAGCTCTACGAAGCTGACGGCGCATGGTGGCTGAAGTCCACCGATTACGGTGACGACAAGGACCGCGTGGTCATCAAATCCGACGGCGACGCAGCCTACATCGCAGGTGACATCGCATACGTTAAGAACAAGTTCGACCGCGGCCACAACCTGTGCATCTACATGCTGGGTGCCGATCACCACGGCTACATCGCGCGTCTGCGCGCGGCCGCTGCAGCGCTCGGCTACAACGCCGATGGCGTCGAGGTGCTCATCGGTCAGATGGTCAACTTGCTTCGCGACGGCAAGGCTGTCCGGATGTCCAAGCGTGCGGGCACAGTGGTCACCTTGGACGACCTGGTTGAGGCAATCGGCGTCGATGCTGCTCGCTACTCGCTAATCCGTTCCTCCGTGGACTCCAGCCTGGATATCGACCTGGGGCTGTGGGCTTCGCAGTCCAGCGACAACCCGGTCTACTACGTCCAGTACGGTCACGCTCGTCTGTGCTCAATCGGTCGCCGTGCCGAAGAGGCCGGTGTGACCAGTGAAGGCGCTGACTTCTCCCTGCTGGTAGAGGACCGTGAAGGTGAGCTCATCCGCACTATCGGTGAGTTCCCGGCCATCATCAAGTCTGCTGCTGACCTGCGGGAACCACACCGCATTGCCCGTTACTCTGAGCAGCTCGCCGGTGTCTTCCACCGCTTCTACGACACCTGCCAGATTCTGCCAAAGGCAGACGAGGAGGTATCCGAGCTACACCGTGCTCGTCTCGGCCTGGCTGAGGCTACCCGCCAGACGCTGGCCAATGCTCTGCAGCTGCTCGGTGTTACCGCACCTGAGCGCATGTAGTCGAACGCGCCCGTAAAACTACACCCCGTTGCTCCGCCCGGGTAACGGAGAAAGAGAGCTGTTTCGTGCCTATCGACGGCAATGGTTTCGAACTGGGTGGCTACACCCGACCCGATTCCACCCAATTTAATGAACTACCAGCGCATGTCTGGCCAACTACCGCCCGTCGTCGGGGCGATGACGAAGAAAGCTCCGGCTCGGTGGAAATTGGCGGCGTGAGCCTGGTCGACATTGCCAAGGAATTTGGCACTCCGGTTTTTGTCGTCGATGAGCAGGACTTCCGCTCCCGCTGCCGCTCGATGGCCAAGGCCTTCCGCGGCGCGGAGAATGTCCACTACGCATCCAAGGCTTTCCTGTCGAAGACCATTGCCCGCTGGGTAATGGAGGAGGGGCTGCATCTCGATGTCGCCTCGGGCAACGAGATGGCTATCGCTCTGGCGGCGGGTTTCCCAGCCAAGGACATGACCTTCCACGGCAACAACAAGTCCACCGCTGAGCTGCGTGATGCTATCTCCGCTGGCGTGGGCAAGATTGTGCTTGACTCCCGTTCGGAGCTGCGTCGCCTGTCCCAGGTGGCGGCTGAAAGAGGCGTGGTGCAGGACGTGCTCGTTCGCGTGAAGCCCGGTGTGGAAGCGCACACCCACGAGTTCATTGCTACTGCGCATGAAGATCAGAAGTTCGGCTTTTCCCTCGCGTCTGGTTCTGCGCTGGAAGCTGCCAACCTCGTAGAAGAGGACGACAATCTGCGCCTGGTTGGTCTGCACTGCCACATCGGCTCCCAGATTGTCGATTCCGACGGTTTCATTCTCGCCGCCGAGCGCGTGTTCTCACTGGTGGAAAAGCTGGTCGAACGCCACGGCACTGAAATCTCGGAACACTTCAACACTCTCGACCTCGGTGGCGGTTTCGGGATCGCCTACACCGCAGGCGAGCAGCCCCTCGACGTTGCTCCGCTTGCCGACGAGATCCTCACTGCCGTAGACAAGCTTGCGCAGCGTATCGGCATTGCGACTCCGGCAGTGGCTGTTGAACCAGGTCGTGCCATCGTTGGCCCGTCCATGGTCACGGTGTACGAAGTGGGCACTTTGAAGGATGTGACCATCGATGATGGCATGACCCGTCGTTACGTATCGGTCGATGGCGGCATGAGCGACAATATTCGTCCGGCGCTTTACGGCTCGAACTATGATGGTCGCGTCGTTAATCGCGAGGTGTCCGGTTCCAGGATTCCCACCCGCGTCGTCGGAAAGCACTGTGAATCGGGAGACATTCTGATTAACGATGCGAACTACCCGAACGACATTGTCGAGGGTGATCTGTTCGCGCTCGCTGCTACTGGGGCATACTGTTACGCAATGGCCAGCCGCTACAACATGCTGACGCGACCACCAGTAGTGTCGGTATGCGATGGTCAAGTGACCCAAATATTAAGACGAGAAACCGTACAAGACTTACTAAGCCTGGAGTGTGAAACGCCACGATGACTGCCGCAACGAATAATCCTGGAAAGGGCGAGGGCCACAAAGTTGGTGTCGCTATTTTAGGTCTTGGCACAGTCGGTACTGAGGTTTACCGCCTGCTCAACGAGAAGGCTGAGGACTTCGAGCGCCGCATCGGCGGCCCGGTCGAGGTCGTTGGTATTGCTGTGAGCGACAAGACCAAGCCGCGTCCGAATGTGGATCAGGATCTTCTTACCGATGATGCTTTTTCGCTGGTTCAGCGCGATGACGTTGACCTGGTAGTCGAGGTCATCGGCGGCATTGATTACCCACGTCGCGTTGTGCTGGAGGCACTGCGTGCCGGCAAGTCGGTCGTGACCGCCAACAAGGCACTCGTCGCCGCACACGGTGAGGAGCTCTCTGAGGCTGCCGATTCCTCGGGTGTCGACCTGTTCTTTGAGGCAGCTGTGGCGGCAGCTATCCCGGTCGTCGGTCCGCTCCGTCGTTCGCTGGCCGGTGACACTGTCAATAAGGTCATGGGCATTGTCAACGGCACTACCAACTTCATCCTTGATGCGATGGACTCCACCGGTGCGGACTACGACGAGATGCTGGCAGAGGCCACCCGCCTGGGTTACGCCGAGGCCGACCCGACTGCAGACGTCGAGGGCCACGATGCCGCTTCCAAGGCAGCTATTCTGGCCAGCCTGGCATTCCACACCCGCGTGACTGCTGATGACGTTCACTGCGAGGGCATTACCGAGATCACCGCTGACGACATCGCAGCTGCCAAGAGCGCAGACTGCACCATTAAGCTGCTGGCTACCTGTGAGCGGGTTACGGACGAAAATGGCAAGGAGTCCATTTCCGCCCGCGTGTACCCAGCGCTGATTCCACGTCGTCACCCGCTGGCAACTGTGCGTGAGTCCTTCAACGCTGTCTTCATTGAGGCCGAGGCCGCTGGTCGCCTGATGTTCTACGGCAACGGCGCTGGTGGTAATCCGACCGCCTCCGCAGTGCTCGGTGACCTCGTTGCAGCTGCTCGCAACATTGTCCACGGTGGTCGCGCACCGGGAGATTCCACCTACGCTAACCTGCCGATTCTCGACTTCGGTGACGTTCGCACCCGCTACCACATCGACCTGCACGTCGACGATCGTGTCGGAGTGCTTGCCGATGTCGCTCGTACCTTCTCTGATCACAACATCTCCCTGCGCACCGTCCGCCAGGAAGAGGGCGCCAACGGCGCTCGCCTGGTCATCGTGACCCACAAGGCACTGGAGAAGGATTTGGAAGCAACGGTTGACGAATTGCGCGCCAACGACGCGGTTTTGGCCGTCAACAACGTCATTCGTATCGAAGGAATGGATATCTAAATGGCACAGGAGCTTTTCCCGGGTCAGAAGGTCACCGTCACTGTTGCAGGTTCGTCAGCGAACTTGGGCCCGGGCTTCGACACCCTGGGGTTGGCAGTTGCGCTCTACGACATCGTCGAGGTCGAGGTCATCGAGTCCGGTGTCGTCGTTGAAATTCACGGCGAGGGCGAAGTTGACCTGCCGCGCAACGAATCTAATCTGGTTGTGCGCGCGATTCGCGCGGGCCTTCGCGCTGCAGGAGTCGAGGCACCGGGGCTGAAGGTTATTTGCCACAACACCATTCCGCAGTCGCGCGGTCTGGGCTCTTCCGCAGCCGCCGCTGTTGCTGGTGTCGCTGCCGCTAACGGTCTGGCGGGCTTCCCGCTTACCGACGACCAGGTAATCCAGGAATCCTCGGTCTTCGAGGGCCACCCGGATAATGCCGGCGCATCCGTTCTCGGCGGGGCAGTGGTCAGCTGGACCGACAAGCCTGTCGATGGTCGCACCGCACCTCAGTACCGAGCAGTGAGCATTCCGGTGCATGAGTCCATTCAGGCTACCGCACTCGTACCGGCATTCCACGCCTCCACGAATGCAGTCCGTCAGGTGCTGCCGAGCGATGTTTCGCATGTCGACGCTCGTTTCAATGTCTCCCGTACTGCGGTTATGACCGCAGCGCTGCAGTCCCACCCGGAACTGCTGTGGGAGGGAACGCGAGATCGCCTGCACCAGCCGTACCGCTCCGACGTGCTGCCGGTGACCGCAGAGTGGGTCAACCGCCTGCGCAACCGTGGCTACGCAGCATTTCTCTCGGGTGCTGGCCCGACCTGTATGGTTCTGGGAACTACTGCAGTGGATGAGAAGATCTTGGACGATGCCCGCGAGGCTGGCATCAAGGTCATGGAGCTGGGAATCGGCGAGCCGGTTAAGGTCGTGGTCGACGGCTAAGCCGCCGCTGCGGCCAGGTGCCGAGCCAGTGGCTTAGCCTGCCACCTACTTTTCGCCCGGCCCCTTCAGTTTCACGATGCTGTACTGACCTGCGCTCAAGTGCGAGCGCAGGTCTTTCTTGTCGAACTTGCCCACTGAGGTCTTATCGATTGAGTCCACGAAGGCCCAGTACTCCGGCAACATCCACTTTGGTAGCTTTGGCCGCAGCTCATCGCGGAGCATTTCAGCGGTCTCCTTGCTTGGTTCAACTTCCGGCATCAGCACCGTAATGGCCAGTGGGCGCTCACCCCACTTTTTATCTGGCATGCCGATAATCGCGCACTCGAGTACCTGTGGGCTTTCCATTACGAAGTTCTCCAGCTGAGCAGAGTAGATCCACTCGCCACCGGAACGAATGACATCGCGAGCACGGTCATGAATAGTCAGATAGCCGTCGTGAGTAATCGAGCCGACATCGCCAGTGCGGAGCCACCCGTCCTCGGTGAACTGTTCGCTAGCCTCGTCGACCTCCGCACCGCGGAAGAAGTGCGCGGTGCCTCCATCTTGAGCCTCCGGAGAACTGTAGTAGCCTCCGGTGACCGTGTTGCCGCGCACCTGCAGCTCACCCTGGTTGCGGTCATGCAGGTCGAGCACGCGGTCGTTGTCATCAACAATGCGGAACTGCATGATGTCCGGGAAGCGCCCTTGGCTGACACGGTAGCGTTCGCGGGCCTCACCGGAGGCGCCGTACGGAGGACGTGCCACGGTACCGATAGGCGAAGTCTCGGTCATGCCCCAGAAGTGGATGACGTCGACACCGTAGCGCTCTTCCCAGAGCCGAATCAGTGCAGGCGGGACAGGGGAACCGCCCGAGAAAATCTCCTGCAGGCTCATGCGCTTCGGAGGATTGCTGAGGTAGTGCGCCATGAGGTTAATCCACAGCGTCGGCACGCCCTGAGCTACGCGCGGCATTGAGGTTTCGATGATTTCTGCCAGACGTGGTGCGGACAGGTCCGCGCCGGGGAAGATTAGCGACGCCCCGCACATGAAGGAGGCCAGCGGCACGCCCCAGGACAGGACGTGATAAATGGGCACACAGCAAAGCCATGGGTTTCCATGCGAAATTGCAAAGGAGTCAGTGGTGCGCATATTCAGGCTGTGCAAGTACAGCGAACGGTGGCTGTAGACGACACCTTTAGGTGCGCCTTCGGTGCCCGTCGAATAGCACATGGCTGCACCGGAGCTTTCGTCGAGCTCAGGCCAGTCGAAGCGGCTGGGGCGTCCGTCGATGAGCGATTCGTAGGAGTACCACGGGATGCCATCTGGCAGTTGCTCAGCCACGTCGGACAGATCACCGATACCGATAATGATGACAGCGCGGACGTGCGGGCAGTGGGGAAGAACCTCGGCGAGCAGTTCGATCTCGGTCGGGTCCGCGATAATGACCTGGTCATCGGCGTGATTGATAATGTGCACAATCTGATCCGGCATGAGCTGCTTGTTCAGCGGCTGGAATACCGCGCCCATGGAGGCGACGCCGAGGAAGACCTCGAAGTGTTCGGTGCAGTTGTACATCAGGGTGGCGATGCGCTGGTCGCCGTCGATGCCGAGCTCATCGCGAAGTGCATGTGCCAGCGCACTAGCGCGCGCGGCGATGGCGGAAAAAGTGGTGGTCTCAGGTCCGTCACTGTTCCAGGAGGTCACCGGAGTCCGACCGTGAATGGTGCGACCGTATTCCACAATCTGAGCGATATTGAGAGGAATATGAGGCATCGTACTGCGCATGAGCTCTACAGTACCGACTCACAGCCCCGCGACCTAGCGAAACGCAGGTGAGAACTAGTGTTGCTACCTGACTATTTGGTGACTATCCTTGGGCAATAGGTCGTTTTCAATACGCGGCTAGATACGTACTTCTTCATGTACTCCGCATGCCGTTGACCTTCGCAGTTGTTCACACAACGCGATGGCGCAACGTGACATTGAAAACACACAAATCAGTAGTGCGACTACATAGTCTTGCGGTGCTGTGGACCTAGAATTTCCTAACCATCTTCAGCCCGGACGCTCGGGTTTGAGATGCGGAAATAATGTAGGCAAGATGCCTCGGTTTAGTTTCAACGTCGAGGTCTTTTGCCTGGCTTTTTCGATAATTTCCCGTCAGCTGCGGCTACTTTTCCGCACGTGGTAAAGGTTCGACGACGGAGCACACGCGGTGGCGGGCAGTAAGAGCGAAAAAGTGTCAATGACATAGCCCCCTGTAGAGAGTGACTGCAGGGAAGGTCGATGAAAGGACATCCGTGACCGATACGGACACCACTGCCACGGCAGGCGGCCCAGAGAATCTTGCGGCCCTCCGAATGGCAGAACTGCGTGAAATCGCTTCCAGCAAGGGCATTCGCGGCATCTCCGCCATGCGCAAGCATGAGCTGATTGAGGCCATTAAGAATGGTGCCCCGGCTGCTGGTTCCGCTCCAGCTCGGAAATCCCGCGCGAAGAAGGCTGCGGCTGGGGCTGCGGATACCGGCTTCAAAGCGAAGGATGCCAAGGAATCGCCGTCGGAAAGCGCGGATAAGGGTTCCAGTAAGAGCGCCGACAAGAGCGACAAGGGCAACGACAAGCGAGACGACGCCAACGCGGATGGTCGCGAGGAGATGTCCCGTTCTCAGCAGCGTCGAAATCGCCGTAACCGTGCTCGTCAGCGCGAGCAGGAGAATCAGGACGATCGCAGCAACGATAGCCGCGACGATTCCGATAACGGCAACGACCGCAGTGAGCGTAACGACAATCGCAACGATCGTAATGATCGTAATGACCGCGGTGATCGCAACGACCGTAATAACCGCAACGATCGCAACAACCACGATCGAGACAACGACGATGAAGGCCGCGGCAACCGCAACAACCGCCGCGGTCGCAACAACAATCGCAATAACGACCGCAATAATCATGACGATGACGGTCGTGGCAACCGTAACCGCCGCAACCGTCGCAATCGCCGCGACCGTCGCGGACGCGATAACAACGGTGGGGGACACGGCGGTCAGGACGAGATCCGCGAGGATGACGTTCTCCAGCCGGTGGCTGGCATCGTCGATGTGCTAGATAACAAGACCGCATTCGTGCGCACGTCCGGATACCTGCCGGGCTCTAACGATGTGCTGGTGTCCGCGCAAATGGTTCGTAAGTACGGCCTGCGCAAGGGCGACGCCGTTACCGGTCAGGTCCGCATGCCGCGCGAGAATGGCTCGGGCCAGGTCACTCATGGCAACGGCCGTAATCGCCGCAAGTACAACCCGCTGGTCAAGGTTGAAACCGTAAACGGCATCGATCCGGAGCAGGCAAAGCAGCGCCCGAATTTCGCTAAGCTCACTCCGCTGTACCCGAACCGCCGCCTGCGCCTGGAGACCGAGCAGAAGATTCTCACCACTCGCGTCATCGACCTGATTATGCCGATTGGTAAGGGTCAGCGTGCGCTCATCGTTTCGCCGCCGAAGGCCGGTAAGACCACGATCCTGCAGAACATTGCGAACGCTATCGCGACGAACAACCCCGAGTGCTACATGATGGTCGTGCTTGTCGACGAGCGCCCGGAGGAAGTCACCGACATGCAGCGCAGTGTCCGTGGCGAGGTCATTGCCTCCACTTTCGACCGCCCGCCGTCAGATCACACGGCAGTGGCCGAGTTGGCTATTGAGCGTGCAAAGCGTCTGGTGGAACAGGGGCAGGACGTCGTCGTACTGCTGGACTCCATTACCCGCCTTGGCCGTGCGTACAACAACTCTTCGCCGGCATCGGGACGAATCCTCTCCGGTGGTGTGGACTCCAACGCTCTGTACCCACCGAAGCGCTTCTTGGGTGCTGCCCGAAACATCGAAGAAGGCGGCAGCCTCACCATCATCGCCACCGCGATGGTGGAGACCGGTTCCGCAGGCGACACTGTTATCTTCGAGGAGTTCAAGGGCACCGGTAACGCCGAGCTGAAGCTCGACCGTAAAATCTCCGAGCGCCGCGTGTTCCCGGCAGTGGATGTCAACCCGTCGGGTACTCGTAAGGATGAGCTGCTGCTCAGCACGGAGGAGGCTCGCATTATGCACAAGCTGCGCCGCATCCTCTCCGCGCTGGAGTCGCAGGCTGCTATTGACCTGTTGATTAAGCAGCTGAAGAAGACCCGGAACAATAAGGAATTCCTGATGCAGGTGGCTTCTTCTGCACCAATGGCCGCCGACGTTGATGTGGACGACATGCTTTAGCTGGGGTTAGCCGCAAACCACAGCACCAACCAGCATTTCACCCATCACAATCTGAAGGAATATTCAATGGCTAATCAGGTTTCCGCAGTTGACGACATCCTCTCCGAATACCACGGGCTCGAGGCGCAGCTGGCTGACCCCGAGCTGCACAACGACCCGAAGGCTGCCCGTAAGGTCGGCAAGCGCTTCAATGAGCTGCAGCCGGTCATTCAGACTCACAAGAAGCTGACTGAGGTCCAGGATGACCTGGAGGCAGCTCGCGAGATGGCATACGAGGACTCCGAGTTCGCAGCTGAGGCTGAGCGTCTCGCTGCCGAGGCTGAGGAACTCGAGGAGAAGCTCGCCGACCTGCTGGCTCCGCGCGATCCGCACGACAGCGATGACATCGTTATGGAGCTCAAGTCCGGTGCCGGCGGTGAGGAGGCTGCGCTCTTCGCAGGTGAGCTCGCTCGCATGTACCAGCGCTATGCAGAAAAGCACGGCTTTACCACCGAGATTCTCGGTCTGTCCGAGTCTGATCTCGGCGGCGTGAAGGACATGACTATGTCCATCCGAGCCAAGACTCCGTCCCGCGACGGTGCGTGGAGCGTGTTCAAGTTTGAAGGTGGCGTCCACCGCGTGCAGCGCGTGCCGGTTACCGAATCTCAGGGCCGTATTCAAACGTCCGCCGCTGGTGTGCTGGTCTACCCGGAGCCCGACGAGGTCGAAGACATCCAGATTGATGAAAAGGATCTGCGTGTCGACGTCTACCGCTCCTCCGGTAAGGGCGGTCAGGGTGTTAACACGACTGACTCCGCCGTTCGCCTGACGCACCTTCCGACTGGTCTCGTTGTTACCTGTCAGAAGGAACGCTCGCAGATTCAGAACAAGGCCCGCGCTATGCAGGTCCTTGCTGCTCGACTGCAGCAGATGAAGGAAGAGGAGATCGCCGAGGCTGCCTCTGACCAGCGTAAGTCTCAGGTGCGCAACATGGATCGCTCCGAGCGCATCCGCACTTACAACTTCCCGGAGAACCGCGTTTCCGATCACCGCATCGGTTACAAGGCTCACAACCTGGACTCGGTGCTGGGCGGCGACATGGATGACCTGCTCAAGGCCCTCCACGACGCGGAGCGCGCTGAGCGTCTTGAAGCCGAGTAGCCCCACGCCCGCAGAAAATAGCTCGCCGACGTTACCGGATTCCGTCCGTACTCTCGGCGAGCTGTTTCGCTATGCGCGTCGCACGCTTGACGACGCGGCGCTGGCTTCTCCGGATGCCGACGCACGGGCGCTATTTGCAGCCGCAGTCGATGCGGGATCGGCAGACATTATCTTCCGCGGAGACGAACCGTACACCGATGAGGACGGTCGCAAGTATCTGGCCGAGATACTGGCCCGCAGAGTGGCTCGTGAGCCACTGCAGCACATCCTCGGTACGGCGCCGATGATGAGCCTGGAACTACAGGTCGGGCCCGGTGTTTTTGTACCCCGGCCGGAGACGGAACTGCTCGCGCAGTGGGCAATCGATCGAGCCCGTGAACTGGTCGCAAGTGGCGTCGTCAAGCCGAAAATCGTTGACTTGTGTACTGGATCCGGTGCGTTGGCGTTGGCGATCGCCGATGCCGTACCCGAAGCGGACGTGGTGGCTGTGGAGCTCTCTGAGCGGGCACGGGCGTGGGCTGCGAAGAATATCGAGACGTACGGCGATGGGCGTGTGCGTCTGATTGCTGGCGATGTCACGGATGTTCAGCTGATTGATGATGGCGCTGAGCTCGCAGAATGGGTAGGCGAGACCGACATTGTTGTGTCCAACCCTCCATATGTGCCCGAAGACACCGAAGTTGACCCCGAAGTGAGAGCTGATCCGCACTCTGCGGTCTTCGGCGGCGACGATGGGCTAGATGTCATTCGACCTATGATGAACCTAGTGGATGCGCTGGTGCGGCCGGGTGGAGTCATCGGCATCGAGCACGATGACTCTTCAGGAGACGATGTCAGTTCACTGCTAAAGGACACCTGGGATTACGCTGATGTAGAGGTCCACCGTGACTTTGCAGGCCGTGACCGTTTTACGGTGGGACGCAAAAATTGATCTTAAAAGCAAACTTTGAAGCAGGAGCACAAATCTGATGAGCAGGATTATGGACTGCAGCACAGATGAAAACCGCGAACGCGCAATTGCAGCAGCAGTAGATGCGGTGAAGGCAGGGCGGCTGGTCGTTATGCCTACCGATACCGTCTATGGCCTTGGCTGCGATGCCTTTGATAACCAGGCCGTTGCCTCCTTGCTGCGTGCCAAGCACCGCGGCCCGGATATGCCGGTACCGGTGCTCGTGGGTTCCTGGAATACGATTGAGGGGCTCGTCCGCGAATACTCGCCAGCTGCTCGCACGCTGGTGGAGGCTTTCTGGCCGGGCGGACTGTCGCTGGTTGTGAACCAGGCGCCGAGCTTGCCGTGGAACCTTGGTGATACCGCGGGCACGGTCATGCTGCGCATGCCGCTGCACCCAATTGCTATCGAGATTCTGCGCCGCACCGGTCCAATGGCCGTGTCCAGTGCGAACATCTCCGGCCAGGCACCGGCCACCAATGCCGTGCGTGCCAAGCAGATGTTGGGTGGGGAAGCGGCTGTCTACGTCGACGGCGGCGAAGCCACGATTGGCACCCCATCGACGATTGTCGATATCTCGACTCCAGTGCCGCGGATTCTGCGCGAAGGCGCTGTGTCAGCAGCGGCGGTTGCTGAGGTTTTGAGTACGACGCCCGAGCGACTGCTGGGGCAGTAGTCTTGGCTACCTAAGGTTTTTCCTGTTTAATATCTGCAGCGATTGTGTGGGTGAGTAGTACCTAGTGGCGGACATGAGCTTATTGGCAGCCCAGTCGGGTGGGGCAGGTGTGCCCATCCGCGAGCTCGCCATGCTCGTTTTAGTTTCCGCTGCTGTCAGTTATTTGCTCACTGGAGTAGTGCGTTTTGTGCTGGTTCGCTCGGGCTGGTTGGATGCGCCCCGCACGCGCGATGTCCACGATATTCCGAAGCCCAGGCTCGGAGGCGTGGCGATGTACTCTGGGGTGGTCGCAGCTATCGCCCTTGCCTCGGTTATGCCGGCCCTCAACCGTGGTTTTCCACCTATGACTCCAGATATGAGGGCAGTTGTGGCGGCCGCGTCGCTCTTGCTAATCGTCGGTATTTGGGATGACCTCTTTGACTTAGATGCCCTTACGAAGTTGGTGGGGCAGGTCGCGGCGGCACTTTTGATGTCATTTATGGGCGTCAATTGGTATCTGCTCTATATCCCTTTCAGTGGCGGCGCCACTCTCATTCTCGATCCAATCATGTCCACAGTCTTGACTGTCCTATTTACTGTGGCATTGATTAACGCCTTCAACTTTGTTGACGGCATCGATGGTCTCGCAGCTGGACTCGGCATGATCGCCGCAGCTGCAATCCTTGTCTATTCGATGGTCATGCTCCATGATCAAGGTGGCACCGTCTCTGCCTATCCGCCAGCGATGATTTCCGCGTGTCTCCTCGGCGCTTGCCTGGGCTTCTTGCCTCACAACTTCGAGCCCGCACGCATTTTCATGGGCGATTCCGGTGCCATGATGATCGGTTTGCTGCTCGCAGCGGCATCGGTGTCGGCGTCGGGACGCATCGCGCCCTCCATGTACGGCACCGCTGACGTCATCGCTCTAATCTCGCCGGTTGTGGTCGTCATCGCAGCAATTAGCGTGCCAATGCTAGACCTACTTCTCGCTGTCGTTCGCCGCGTCAGCCAGGGCAAGTCACCTTTCTCACCCGACAAAATGCATATTCACCACCGCCTCCTGTCGATGGGACACAGTCATCGCCGCGTGGTGCTAGTGCTTTACCTATGGGTGTCGGTCGTCGCGTACGCCGCCGTTGCCACCACCATTTTCCCCTTTGAATTTGTCGCTCTCACCTTCGGGATCCTGCTTATCATCGCGGTTGTCTTCACCCTCCGCCGTCGCAATGCGCTTGCCGACGACCGTTCAACGGGAGCGCGTCCCAGAAGTGGAAGTGGGGTCCGGCAGGTTATAAGACGTCGACGTGGACGCAGAAGGTACAATCTTCGACCGTGACTGAAAAAACAACTCCGGAGCCCGAGTCTAAATACGATGATTCGCGGCGACCGCTGCTGGCTGCTGCTCGCTCGGGCGCAATCGCGCTCGCTGTGATTACCGTGCTTTCGCTGCTGGTCTGGGGTGGCAAAAACGGTATGCCCGGTGTCTGGGGCGTACTCCTTGGAGCGGGCATTAGCGGAAGCTTCGTATTGCTTACCGTTCTAGGCATCCTCTTTACTGCTCGAACTTCGCCGTCCGTTACGCTTGCCGTTGTACTGGGTGGCTGGTTGTTGAAGATTGTCGTACTAATCGGTGTCCTGGTTGTTATTAGAAATCTTGAGTTTTATGACAACATGACTTTCTTCGTCACTGTTGTACTCACTCTGATGGTGACACTCGGTGCAGAAGTGTGGGGAATGTCGCAATCTAACCTCACTTATGTGCAACCAATGAAGGACGAATAGCTCGTTAATAACTTGTTGACCTGCTGAGAGGCTGCAAAGCGCTTCTAAAACCGCAGGTAATAAGCATATTGTCCAGTTTGTGCAGAAGATGCCACAAATAGAGGCCGAAACCCACAGAGGGGGTCGGCCTCTTTGTTGGATTCGGGGTCGGAAACGCGGGGGTGTACCGGGTGGGGAAAATGAGTCAGAACTGTTATCCTGAGTTTCGGGTAAGACGGCCTGTAGCGAAATAACTATCATTTCCACAGGTACGGTCCCCGTGAGCGCCGTGCTGATGAGCGAATGGAATCCGCGGCGCGACACGTTAAATGACGTCCTTCGCACCGCTTGACAATAGTTCTAGCGGCCCAATCACGGGAGAGAACGCTGAGCGTTACAACACTTGCCGAGATGCGGGGTGAGTTTCACTCACCCAACTTGCAGGAGGAGTATTTCCCGGGTGAACAATTTGGCGACTTCATTTTAGGTGGCAGTGGCGACTGGTACGCCATGGACCGCCTGATGATTGTTCGTCTTTTGATGGCCGTGATCGTCGCCGTGTTCTTCGTCGTCGCAATGCGTCGTCCGAAGCTCGTGCCGACTGGTCTGCAGAACGTTGCGGAGTTGATGCTGGACTTCGTCCGCATCCACATCGCGGAGGAGATTCTGGGTAAGAAGGAGGGGCGTCGTTTCCTTCCGGTTCTGGCCACCATCTTCTTCCTTGTTATCTCGATGAATATTGCGGCTATTATTCCTGGCCTCAATATTTCGCCGAACGCCCGAATCGGTATGCCACTGGTTCTGGCCCTGTTCGCATACGTTGCCTTCATTTACGCGGGCTCGAAGAAGATGGGCTTCTTCAAGTTTGTGAAGTCGGCAGTCGTTATTCCGAACTTGCCACCGGTACTCCACCTCATCGTGGTGCCGATCGAGATTTTCTCCAACTTCGTTCTCCGCCCAGTTACGCTGACCATCCGTCTGATGGCCAACATGCTGGCGGGCCACATGGTTCTAGTCCTGCTTTTCGGTGCCACGAACTTCTTCTTCTGGCAGCTGAATGGTTGGACCGCCCTGTCCGGGTTGACCCTTGTCGCTGCGGTAGCATTCACGCTGTTCGAGATGCTGGTGATTTTCCTGCAGGCATACATCTTTGCCCTGCTGAGCGCCGTCTACATCGAACTGTCGCTGCACGCAGACGAGCACTAACCCATAACTAATGAGGCCGCAAATTCGGCAACAAGGCCTCGCAAATTTAATAGCAAGACCCACTTGACCCACAAAAGCCCCGGGCCTACTTAGAACAATCTTTAATCCGGGGCCATCCTTTAAGAAAGGGAACGGTTCATAATGAACGACGTCATCCTCTCCGCCCAGGACGCTGTCCAGGCTGTCGACACCAACGCTGGCCTGAAGACCATCGGTTACGGTCTGTCCACCCTGGGCCCGGGCCTCGGTATCGGTATCGTCGCCGGCAAGACCGTTGAGGGTATGGCACGCCAGCCTGAGATGGCCGGCCAGCTGCGTACCACCATGTTCCTGGGTATCGCCTTCACTGAGGCTCTCGCCCTGATCGGCCTGGTCGCAGGCTTCGTTTTCTAAGTCCGGACCTTCAAGCGGAGAACACGTAAACCATGACAGATTTCACCTTTTTGCTAGCGGCGGGTGACCTCCCGATGGGAGAGTCCATTAACCCGCTGCTGCCAAAGACCTATGACATCGTCTGGTCCGTTGTCCCGCTGGTAGTTATCCTGGTTCTCTTCTGGAAGCTCGTTCTTCCGAAGTTCCAGGAGGTCCTGACCGAGCGGGAGGACCGGATTGAGGGCGGCATTGAACGCGCTGAAGCTGCACAGGCTGAAGCCAAGGCCGCTCTGGAAAAGTACAACAGTCAGCTCGCAGAGGCCCGTACTGAAGCAGCAAAGATTCGCGACGAAGCCCGTGCACAGGGTCAGCGCATCATTGCAGACGCTACGACCAAGGCTAATGACGAGAGCGCACGAATCATCGAGTCCGGTGAGAAGCAGCTCGCTGCCCAGCGTGAGCAGGTAGTCGCAGAGCTGCGCAAGGAAATGGGCCAGAACTCCATCAATCTCGCTGAGCGCCTTCTGGGCGAGCAGCTTTCCGACGACGTTCGTAACTCGTCGACGATTGACAACTTCTTGTCCAACCTTGACACCGTGGCCCCGGCCGGAAAGTAGGCGACATGCACGCAGCAAGCCGCGAATCCCTGGCAGCCCTTAGCCAGCGACTGGACGCCGCTATCGGTGGCGACAATGTCGCTGTTGCTCAGGCTGCTCAGACTGGTTCCGAGCTTTTCGACATCGTCGAGGTCCTGGACTCCGACCGCGGCCTGCGTGTCGCTGTCGCCGACACCTCGGCGACTGCGGAACAGCGTTCCGGCCTTGTCCGGAGCCTGTTCGCGGGCAAGGTATCTGAGACGACTCTTAACCTCGTCGTGGATGCTGCCGCGCAGGTATGGTCCACCCCGCGTGAAATGCGTGAGGGTTTGGTAGAGCTGGGCCGTCGAGCCCTCCTTCGCTCTGCTGAAGGCCAGGGACAGCTTGAGACCGTTGAGTCTGAGCTGTTCCAACTGGGACACATCCTGGCTGAGCAGTCGCAGCTTGAACAGCTGCTGGCCGACAAGGCCGCAACCCCCGAAGCCAAGCGTGGGCTCCTCGCCTCTGTGCTGTACGGCAAGGTCACTTCCGTGACCGAAACCCTGGCACTGCAGGCTGTTGGCCGCCCATCCAAGCGCCCCGCGGACGACATTGACTCCCTGTCCCGGCTAGCCGCCGGCCTGCGGAACCACGTCGTCGCTCGCGTGACCAGTGCCACGGCCGTCTCTGACGAGCAAGAGCGAGCACTGGCGGACAAGCTCGGCCGAGTCTACGGCAAGGCGATGTCCATCCACACCGTGATCGATAAGTCGATTCTCGGTGGACTGGTCATCCGGGTTGGCGACGAGGTCATCGACGGTAGCCTTTCAACAAAGCTTGAGAAGCTGCGCGTCGGCCTCGGCTGACGGATGGTTTAGACGATTAATCACTGGAAGAATATTACCGAGAGCAGGAAGAACATGGCGGAGCTGACGATCTCCTCCGACGAGATCCGTAGCGCGATTGCGAACTACACCTCGAGCTACTCCCCGGAGGCCTCCCGCGAGGAGGTTGGCGTTGTTATCAGTGCAGCTGATGGTATCGCCCAGGTTTCGGGAATGCCGTCGGTCATGACGAATGAGCTTCTGGAGTTCCCGGGCGGCGTTATTGGCGTCGCTCAGAACCTCGACACCGACAAGGTCGGCGTTGTGGTGCTGGGTAACTTCGAGTCGCTTAAAGAGGGTGACGAGGTAAAGCGGACGGGTGACGTCCTTTCGATTCCGGTCGGGGACAAGTTCCTCGGTCGCGTAATTAACCCCCTGGGCCAGCCGATTGACGGCCTGGGTGACATTGAGGCTGAAGAGGACCGCGTCCTCGAGCTGCAGGCACCGACCGTGCTGCAGCGTCAGCCGGTTGAAGAGCCGATGGCTACTGGTATTAAGGCCATCGACGCAATGACCCCAATTGGTCGTGGTCAGCGTCAGCTGATCATTGGTGACCGTAAGACCGGTAAGACCGCGGTCTGCCTGGACACCATTTTGAACCAGAAGGCTAACTGGGAGTCCGGTGACCCGAGCAAGCAGGTGCGATGCATCTACGTTGCTATCGGTCAGAAGGGCTCCACCATTGCTGGTGTGCGCCAGACCCTCGAGGAGCAGGGCGCACTCGAGTACACCACCATCGTTGCTGCCCCGGCGTCGGATGCCGCAGGCTTCAAGTGGCTTGCACCATTCGCAGGCGCCGCACTGGGTCAGCACTGGATGTACCAGGGCAAGCACGTCCTGGTCATTTACGATGATCTGACTAAGCAGGCAGAGGCATACCGTGCCATCTCGCTGCTGCTGCGTCGCCCGCCGGGACGCGAAGCTTACCCGGGCGACGTCTTCTACCTCCACTCCCGTCTGCTGGAGCGTGCTGCGAAGCTCTCCGACGACATGGGTGCAGGCTCGCTGACCGCACTGCCGATCATCGAGACGAAGGCAAACGACGTGTCGGCCTTCATTCCGACCAACGTCATTTCCATTACCGACGGCCAGGTCTTCCTCGAGTCCGACCTGTTCAACCAGGGTGTCCGTCCGGCTATTAACGTCGGTGTGTCGGTTTCCCGTGTTGGTGGTGCCGCACAGACCAAGGGCATGAAGAAGGTTTCCGGTAACCTGCGTCTGGACCTCGCGTCCTACCGCGACCTGGAAGCATTCGCAATGTTCGCATCCGACCTGGACGATGCCTCCAAGCGTCAGCTGGAGCGCGGTCAGCGTCTGGTTGAGCTGCTGAAGCAGAAGGAAAACCACCCGCAGCCGGTCGAGTACCAGATGACCTCCATCTACCTCGCTGGTGAGGGCGAATTCGACGATGTCCCGGTTGAGGACGTCCGTCGCTTCGAGGCCGAGCTGCTTGAGCACCTGCAGGACACTCAGCCTGCAGTCTTCGAGCAGATTGACGGCGGCGTCGCCTTCTCTGACGAGTCCAAGGCTGCTCTGAAGTCCGCTACCGCTAACTTCAAGAAGTCCTTCCAGACTTCTGAGGGCGCACCGCTGGCTTCCGAGGCTCCGGTCGAGGCACTCGACGAGGGCGAGCTCAAGAAGCAGCAGATTACGGTCTCCCGCAAGACTGCCCAGAACTAGGCAGGTTGAGCTACTCAATGACCGTTTTCGCAATTGAAGGGAGGGAATAGGACATGGCGAATCTTCGTGAACTTCGAGCCCGAATCAAGTCGGTGAACTCGACCAAGAAGATCACCAAGGCCCAGGAGCTTATCGCAACCTCGCGCATTACTAAGGCGCAGCGTCGCGTAGCAGACTCCCAGCCGTACGCCGACGAAATCGAGAAGGTCATCGGACGTCTCGCATCGGCTTCGTCGTTGGATCACCCGATGCTCGTAAAGCGTGAGGGTAACCAGCGTGTTGCAGTCCTGGTTGTCACCAGTGACCGCGGCATGTGTGGCGGCTACAACCACAACGTCCTGAAGAAGGCTGCAGAACTGCGTACCGCTCTGGAAGAGCAGGGGCATGAGGTCGTTCTCTACGTGACTGGCCGTAAGGGCACCGACTACTACGACTTCCGTGGTGTCGAGCTCGCCGGTACGTGGGAGGGCTTCTCCCAGGATCCGGACTACGCCGCAACCCACGACGTGCGTCGTCACCTCATTGATGGTTTCAACGCTACGGCCGAGGGCACTGCCAAGTACCGCGAAGGCCTGCGTGGCACCAACGGCGAGGCCGTTCAGGGCTTCGACCAGGTCCACGTTGTCTACACGGAATTCGTGTCCATGCTTTCTCAGATTCCGCGTGCACACCAGATGCTCCCGATTGAGCCTGTGTACGAGGATGTCGAGATTGCTCAAGGCGAGGACATGCTGTCCGATGGATCAGATGACCTCAAGCCGGACTATGAATTCGAGCCTGATGCAGACACCCTGTTGGCAGAGCTTCTGCCGCAGTACGTGTCCCGCACTCTGTTCGCAGTGATGCTCGAGGCCGCTGCCTCTGAGTCCGCTGCCCGTCGTAACGCTATGAAGTCCGCGACGGACAACGCTACCGAGCTGGTCAAGGACCTCTCGCGTGTTGCTAACCAGGCACGTCAGGCACAGATTACCCAGGAAATCACAGAAATCGTCGGTGGCGCCGGTGCGCTCGACGACAGCGGAGAAAGTGACTAGATATGAGCACAGCTCTAAGTGAGCAGAACACCACCACGGCTGTGGGCCGTGTTGTGCGTGTCATCGGTGCCGTCGTCGACGTGGAGTTCCCGCGTAACGAACTGCCGGCACTTTACAACGCGCTGACCGTGGAAGTTACCCTTCCTTCGGTCGCCAAGACCATTGTCCTCGAGACTGCACAGCACCTCGGTGACAACATGGTTCGTACCATTGCTATGGCTCCGACCGACGGCCTGGTCCGCGGTGCAGAGGTCAAGGACACCGGTAAGCCGATTTCGGTTCCGGTTGGTGACGTCGTCAAGGGTCACGTCTTTAACGCAATGGGCGACTGCCTGGATGAGCCGGGCCTGGGTCGCGATGGTGAGCAGTGGGGCATCCACCGTGAGCCGCCGGCCTTCGACCAGCTCGAGGGCAAGACCGAGATTCTGGAAACCGGTATTAAGGTCATCGACCTGCTGACCCCGTACGTTAAGGGCGGCAAGATTGGTCTGTTCGGTGGTGCCGGTGTCGGTAAGACCGTTCTGATCCAGGAGATGATTACTCGTATTGCACGCGAGTTCTCCGGTACTTCGGTCTTCGCCGGTGTTGGTGAGCGTACCCGTGAGGGCACCGACCTCTTCCTGGAAATGGAAGAGATGGGCGTTCTCCAGGACACCGCCCTCGTCTTCGGCCAGATGGACGAGCCTCCGGGAGTCCGTATGCGCGTCGCGCTGTCGGGTCTGACCATGGCAGAGTACTTCCGCGATGTTCAGCACCAGGACGTGCTGCTCTTCATTGACAACATCTTCCGTTTCACCCAGGCCGGTTCTGAGGTTTCGACCCTGCTGGGTCGTATGCCTTCCGCCGTGGGTTACCAGCCGACCCTGGCTGACGAGATGGGTGTTCTGCAGGAGCGCATTACGTCCACCAAGGGCCGTTCGATTACCTCTCTGCAGGCCGTCTACGTGCCTGCCGATGACTACACCGACCCGGCTCCGGCAACGACCTTCGCCCACCTCGATGCAACCACCGAGCTCGACCGCTCGATTGCATCGAAGGGTATTTACCCGGCAGTGAACCCGCTGACTTCGACTTCTCGTATCCTCGAGCCGTCGATCGTCGGTGAGGAGCACTACCGCGTTGCTCAGCAGGTTATTAACATCCTGCAGAAGAACAAGGAACTCCAGGACATCATCGCCATCCTCGGTATGGACGAGCTGTCTGAGGAGGACAAGGTGACCGTGCAGCGTGCACGTCGTATCCAGCGATTCTTGGGTCAGAACTTCTTCGTTGCTGAGAAGTTCACGGGTCTGCCTGGTTCGTACGTCCCGCTGAAGGACACCATCGTTGCCTTCGACCGCATCTGCAAGGGCGACTTCGACAACTACCCGGAGATGGCCTTCGACGGCCTGGGTGGCCTCGACGATGTCGAGAAGAAGTACGCTGAAATGCAGAAGAAGTAAGGGGCATCCTCATGGCTGAAATCACCGCTGAACTGGTTGCCGTTGAGCGACCGCTCTGGAAGGGCAAGGCCACCTTGGTCTCTGCCCAGACCACCGAGGGTGAGATCGGCGTGCTGCCCGGACACCAGCCGTTGCTTGGCCAGCTGGTCAACAACGGCACGGTGACCATCAAGACCGCAGACGGCAAGGTTCTTGTCGCTTCGGTACAGGGTGGGTTCATTTCCGTGTCTACCTCGAAGGTTTCGATCCTCGCGGATAAGGCAATCTGGGCTGACGAGGTTAACCTCTCCGAGGCCGAGTCCAACCTGACTTCGGATGACCCTGCAGTAAAGGCACAGGCTGAGTCGGAGGTCCGCGCGGCTCGTCGCGCTTCCACCAACTAGTCTTTTCGCCTGAACATCCGGTCGCACGACCGTATTCTTCCTGCTTCTTTAAACGGGGCGGGGAGCTCGCAAGAGAAATCTTGCCAGCTTCCCGCCCCGTTTTTCTTAGTTATTTTTCATGTCAGTGCAACAATCGGGTAGGGTTTGTAAAAAGCCTCTAAAGCGCTTTTGAACCAAGGTTCGTCGTCTATTCACCCGGATGCGAGGCTGGCAGATAGTGTTTTCAAGCGTAACCATGATGTCAATCATGTTCATGATTATCGGTGCGATGTTGATCGTCGGCGGGGTCCTTGCCCTGTGGCGTTTCGCCAGCCTGCATGCAAAAGGTACTCCTGTTATTGCTCGTCGCCTTCCTGCAGGTGATGGCAGTCATTGGCGCCATGGTGTCATTGTTTATTCAGAGTCGACGTTGAAGATGTACAAGCTACGTTCGCTGCGTCCTGGCTGTGATGCCGAATTTGCCCGTCACGATGTCACTATTGTGGATCGCCGAGATCCGACTGACATCGAGGCGGGTTTTTTCGCGCCCGGGCTTCGGGTAGTCAGGATTAAAACGGGGAAAAATACCGAATGGGAGTTTGCCGTGGACTCGTCCTCGGACACTGCGCTGGTGGCGTGGGTGGAGTCGAAGCCGTCGTCACGCCAGACTCGTGAGTTTCCTACAGATATTGAGCGACGTTTCCGTTCGGCTTATAACCGTGGCCGGGGAAGTCAGTACTAGTCTCTTACGACAGGCTATTGCTAAGGCTCTAGTGGGTATTGTTTTCTCCCGCGCGGCAGTCACGTTAGGGTAGGGGAATGCGCCTTGTGATTGCTGAATGCACTGTTGACTATGTCGGTCGCTTGAATGCCCATCTGCCTCATGCCCCGCGCTTGCTGTTGGTGAAAGCAGATGGGTCAGTTTCTGTGCATGCCGACGACCGTGCATATAAGCCTCTGAACTGGATGACACCGCCGTGCACGCTGACGGAGAAGGATATTCTCGACGAGTCGGGGGAAGACACTGGTGAAAAGCTCTGGGTCGTTGAGAATAAGAAGGGCGAGCAACTTCGTATCACTATCGGCAAGGTGCTGGCTGATAGCACGTACGAACTGGGAGAGGACCCTGGCCTGGAGAAGGACGGGGTAGAAGCGCATCTACAGGAACTGCTTGCAGATCAGTTCACAACGTTTGGCGAGGGCTACACCCTGATTAGGCGCGAATACCCAACCCCGATCGGACCGGTGGACCTGCTTGGCCGCGATGAAAACGGCGCCACCGTTGCAGTCGAGGTTAAGCGTCGGGGCGGTATCGATGGCGTTGAGCAGCTAACCCGTTACTTGGAGATGCTGAACCGCGATGAGCTGCTGGCACCGGTGGAAGGGATTTTTGCTGCCCAGGAGATTAAGCCACAGGCCAAGACTCTGGCAGAGGATCGTGGGATTCGCTGTGTGACCGTGGATTACGACGCCCTGCGTGGCCTGGAGTCCAATGAATTGCGGTTGTTCTAGCCATGCCTAGGCGAAACCACAAGCGGCGCGGTAATCAACGAGGCAACCAACGCGGCGGGCGTAATAACCACGGCCAGAATCGCGGCAGCCTGCCCACATTTGGCAGTTCTTTCCAAAACACCCGCACTGAATCTGGGCCTGCCGGTTGGCAGGACGTGGACTTTGCGGTGCGTAACATCAGCGCTGGACAGTCGAACAAGGTTTATCGCTGTCCAGGGTGCGACCAGGAAATCATGCCCGGGACCTCGCACATCGTAGCTTGGCCGCAGGATTATGGTGCAGGCGCCGATGACCGGCGCCATTGGCACACTAACTGCTGGCGCAACAGAGCTCACCGCACTATCACGCGCCGCTGGGGATAGATTTACTTAGCCGGCTCAACGAGCTCCAGCAGGACGCCACCGGCATCCTTCGGGTGGATGAAGTTGATGCGCGAACCTGCGGTACCGATCTTCGGCTCCGGATACAGCACCCGGGTGCCCTGCTCCTTCAGGTGCGCCATCAGCGCCTCCAGATCAGTGACACGAACTGCGTACTGCTGGATTCCTGGACCCTTCTTGTCCAGGTACTTTGCAATCGTGGACTGGTCATTCAGTGGCGCGAGAATCTGAACGAGAGTGCCACCTTCAACCTTGTCAGCCGGGCCGACCATGGCCTCGTGGACACCCTGCTCTTCATTGACTTCATCGTGGTAGTTGATGAAACCAAGGTTTGCGCGGTACCACTCAATAGCGGCATCAAAATCCGGGACTGCGACGCCGACGTGATCAACAGCGACTACGTACTTATGGGGAACGGGAATCTGTGTCTCACTCATAGTTCCCAGGGTACTCGCTATTATCGGCGCCATGATTGTCGCATTTTCTGTTGCCCCCACTTTCTCCGATCCTGAGCAGGGAATGGCTGAGGCTGTTGCTGAAGCCGTGCGTGTTGTGCGCGAATCTGGCCTGCCCAACGAGACCAATGCCATGTTCACCCTTGTTGAAGGCGAATGGGATGAGGTGATGGATGTCATTAAGCGAGCCACGGAAGCAGTCAGCCGTGTCAGTCCGCGTACTTCTCTGGTCATCAAAGCGGACATTCGCAACGGATATACCGGGCAGCTGCGTGCGAAAGTGGATGCGGTCGAGGATGCGCTGAAAGCCACCGACTAGTCTCTTGTTCGGATTGGACACGTAGGCTCTACATAGGTCTTTACATAGGCTTTACGACGACACTGGAGAGGAACCCCTTTGACGATGCCAGCTGGACATGGTCACGCACATGGCCATTCTCATGGTCACTCGCATGGAGCACACGGTCACCGCGAGTGCTCGACTCCGCCGCCACCACCCGGCACGGTTGATTTGGAGCAGCTCCACCAGCGCGCCGAAGCCGAACGTAAGCGCCGAGAGGAGATCGAGCGGGCAACCAGTGATCAGGGAAATGGGCTTCCTCCTGTAGTTGAGATTGTCCCGCAGACCCTTGAGGCAGAAGTCGTTCTGCGCTCGGAGCAGGTCCCGGTTATTGTCTTGATCGGCATGGCTGGAGCAGCTGATTCGTTGCGTCTTCGGGCTGAGCTAGAAGGCATGGCCCGTGAGGCTAATTTGAACTGGATCCTGGCGTGGGCAGATGCTGAGGAGCATCCGCAGCTGGCCCAGGCATTCGGTGTGCAGGCAGTGCCGACAGTCACGGCTGTGGCTATGGGCAGTCCCATTGGCATGTTTGTCGGCGAGAAAACCAGGGATTGGCTGGAGCAGTGGCTGGCGCAGGTTATGGAGGCCACTCGGGGTCGTCTCAAGGGGTTGCCGGCGGGAACTCGTATGGCTGGGGAGGGCAGCGGGCCGGAGGCTCCGGAGCCGACTGACTTCTTCGGCAATCCCGTACCCACCGATGACCCGCGTTTGGAGCAGGCTGAAGAGTTGCTCGAGGAGGGCGATTTCGACGGAGCGTTGGAGCTGTATGACGCTATGCTGCAGTCCGAGCCCGCAAATCAGGGGCTGAAGCGCGCTCACGCGAATGTGTCCTTCTTCGCCCGCGCTGCCAAAATCGATCGCAGCGCAGATCCAATTGCAAAGGCCGACGCTGCGCCGAAGGACGTCGCGCTCGCCCTCGATGCCGCGGATGTCACGATGCTTGTCGACGATCCAGCGAAGGCGCTCGATCGTTTGTTGAAGTTGCTCCCGCAGGTGTTTGGCGATGACCGTGAGGCCATCAAGTCGCGTCTACTAGAGCTGCTTGTGCTATTCGATACCGCAGATCCAGTGGCATTGGATGCACGCCGGAGGATGGCTAGCGCACTGTACTAGGAGTACTGGACTAGGGGCACTGTACTAGGAGCCTGGAAAGCGCTCAGGCTCCTAGCTTGAAGCGTCGGTGTATGGCCAGTCATCCGGAGCCATGAAGTAGTAGACGCTGCCCATTACAGCGGCCATAAACGCCATTAGCAACAGGAAAAGTGTTGCTTTCATTGCCACATGACGCTCCGCATACCAGGCGTAAAAGGCGTCCAATTTTGCTGCCAACCAGATGTTCAGGCGACGTGTCGGCGGATGCACCAACGAGAGAATTCCCAGTGCAACAAAGATGCAGAGCCATCCGGGAGCAGGAGTTGGCAAAATGATAATGCCAACAATGAGCAATACGAAGCCTGCGACGAGAAGAACCGGGGAGAGTACCGGCCCATACCAGGTGTTGCGCATATGGGCATGGCGAATCTGCATGCGGTCCATCAAGCGATGTACCTTTTCCTTCATTGCGATTCACTTCCTCCGATTTTCGGTGCCGTGCGCTATTTCTAGCAGCGGTCTCGGACGAGGCATCGTTGAAGCATTAAGCATCAAATGTGCAGCTCAACTGCCTGGGTGCACCGTTGGACATTGATTCTTTTAATCATGTCTATATTTAATCCATTGTTGCACAAAAGCTGCGCCCCAGTGCAACGAGATTTTTCGGAAGGTGGTAATCTTCCAACAGTTCTCAGTGGTTTACAGCAGTTACCACTGCATCTCATCCACCTGTTCACCTCAGACAGTTCATACTGCGCTAGGTGCCTTTGGTCTTCAGTTTTCTGCAGCCAGGAGTTTTGCATGCGACTTCGCCCCAAAGCCCTTCGCGCTACTTCCGCCTCGGTCATTGTTGCGCTTTCGGCCTCGACTCTGTTGGCGGGGTGCACCATCGATGTCCCAAGCACCACCGGGTCCAAGGCCACCACTGCTACCACAAAACCTAATGCTCCAGATAACGGTTGGGATGCTTCCGAGGAAGTCACCTGGTCTGATGCACAGGACGTCCTCGATACTGCGGCTAAGAGTTTCTCCGACAACTATGGCATTGATTTAGGTGTCTATTTGCGTGTCATTGACGGTCCATACAAAGGGCTCACGGCGTCGGTAGGCGAGGATACGAAGGAGTACTCCGCATCGACCATCAAGGCTCCGTTAGTGGTTACTGCGCTGAAGAAATTCGGCGATGACCTAGACAAGACGGTGACGGTCGATTGGGACAATGGTGTTGGCGGAAGCGTGATTGGCCCTGGCCAATACACGCTCGACGGGCTGTTGCAGTACGTGATGCGGTATTCGGACAACACCGCGGCGAATGGGTTGATTGACGCTGTCGCTGGTTTCGACGAGGTCAACAAAACCATCAAGGAAGCCGGTGTTGATGACAAGCGCTACCACCTGGGCAACAAGTTCAACATCCCCAATCCCAGCGGTGATCGGTCCTGGTTTACTCCCTCTCAAGCTGCGCTGTTCATGGCACGTCTCCAGGAAGTGGCCGATGGCACCTCAAAGCACAACTTCATTACCAAGGACACGGCACAAACTGCATTGACCTACCTCACTTACGGTGGTTCGCAGAAGTTTGTGATGTACGTCGGCTCCGCAGTCCAGAAGACCGGTGACACTGCCGAGGGCGTTAATGACCACGGTATTTTGTACACCGCAGCCGGACCCATCGCTTACGCCATTACGACGCGCTTTGATGAGGTGCCGCTCAATGAGCTTACCGACGGCCTGCTCGGCCAGCTGGGTTCCCAAATAGCCCCGCTTCTGCCGGATTACAATCGCCTTGGTAAGGATGGCAAGCCACTGACTGCCAAGCAGGCTGCGACGTGGAGCGCGGATGAGGATGGCGACGGCATTCCGGATCGCATCGGAACCGACAGCATGGATGGATCCGCGTACACCGATGATTCAGATTCTGCGAATTACAACGAATCTTTGGAACCTGACTGGTTCAATCCGTTCCGAGGATAAAACCTGGATACGCTCCCCAAAACAAAATTGCCCGTGTGTCAGGTTTTCAGGCCGAAACTCAGATCACTGAAAACCGTGCAGCACGGGCAATTCCTATGTGATTGTCTTTTGTTTGGCTGGATTCGGGACTAGCCCTGCCACTTCAGCCAAACGGCGGTGTTGGCCGGCAGCACCAAATCAATCGAGTGAGCCTGGCCGTTCCAACCGTGCTCGACCGCGGTCACAGTACCGTTTTCACCGTAGCCGGAGCCCTCGTAACGCGATGCGTTTGTGTTCAGAATCTCCGTCCATTGGCCACCGCGCGGTACGCCAATCTTGTAGATTTCCTGCGTGGTTCCCGACAGGTTATAGACGCAGGCGACGACCGAGTCATCGGTGCCGTAACGGACAAAGGACACAACATTGTTTGTGGAATCATCCGCGTTAATCCACTGGAAGCCCTCTGGGCGGTCATCCTGGGTGTAGAACGCTGGGTTTTCCTTGTAGATGGCGTTGATGTCCTTAACCAGCAGCTGAATGCCGCGGTGGAATTCGCCGCTCCAACCTTCGAGGTTGTCCCAAGCCACGGACTCATCGTGGTTCCACTCGTGGTTCTGGCCAAGATCCTGACCCTGGAATAGAAGCTGCTTGCCCGGGTGCGCCCACATGAAGGTCAGGAAAGTACGTAGGCCTGCGGCCTTATCCCAATCGCCGCCCGGCATGCGCTCCCACAGCGAGCCCTTGCCGTGCACGACCTCGTCGTGGCTAATCGGCAGAATGAACTCTTCCGAGTAGGCGTAGACCATAGCGAAGGTGAGCTCATGGTGGTGGTAGGAGCGGTAAATCGGCTCCTTGCTGAAGTACTCCAGCGTGTCATTCATCCAGCCCATGTTCCACTTCATAGAGAAGCCCAAGCCACCGTGCTCGGTAGGTGCGGTCACACCCGGCCAAGAAGTAGATTCTTCGGCCACGGTGAGGAAGCCCGGGTTGTGCTTGTGTACCGTGGCGTTGAATTCCTGCAGGAACTGAACAGCATCGAGGTTTTCACGGCCACCGTACTGGTTCGGCAGCCACTCGCCTTCATTGCGGGAGTAGTCCAGGTACAGCATGGAAGCCACTGCGTCGACGCGCAGACCGTCGATGTGGAACTCTTCTGCCCAGTACAGTGCGTTGGCGTAGAGGAAGTTGCGTACCTCGTTGCGGCCGAAGTCGAAAACGTAGGTGCCCCAGTCGCGCTGCTCGCCGCGGCGCCAGTCCGGGTGCTCGTAGCAAGCCGTGCCATCGAAGCGGGCAAGTGCGAACTCGTCCTTCGGGAAGTGCCCCGGAACCCAGTCCATGATGACACCGATGCCAGCGGCGTGGAAGGCATCAACTAGACCGCGGAACTGATCTGGGGTGCCGAAGCGGCTGGTCGGAGCGTAGTAGCCGGAAACCTGATAACCCCAGGAACCGGTGAACGGGTGCTCACATACTGGCATGAACTCCACATGGGTGTAGCCCATGTCGACCACGTAACGCACCAGCTTCTCCGCCATAACCTCGTAGCTCAGGCCCTGCTTCCAGGAACCCAAGTGGACCTCGTAGATAGAGATGGGCTCTTCGGTCCAGTCTGTGTTGGCGCGCTTTTCCATCCACGCTTGGTCGCTCCAGGCGTAGTCGGAGGTCGCAACAATCGACCCGGTAGCCGGTGGGAGCTCAGCAGCACGCGCCATCGGGTCGGCCTTATCGCGACGCTGTCCCTCCGGTGTCGTGATGGCGAACTTGTAGACTTCGCCCTCACCCACACCCGGGATGAACAGCTCCCAGATACCTGCGCCACCCATAGAGCGCATTGGGTACTGCGCGCCGTTCCACATACAGAAGTCACCGACCACGGCGACGCCGCGTGCGTTCGGAGCCCAGACCGTAAACGAGGTGCCTTCGACCGTACCCAGCTCTGTGTCGTAACTGCGAAGGTGAGCACCGAGAACCTTCCACAGTTCCTCATGACGTCCCTCGCCGATTAGGTGTAGGTCACCAGCGCCGATAGTGGGGAGGAAACGGTAGCCGTCGGCACGCTCTACGGTCTCGCCGGAGTCCCACGTAATGCGCAGACGGTAGTCGAAGTCATCGCCGCCGGGGACGAGGGCGGTGAAGAAACCGTCGCCCAGGTTCTCCGCTTCAAACTCGCCGCGCGTGCTGACGACAGTAACTGCCTGAGCGCCGAAGACCCTCGTGCGAATAACCGTGTCACCGTCCACGACGTGTGCGCCGTAGATGCTGTGCGGATCGTGATGGGTGCAGTAGCGCAGGCGATCCATATCGCCGGAATCAATTGCGAGGCGGGGATCTGTGTGGGCTCCCATGGAAGGTCCTTCCGAAGCGTTTCTAGGTAGGTGAATGTGAAGTTGTTGAGTTAAGTTTTAAAGAAATAGAGGGAGGTAGGGGACAGTGGGCTGCTAACTCACCCGCCAGCCTAACGACGAATCGTTGCGACAGTGGTCAGGTCAGCGGCCCACTAACCCCGAAAGTTCCCAGCAAGCGTTCTAGCCCTCGTAGTCGGGGACGTCGCGCCAAGCCAACTTGTGGCGGAGCTTGACATCGATTTCCGGCAGCTTGATGATGTGCGCAACGTTTTCCCACGGTGCCAGGCGGACGTAGTTGTCCTTGCCCCAGTTGAACTGGTTGCCGGTAATCAGGTCAGTGACATCCATGCGGTCGTGGTTGCGGAGCCCGATGCAATCCATGTCGAGGTGCACGGTAGCTTCCTGGGCATTCCACGGATCGAGGTTGAGAACAACGAGGATGGCATCGCCGGTGACCGGATCGAGCTTCGAGTAAGCCAGCAGGTTGTCATTGTCGATGTCGTGGAAGTGCAGGTTGCGCAGCTGCTGCAGAGCAGGGTGCTCGCGGCGAATCTTGTTCAGCGTGGCAATGAACGGCTCCAGCGAGTTGCCGGTGGCCAGTGCCTGGTCGTAATCGCGGCTGCGGAGCTGGTACTTCTCGCTGTCGAGGTACTCCTCGGAGCCCTCCTTGACCGGAACGTTTTCAAACAGCTCGAAGCCGGAGTACATGCCCCACAGCGGAGATAGGGTGGAAGCCAGCGCGGCGCGGATGGCGAAGGCGCCACGGCCGCCCTTGACCAGGAAGTCATGCAGAATATCTGGGGTATTGACCCATAGGGATGGGCGAGCGATGTCCGCATGGCGGGTAATCTCCTCGCCGAATTCGGTCAGCTCTTCCTTCGTAGTCTTCCACGGGAAGTAGATGTAGGACTGAGTGAAGCCAGCCTTGGCCAGGCCGTAGAGGCGGGCCGGGGCGGTGAAGGCCTCGGCGAGGAAGATGACCTCCGGGTTGGTTTCGTGAACGGTTTCAATCAGCCATTCCCAGAAGTTGCCCGGCTTGGTGTGGGGGTTATCCACGCGGAAGACCTTGACTCCACGCTTGACCCAAAACTTCACTACACGCAGAACCTCTGCGTACAGGCCCTTGGCATCGTTGTCGAAATTCAGCGGGTAGATGTCCTGGTACTTCTTCGGCGGATTCTCGGCGTAGGCAATGGTGCCGTCCGGCAGCACGGTGAACCACTCCGGGTGAGCCTTAGCCCAGGGGTGGTCCGGTGCACACTGGAGCGCTAGGTCGATAGCGACCTCGAGGTCGCGCTCCTTAGCAGCCTTGATGAATTCCTTGAAGTCCTTTTCGTCACCGAGGCTCGGGTGGATGGCGTCGTGGCCACCTTCTGCGGAGCCGATAGCCCACGGAGATCCGACATCGCCCGGTTCCGGGGTCAGGGTGTTGTTGCGACCCTTGCGATTGATTTCACCGATTGGGTGAATCGGGGGCAGATAGACCGTGTCGAAGCCCATGCGCTGAGCGCGATCAAGCTGTGCAACCGCAGTCTTGAATGTGCCGTGCAGCAGCTCGCCATTTTCGCCGTAACCACCGTTGGAACGAGGGAAGAACTCATACCAAGAGGAGTACAGGGCTTCGCGGCGGTCAACCTTGATCTTGCGGGTCTTTCCGCGGGTCAAAAGGTCGCGCACCGGGTGCGCCTGCAAAATGGCGCGGGTCTCGTCGGAAAGCGCGGCTGCAATGCGGGCGCGAAGATCGCCGTCGCCGCGCAGACCTGCGGCGATGGAGCGTAGGTGGTTGCGGTGGATAGCAGCGGCACCAGCGGCGGCGCGGTCGAAGAGAGCGGCGCCAATTTCTAGATCATTAGCGAGTTCAGCTTCGCTCTGACCCGCCTCGAACTTCTTGGTGATAGCGTTGCGCCACGTTGCCATCGGGTCGGACCAGGCATCAATGCGAATGGTCCACAGCCCGGGAACGTCTGGGACGAAGGTGGCGTTGACCTGATTTGGATCATGGTCAGAAAAGTGCATTGGAATGCGCTGTGAGCGGGAAGCAAAAGCTGATTCCTTCGGCCCCTTGACGTTGAGCGTGGCGTTCATCGCGTCATGGCCTTCTCGCCAAATGACGGCAAAGGTTGGGACGACTTCACCCACTACGGCCTTCGATGGAGTTGCACCACCGTTGATTTGAGGACGGATGTCATCAATACCGATTCGACCAGTCATAAAAGACGTTCTCCTAATTGTCGGCGAGCTAGGTGAAAATCGAAGCAAAACCATCTCGAGTGAACTCGATTTGCTCTCTACCGAGGATAGATGAGAATGTCCAAGCGCACATTTGGGCAAAGTTAGGGCACCATGGATGTGTGGCTGAATTGGAAGAAGACTTTAACGAAGATTTGCTACTCGACTTTCGCGACGTAAACCTCATCCGTGGTGGCCGTACGCTGGTCGGGCCGGTGGATTGGCAAGTAGAACTTGATGAGCGCTGGGTCATCATGGGGCCGAACGGCGCAGGCAAGACTTCTTTAATGCGCATTGCTGCAGCGGAGGAGTTCCCGTCTTCAGGGGTGGCCCATGTGATGGGCGAGCAGATTGGGCGCACCGACATGCGTGATCTGCGCACCATGATTGGTTTGACATCATCGTCGATTGCTCACCGCATTCCCAATGACGAAAAGGTCGCGGACCTTGTTATTTCCGCCAGTTACTCCGTCCTGGGGCGCTGGCGTGAGACCTATGAAGAGATGGATTTCGAACAGCTCTCCGAGATTCTCGAGCGCATGGGTGCTGAGCATCTTGCAGACCGCACCTGGGGCACTCTCAGTGAGGGAGAGCGCAAGCGCGTACTCATCGCACGAGCCATGATGGTCAACCCCGAATTGCTGCTTCTCGACGAGCCGGGAGCCGGACTCGACCTCGGCGGTCGCGAGGACCTCGTCGGTTACTTAGGCGAACTCGCACTCGACCCGGATGCGCCGGCGATGGTGATGATTACGCACCACCCGGAAGAAATTCCGTACGGCTTCACCCATGCGATGCTCCTCGACGAAGGCAATGTCATCGCACAGGGGCTTATTGACGACGTCCTGACCAGTGAGAACCTGACCAAGGCTTTCCACCAGGAAATCGTCGTCGATCGCATCGATGATCGCTACTTTGCGCGCCGGGCACGGCCTGCTGGAAAGCACCGGAAGAAGTAGACGCTCATGGCGGTTCCGACACCTGAAACCCCGAATACACCCGCGTCGCCGAAACTGGCTGCGACTGTGTTGCTGCTCCGCGACACCCACTGCGGGCTCGAGGTCTACGTTCAAGAACGCGTATCCTCAATGCGCTTTGCGGCCAACATGACCGTGTTCCCCGGCGGTGGAGTAGACCAGCGTGATTTCCCCGCTGTCGCGAATGAGGTCATGGCCGTGACCGAGCCGTCGGAAGCCGACCCTGAGTCGCGGATCGCGCAGGCTTTTAACGTCGACTGCGCGCGGGCGCACGCGCTCACCTGCGCGGCCGTGCGTGAGACCTTTGAGGAAACAGGCACTCTGTTGGTTCGCGATGCTGGCGGTGAGATTGTCGCAGATGGTCACCGCTTCCACCGTCAGCGACGACAGTTGGAAGCCCACGAGTTGTCATTGACGGATTTCCTTAGCAATGAAAATCTGGCGCTCGATGCCGAACTCGTCAGTCCTTGGGCTAACTGGGTGACACCCGAATCCAACCCCATTCGCTACGACACCTATTTCTTCCTCGCCGCGCTTCCCGACGGTCAAAGGGCCGACGGTGACACCTCTGAGGCATCATCTTCAGGTTGGTTCCGACCGACTACGATTTTGGATGGATGGCGCCGTGGGCTACTTGGCCTCATGCCTCCGACCTGGTCGCAACTGACTCGCTTGGACGGTGTCAGTACTGTGGCGGAGGCTCTCGAGGCGGCCAGAAACACTCCGGTGCGACGCACCAGTAGTGACTTCCTCGGGGAACCTTTTATGGATGAGTACTTTGCCGTTGCCACCCACATGGGGCATTTGCGCAAAGGTATGAACCGTTAGACGACTACTCAACCCCCGTTAACCGGCTGATCCCTAGTTGGAAGGAGATAACGAGTGTCCCTGTCCGCTGCAGAGGTGGCCGCTGTTGCTGCTCATCCGGAGTGGCTAGATGAGGCCGACCAGCTCGCGCTCACTAAAAAGTCTCTGATTGCAGACTCCGCGCATCTACGCCAACACTGTGGCGAGTTTGGTCGCGCGGTCATTGAAGTCGCGGCAGCTCGGCGTTCGGCGGTCAGCAAACTGCCAGGGGACTGGATCTTCTCTTCCGAAGCAGCGCAACAGGCCACGCCCTTTGTCGTCGCGCTGGCTCGCGCCCGTCGGCTTGCGCATCTCGGTGTCGAAGCAGTGGCCGATGTGACCTGCTCCATTGGTACTGAAGTGGCAGCAATTGACCACGAGGGCCTGACCGTCGTCGGGTCTGATCTCGACCTTGCACGGCTGGCCACGGCGCGGCATAACGTCGGCAAGAACATCTTCGCGCAGGCCGATGCTTTGCAACCGGCCTTTGACGCACCCGTCATTGTCGCTGACCCTGCCCGCCGCTCCGGTGGGCGTAGGATCACCAACCCGGAGGACTTGCTCCCATCGCTGCCGGCGCTCATAGCCGCCTGGCCCGACAAAGAACTAGCTATCAAATGCGCGCCAGGCCTCGACTTCAGCGAGTGGAGCGGGGAAGTGGCTGTCACTTCGGTGGACGGTGCGGTCAAGGAGGCATGTCTATATACGCCGGGGCTGGCCGGAGTTACCGATGGGCAATCCGTAACGCGATCGGCGATGGTTATCCAGACCGTCGATAAGCACAGGCCGTTAGAGTTGTCGGCGGTGGACGTGCAGACCTACGACGACACCATGCCTGACGACGCCGATGTGCGCGCTGCCGGCCGGTACATCATTGATCCGGATGGGGCGATTGTGCGCGCCGGGCTGGTGCGGCATTTTGCGGCGGCGCATGGGCTCTGGCAGCTCGATGAGCGGATTGCGCACGTCAGTGGCGATGTTTTGCCGCAGGGGATTGCCGGGTTCGAAGTTATTGAGCAAGTGGGGTTGAAGCAGGTTCGCAAGGCACTGGCAGCGTTGGATTGCGGATCGGTGGAGATTCTCGTGCGCGGGGTAGACGCCAACCCCGACGCGTTGCGCAAGCAGTGGAAGCTTAAGGGCTCCAGGGCATTGGCGGTGGTTGTCACGCGCATCGGACGGAGCGCGACGGCGTTTATCTGTCAGCCCCGGGAGATCGGTTGAGGACCGCTTTACGACGGAAAACTGGTGGGGGTAGCCCGTTGGGGATCGGTGTTTGCTGTCGGCGAATACTGCGGAGATAGCTGCAGTTGATTGCGTACTATTAACGTCTGACATGCGGAAATAGCATGTTGGCGGGCGGGCTGTGCTCGTGGTGTAGAAAAAAATTTAAAAAAATAACGACATTGTTATCTGGATCACCTTCGCATTGGCGATAGGTTCTGTTATCTTCAACACAGACGACCTAGAGCGTGGTCTGGTTCACTTTATTGTGAGGCGGCTTGCGAAGTAAGGTCAGATAAACGTTCACCAGTAATCAACCAGTAAGGACGACAGAAAAATGCCGAACATCGTGGTTCTGGTCAAGCAGGTTCCGGACACCTGGTCCGAGCGTAAGCTCACCGATGACAAGTTTGTCCTCGATCGTGAGTCTGCAGACGCAGTTCTCGACGAAATTAATGAGAACGCTGTTGAGGCTGCCCTGCAGCTGAAGGAAGAGCACGGCGGAAACGTTACCGTCGCAACTGTTGGCCCGGATCGTGCCATCGAGGCACTGCGCAAGGCTCTGTCCATGGGTGCAGACGACGCCGTCATTCTTTCGGACGACGCACTTGAAGGTTCCGACGCTGTTCAGACCGCATGGGCTCTGTCCAACGTCATTGACACCCTCGAAGATGTTGACCTCATCGTCACCGGTAACGCCTCCACCGACGGTGGCACCGCTTCCGTCCCGGCTATCCTCGGTGTCTACCGCGACCTTCCGGTTCTGACTCACCTGCGTTCCGTCGCTATCGACGGTGACTCCATCACCGGTGAGCGCGAGGTCGAAGACGGCATCTACCAGCTCAAGGCATCCCTGCCGGCAGTCGTTTCCGTCACTGAGAAGGCTAATAGCCCGCGCTTCGCATCCTTCAAGGGCATCATGGCCGCTAAGAAGAAGCCGGTCACCGAGCTGACTCTGGACGATGTTGCTGCTGAGGCAGAGCAGGTTGGTCTCGAAAACGCTGCTACCGGTGTCACTGGCTCCACTCCGAAGCCGGCTAAGACCGCTGGTGAGCGCATTAACGATGAGGGAGACGGCGGCGCCAAGCTGGCCGAGTACCTCAAGGCCCAGAAGTTCATCTAAGGCGCTTGACGCGAATAGAAGACAAATAGAGATACAAGTAGGAGAAAGATCACTATGACCGACGTCCTCGTTCTCGTCGAGCACGCAAATGGCGAGCTGAAGAACACCACCGCTGAACTGCTGACCGCTGCTTCCGCATTCGGCACCCCGGCCGCAGTTGTCGTGGGTACCCCGGGTACCGCTGCTGGCTTCGCAGACACCCTGGCCTCCTACGGCGCTGGCGAGATTCTCGCTGCTGAGTCCGACGATGCCGACAAGTACCTGATCACCCCTGAGGTTGACGTTCTCGTCGGCCTGGCCTCCGAGCGTGAGGTTCCGGTGCTGGTTTCCGCTTCCGCAACCGGCAAGGAAATCGCTGGCCGCGTCGCTGCGCTGACCGGTTCCGGTCTGCTGTCCGACGTTGTTGCTATCAACGATGACGCTTCCGTTAAGTACTCCATCTTCGGTGGCGAGTACATCGTCGACGGTGTCGGCTACGGCGCATCCCCGGTCTACGCTCTGCGTCCGGGCTCCGTTGACCCGGAGGAGAAGTCCGGTTCCGCTGACGTTACCGAGATTGCATTCCCAGAGATCGGCAACAACGCTGTCGAGATTGTTTCCTTCGCACCGGCTGAGGGCGGCGACCGTCCGGAGCTGACCGAGGCTAAGCTGGTTGTTTCCGGTGGCCGCGGTGTCGCATCCGAGGATGGCTTCAAGAACGTTGTTGAGCCGCTGGCAGACGTTCTCGGCGCAGCTGTTGGTGCTTCCCGTGCTGCTGTTGACGCTGGCTACTACCCGGGGCAGTTCCAGGTTGGCCAGACCGGTAAGACCGTTTCCCCGGACCTCTACGTTGCTCTGGGTATTTCCGGTGCTATCCAGCACAAGGCAGGTATGCAGACCTCCAAGACCATCGTTGTGGTCAACAAGGACGAAGAGGCTCCGCTGTTCGAGATTGCTGACTTCGGTGTCGTCGGTGACCTGTTCGACGTTGTCCCGCAGGCTATCGAGAACCTGAAGTAATACGCACTTGCCTTAAGGCTGCTAGTTGCGTAAGGCTGCTGGCCGAGAGTCAACTCGGCTAGCAACTACCCGCTCGGGGTGGGCACAGATTTCCTGTCTGTTCCCGCTCCGAGCATTTTTTTTGGTCCTACTCATCTGTTCGTGCAGACAGTGAGGTTTAACTATGGCGGATAGTGAGCATAAGGCGCACGCAGCGTTATACTGCCTGCATGCTTAATGACCACATCGTTGCCGCTCCGGACGAGAAGAGTGAAATGAAGTCTGCTGCGAAGACCCGTCACTTTGTGGATCATGCCGCGACTACACCATTGCGCCCAGAAGCGCGCACGGCAATGGTCGAGAACCTAGGTCTGGCCAACCCCTCGGGGCAGTACGCCACCGCACGCATTGCGAAAAAGGTTCTGGAAGAGTCCCGAGAAGAAATTGCAGAGCTGCTCGGTGCCGATCCCATCGAAGTAGTTCTTACTTCCGGTGGAACTGAGGCCGACAATCTAGCGATTTCAGGCCTGTACTTCAAGGCCTCTGGCTCGGACATTGTGGTTCCACCAATCGAGCACGATGCAGTGTTGAAGACATGTCACCATCTGGAAAAGGAACACTGGGCCAAGATTGTTGAGGCTCCTGTAGGTGCTGATGGTCGCGTTGACATGGTGCAGTTCCCGGAGATTAGTCGGCAGAACACCGCGCTGGTGACGTGCATGTGGGCGAACAATGAGACCGGCACCATCCAGCCGGTGGAGGAGATTGGCAAGCGGGCGAAGGAGGCTCGCGTGCCTTTCCATATCGATGCTGTGCAGGCAGCCGGACATCTGCCAATTGATTTCCACGCAAGTGGCGCCTCTACAATGGCCATCTCCGCGCACAAGTTCGGCGGTCCCCGTGGGATTGGGGCGCTGCTTGTTCGTCGTGAAGCGAAACTTACCCCGCATAACAACGGCGGCGGGCAGGAACGCGGACTGCGTTCGGGCACGCAGGACGTGGCATCGGCGGCGGGCATGGCGGCGGGACTGCGCGCGGCGGTGGACGCGATGGCGGCGGACAATGAGCGAATCCGCGGTCTGACGCAGCAGCTCATCAGGGCAATCGCGCACATCGACGGTGCGATTATCCACACCAGCGAGCTCGCTTTGCCGGGGCATGTCTACGCCAGCTTCCCGGGCGCGGAGGCCGATAGTTTGATCATGCTGTTCGATGCGGCGGGAATTGACTGCTCTACGGGATCGGCATGTAGCGCGGGCGTTAACCGTCCCTCGCACGTGCTGATGGCGATGGGCGTTTCGGAGCCGGAAGCGCGGTCGTCGATTCGTTTTACGCTGGGGTACACCTCGACGCAGGCGGATGTCGACGCCGTCATTTCGGCGCTGCCGGAAACGGTCGAGCGGGCGCGGCGTGCGGGCATGGCTTAGTTTTTGCCCCGTGGTGGTACGGTGACACGTGCACAAAATCTAGAGGGGAAAGGTTGCAACGCAATGCGAGTTCTTGCAGCAATGAGCGGTGGTGTGGATTCTTCCGTGGCTGCGGCGCGTGCATTGGCCGCAGGTCACGAGGTCGTTGGCGTGCACTTGGCGCTGTCGAAAGATCCTCAGTCCGTTCGCGCCGGATCCCGCGGCTGCTGTTCGCTAGAGGACTCCGGCGATGCCCGCCGCGTCTGCGATGAGCTGGGCATTCCTTTCTACGTCTGGGATTTCTCCGAGCGCTTCAAAGAAGAGGTCATGGATGACTTCTACGACTCCTACGAGCGCGGCGAGACGCCGAACCCATGCCTGCGCTGCAATGAACGCATCAAGTTCGCAGCCCTGTTGGAACGAGGTCTGGCGCTCGGCTTCGACGCGGTGGTCACGGGGCATTACGCTTTGCTTGGCGACGACGGCCTGTTGCGCCGTGGCCGCGATGCGAAGAAGGACCAGTCCTATGTCCTGGGCGTGCTGGATCGCGAGCAGCTGCAGCGCTCGATGTTCCCGGTAGGAAACACCGAGAAGCCAGAGATTCGTGAAGAAGCCCGCGGGATGGGACTAGGCACTGCCAACAAACCGGACTCTTACGACATCTGCTTCATCCCGGATGGCAATACCAAGGCGTTCCTGGGCGCGAAGATTGGCCGTCGCCCGGGCACCATTGTGGATAAGGAAACTGGCGACACCGTCGCTGAGCACGACGGTGTCTACGGTTTCACCATTGGTCAGCGCAAGGGGATTGGCCTGGCGGGGCCGATGCCGGATGGCAAGCCGCGCTATGTCACCGGCATTGATGCAGAGACCGGCACGGTGACAATCGGCACGGCTGCGGACCTGAATGTCAACGTGCTCGAGGCCGACCGTGCCATCTGGCTGGCCAACCCGGATGAGGTACTCGCTGCCTCGGAGGCCGGCAAGCTGCAGGTGCAGGTGCGTGCGCACGGTCGCCCCATCGACTGCCGTATTGAAGTGCTGGCAGGACCTGACGATGACGTCACCGGACGCGGTGGCGCCTTCCGGCTGCACCTGAGCGATCCGCTTCGTGGTGTCGCTCCTGGTCAGGCCGCTGTTTTGTACCACACTGACACTGCGGGCGACTACGTGCTGGGCTCCGGCACGATTGTCTCGACCGCCCGTGAAGAGGACTTGTCGTGACCTCCTTTGTCGGCCTTGGCCCGATGCCGGGTCGCAATCCACACGAGGCGGCAGAGATTGTCATTGGGGAATGCCTGGAAGGTCACGTCACGCTACCGACGTTGCCTGCCCGTGGATTCGGCGCCGATGCCGTCGGTCGCACGGCCGCCCTCATGGCTGACCTCGTCGTCGACAGGGGAGCGCGCTCCTGGAAAGTCACCGACCGTCGTGGTCGCGCGAGTGCCTTGGCCACTGATTATCTCCACCGCGACATCGACGCGTGCGAGGAAGCGTGGGGGCGCACCCCGCAGAAGATTCGCCTGACCGCTCTCGGCCCATGGACGATGGCGGCTTCGGTGGAAAATGCCGCAGGCCATCTCATCGCCGTTGACCGCGGCGCCGTGAAATACTTCGCGCAGTCGCTAGCCGCGGGATTGGCTTCCCACATCACCGATGTCCGTCGGCGTTTCGACAGCGACATCGAGGTACTTCTGGCAGAACCCGCACTCGGCGCAGTCGTACAGGGCAAAATCAAGGCCCCGTCCATGCTGATGGGCAACGCGGGTTATCTCCCCGCCCAGGGGCACCGCGAGATCGCGGAGATCTTCCTCGAAGTCACGGGGCCGCTGCGTGACGACGAAATCGAAGTGACCATCGCGCTGTCGAGCCCCGATGGCCTGGCTGTTCAGGCCTTGGCGGATTCCGGTGCGGCCGGAGTGTGGCTACCTCGCAAAGAACTGACCACCACGCAGCAACTGGATTTTGCGGCTGCCGTGGTCGGTGCCGATATGTCCCTGGAGCTGGGTATTGTGCCAGTGACGGTCACGGAGCGAGAAGAGCACACGGGCGTCCCGGTGGCGACACCGGCTCGAGCACTCGCTGAGCAAGCAGCGCTGTTCTGGGATGAGCTGGGCTATTCGCGCCTACAGATTGCTGAGAGCCTGAATCTGGCGCCGATGGGCGGCTTTGCTGCCAGCTCCAATGAAGAAGCACAGGCGCAACTCGGCGCAGGCCGCAATGCCACGGAGCTTCTTCGTCGGGCAGCCGGTGACTTGGCTCGCGACGAATAGTGACCTTATTCCACCAGCGTATTGAGGTAGTCGGCGAAGTAGGGAAGTGTGAATTCCACGTATCCCGTCGACGCTGACACAATCAACTCGCGGTAAATCAGGTCATGGCGAAGCTGTGAGATGCCAGAGAGTTTGCGTCCCATGGTCTCTGCGATGGCGCTCGTGGCCACGGGCTTTCCATTGGCGGAGAGGCTCGCCATCGCTTTGAGAAAATCAATCTGGCGAGGTGGCACTTTCCGCAGGCTGGGCGCATGAACTTGCAGCCCGATGCGGCGGATGGATTCCGCTGTGGCATCCGAGGCATGCTGAGCGGTAATGGTGTCCGAGTGGGCCAACCTGGCCTTAGCCCAAGCGACTGAGCCAATGGTCTGTATGAGATACGGGTAGCCGTGGCTGAGTTCAGCGGCCAGCTCGACGGCATCCTCGGTCATCGCGCGTTCGCCGAGTTCTGCAGTTCTGCGAATGATGTCCTTGGTGGTATCCACGTCCAATCGACCCAGAGTCACGCGTTCGGCACGGCGTAAGAATGTTGCGCCCTCTAGCTGGAGCAAGTCTTCGATACCGCTGGGCAGCCCGGCTGCGACAAAGGCAATCTCCGCATCGTCGCGATTTAGGTCCTGGATTGCATGGGCAATTTCGTTGAGCTGTGCGGGGTCTGCACTTTGCACCTCGTCGAGAGTGAGCAAGATGCCGGATCCCTGTGGCATGAGGAGAGCCGAGAGATCCTGAAGTTGGCTGAGCAGATTCCTGCCGGGCTCGGGCTGAGAAGTGCTGACTTCCGTCTTAAACCCGCCAATGCCGGCGATGGACAGGCCGGTGAGGTGACGGCCCTTGCCCGTCGGTGCACTGTCAATGGCACTGAAAGCGCGCGGAATGGTGACATCGGTGAGCTCAGAAATCATTTCAGAGCCGATGTGAGCACGCAGCACAATCCATCCCAGTTGCTTTGCTGCGGCTTCAAACTCGTTGAGAAGTACCGTCTTGCCGATTCCGCGGGTACCGGAAATTAGCGCGGTTCGCCAGGGATTACCGGGGCCTTCCGCCAGAGCCAGCTCAAACGAGTCCAGCTCGACATCGCGCCCACCGATGATGGCCGGGGATCGGCCGAATGTGGGGTGGAAAGGATTGCGTGGGATGGAGATGGCCTTGTCGCTGCGAGTGGTCACGCATCAATCATAGCAATGGATAATCCACATCGACTTGGATAACTTGGATATCCCGCCGAATTTTGGATATTCGGTTTCCGTTGGATAATCACAAAACTCTGGATATTGGGAGAGCCGGGGAGGGTGAGGGGCCGCTGCTCAGTCCATCGGCCACCCGAAGGTGAAGTCCGACGTATCCTTACCCTTTTCGGTCAGGTACTGCTGCAGGTTCTTCTTGTACTGGTAGTACGCGACGGCCTGCAGCTCCATCAGCTCTTCCCCTGATTTTTCGGTTAGCTCCCGGTAGTGGCGCGCCATCACCCATGCGATGCGCGCAGCCGCCAGAGCATCTTCGGTGGCATCATGTGCCCCGTCCAGGCGCACCTGATAATGGCGGGAGACATCAGTCAAAGTGCGTTTTTCACGACGTTCCGGGTCGAAGTAATTATCCAGCACAAAGGGGTCGACGACGAGGCCGTCAACAGTAAAACTGGGATCCTTCGAGCGCAGTACCGTCAGATCATAAGCCGCGTTATAGGCCACTACGGTCAGACCATCGCGCCAGGCAGCTCGAAGGCCGGCAATGGTATCCGCTAGCACTTCATCGTGCGGGCGCCCCTCCGCGCGAGCTTTTTCAGTGGTGATGCCATGCACATCAGACGCAGCTTGCGGAATTTCGACACCGGGATTAGCGAGCATGATGGTGGAATCTTTGCCCTGCTCAGTTAGCCGGACCAGTGCGGAAGTGACAATCTTGCAGGTGCGAGGATCCGTGCCGGTAGTCTCCAGATCAAACGCGAGCATGCGTCGCGGATCGAAATTATGCATGTCTCAACTGTAGCGGAGAGTGCGGATTCGCTGAGGGGCAGGAACAAGGTCAAGAGAATTTCCGTGTCCCCCGGCGCATCCGGGCAATGACATAGAATGAGCGACGTGACTTCCTCGACCGATGAGAACTCCGACCTGTCAACCTCCGATTTGTCTTCGTTTTCCAGCGCCCCCGCCTCCGAGCCAGCGCCGGCGGACGTCCGGGAGAAGTGGCAAGATCTAGCAACTCGCATTCGTGAGAACGCTGCGCTGTACTACACCGCGCAGCCGGTTATCTCCGATGCTGAGTATGACGAGATGTTCCGTCAACTGCAGCGGTTAGAGGAGCAGTGGCCCGATCTGGTGGTGCCGGACAGCCCCACGCAGCAGGTCGGTGCGCAGGTCGACACGCCTGCCGACGGGGAAGTGTTCGAGCCCGTTGAGCACCTCGAACGCCTCTACAGCTTGGACAATGTTTTCGATGAGCAGGAGTTGCGCGGCTGGCTGGCTCGCACCCCGGCCAGCACGTATCTGACCGAGCTGAAAATCGATGGCCTGTCTATCGACCTGGTCTATGAGAATGGCCGCCTTGTCCGGGCGGCCACCCGCGGAGACGGCCGCGTGGGGGAGAACGTCACCGCCAATGCGCGCACCATCGAAGATATTCCGCATGAAATCAGCGGCGAGAACATCCCCGACGTGCTTGAGGTACGTGGTGAAGTCTTTATCTCGTTGGAAGAGTTCGAACGCATCAACGCCGATCGCGTCGAAGCGGGTCAGAAGCCGTTTGCCAACCCCCGTAACGCCGCCGCCGGTTCCCTGCGACAGAAGGATGTTGCAGAAGTGGCGAAGCGTCGCTTGTCCATGATTTGCCATGGAATTGGTCATATCGAGGGCTGGCGTCCACAGTCTCAGCACGAGGCCTATCGTGCCTTGGACGAGTGGGGTTTTCACGTGTCGCCGTATTCAAAGCAGGTTCATTCCGCGGATGACGTCGTTAAGCAGATGCAGTACTGGGGCGAGCACCGCCACGACGCCATCCACGAGATGGACGGGCTTGTGGTCAAGGTTGATTCCCTTTCCGAGCAGCGCGCGCTGGGCGCGACCTCGCGGGCGCCGCGCTGGGCGATTGCCTACAAGTATCCGCCGGAAGAGGTCACGACTGATCTGCTGGACATTAGAGTCTCCATTGGCCGAACTGGTCGTGCGACGCCATATGCCGTGATGAAGCCGGTCTTCGTGGCCGGGTCAACTGTCGAAATGGCGACGCTGCACAACCCTTCCGAGGTGCACCGAAAGGGAGTGCTCATCGGTGACCGCGTGACCATCCGCAAGGCCGGTGACGTGATTCCAGAGGTACTCGGCCCCGTGGCCGATCTCCGAGATGGTAGCGAGCGAAAGTACATTTACCCGACTCTCTGCCCCGAGTGCGGTACTCGTTTGGCTCCGGCAAAGGACAGCGATGCCGATTGGCGTTGCCCCAATACCCGCTACTGCCCAGGTCAGCTGCGTCGTCGAATTGAATTCCTCGCCTCCCGCTCCGGGTTTGATATCGAAAACCTGGGGGAGAGGGGCGCTGCCGATTTGATTCATCGCGGCGTGCTTGACGACGAGTCCCGCCTCTTCGACCTCACCGAGGAAGATTTGCTCGGCACTGAGGTCTACACTACGGCTTCGCGGAAAACGCTGAATGCCAATGGTAAGAAGCTGTTGGCCAATATCGAGGCAGCTAAGGATAAAGAGCTGTGGCGCGTATTGGTCAGCCTGTCCATTCGTCATGTGGGTCCAACAGTGGCGCGGACCTTGGCGCAGAAGTTCGGCTCGATGGAGGCACTGCGAGCTGCGAGCCGCGAGGAGATTTCGGCCATCGATGGCATTGGCGAGATCATCGGCGATTCCGTGGCTGACTGGTTCGAGGTGGACTGGCACCGCGAGGTTGTCGAGCGCTGGGAAGCTGCCGGTGTGCGTATGGCCGATGAGGTCGCCGATCGTCCAGATCAGGTGCTAGAGGGATTGACCGTGGTAGTCACCGGCTCTTTGGAGGACTTCACTCGCGACAGCGCGAAGGAAGCCATTATCTCCCGTGGCGGTAAGGCCGCAGGGTCGGTGTCGAAGAAGACCGACTACGTGGTGGTTGGCGAAAACGCCGGCTCCAAGGCCACAAAGGCCGAGGAACTGGGCTTGTCCATCCTGGATGAGGATGGGTTCAAGCGGTTGCTGGAAACTGGTCAGGCCTAGCTGGGGCTAGCCCAGCCAGGATTTGACCCAGCCGGGCCTAAATCTTGGTCTCTTCCAGCTTCCAGACCTCATTGGCGTAATCGCGGATGGTGCGGTCGGAGGAGAAGCGGCCCGAACGGATGATGTTCAGGAAGCACTTCTTGGCCCATGCCAGCTCGTCGCGGTAGTCTTCCGCCATGCGGTCGCGGGTCTCGCGGTAGTCAGCGAAGTCGCCGAGGACGTAGTAAACATCGGCCGGCTCGTACCCGTTGGACTCCAGCAGCGAGAAGTGCAGGTCGTGGAACATTCCGCTGCCACCGTCAGAAAAAGTTCCGTCGACAAGCGAATCGACAGCGCGCTTGAGCCCCGGCACCGTTTCGTAAGTGCCACGCGGGCTGTAGGTGCGGCGCAGCTCCGGCAGTTCCTCTTCCAGCGCACCGAAGATGTAGGCGTTCTCTTCGCCGGCGGCGTCGACGATTTCGACGTTTGCGCCGTCCATGGTGCCCAGCGTCAGTGCGCCGTTCATCATGAACTTCATGTTCGAGGTACCCGAAGCCTCCTTACCGGCAGTGGAAATCTGCTCGGAGACGTCGGTAGCAGGGATGATGTGCTCTGCCGGGGTGACGTTGTAATTCTCAACGAAAGCGACCTGCAGGCGACCGTCCATGTCCGGATCGTTATTGACCTTGTCCGCGATAGCGTTGATGAACTTAATGATGGCCTTCGCGCGAACGTAGCCTGGGGCGGCCTTGGCACCGAAGATAAACACGCGCGGTGGCACGTCCAGCGCTGGGTCTTCCTTGATGCGGTAGTAGAGATCGAGGATGTAGAGCGCGTTGAGAAGCTGGCGCTTGTACTCGTGCAGACGCTTAATCTGGGTATCGAAGATGGCGTCTGGATTCACCGAAATACCCTGGCGGTGCTCCAGCCAGGTGGCGAAGTCCTTCTTGTTCTCGTGCTTGATCTCGAGAATCTCACGCAACACGGCCTCGTCGTCAGCAAACTTTTCGAGCTCAGCGAGCTTGTCCAGGTCGGTGACCCAGGCGTCCGAACCCGACAGGCGAGTCAGCAGTGCCGACAGGCGCGGGTTGCACTGGTTGAGCCAGCGGCGCGGGGTGACGCCATTGGTCTTGTTGTTGAAGCGCTCCGGCCAGATATCGTGCCAGTCCTTCAACGTTTCGCGCTTAATGATCTCCGTGTGCAGAGCAGCAACACCGTTGATGGAGTACGCGGCGTAGCAGGCGATCCACGCCATGTGGATGCGACCGTGAGAAATCGGCGCCATGTAGTCAATCTTGCCCTGGTCGAAGCCGCGCTCCGCCAGGTCTTCGCGGAAGCGGCGGTCAATCTCGCGGGTGATCTCCAGAACGCGGCCGAAGAGACGGTCAAAAATGGAGTATTCCCAGGTCTCCAACGCTTCTGCCAGAACGGTGTGGTTGGTGTAGGCGAAGGTGTTGGACACGACGTTCCAGGCGTCGTCCCAGCTCATATCGTGCTCATCCAGGAGCAGACGCATCAGCTCTGGGATAGCGAGCACCGGGTGGGTGTCATTGAGCTGAATGGAGTTGTACTTGTGGAAATCGCGCAGGTCCTCGCCGTGATTCTCGATGTAAGAATCGATCATCGTCTGCAGCGAAGCGGAGACGAAGAAGTACTGCTGGCGGACACGCAGGACCTTGCCGTCATAGGTCGAGTCATTCGGGTAGAGCACGCGGCACAGGTCATGGACGCGTTCACGCTCGACAATGGCGTCGGTGAAGCGCTGCGAGTTGAAGGCGTCATAGTCGAACTCACGCATCGGCTCCGAGTGCCACAGGCGCAGCGTGCCGACGTTATCGGTGCCGTAGCCGGTAATTGGCATGTCATATGGAACAGCGCGCACCACCAAGTCATCAAAGGTGACAATCTTGGACAGTTCCTCGCGACGAATGACGAAGGGGTAGCCCTCTTCCATCCACGGGTCCGGGTGCTCATCCTGGAAGCCATCTTCGAAGGTCTGCTTGAACAGACCGTAGCGGTAGAGGATGCCATAACCGGTCACCGGCAGATTCTGCGTGGCACAGGAATCCAGGAAGCAGGCGGCCAGACGACCCAGGCCACCGTTACCGAGAGCGGCGTCGTGTTCAGCCTCGAGCACGTCTGTCAGATTCTTGCCGTACTTTTTCACGGCAGCAGAGGCCTCATCCACCAGACCTGCATTGAGCAGGTTATTCAGCAGGGCGCGACCCATGAGGAACTCGGCGGAGAAGTAGTGCTGCTGGCGGGTAGCAGCGTATGCCTCCGTGGTGCGCTGCCAGTTGTCCGCTAGGTTATCTACAACAACCCGTGACAGACCGGACCAGAATTCCATCTCAGTGGACGACTGGGGGACACGGCCGGACTCGGCACGAATGTGGGATCCGACGAGGTCACTCAAGTTCGACATCAAAGAAGCTCCTTATTGACTGGTATCAGTTCCAGACTTTACCGCTAAGCGTGAATCACTGCGCTCCATAGGGGAGGAGCCTTAGGGTAAGAGCTTCGAGCAGAAGGGGGCAGCCCTCAGAAGAGGGCAGCCCATTAGCCGCTCCTAGTCGATGATCGCGCCGACAATCGTGCCAATCCGGCCCAAGTGCTCGACCTCACTTGGTAGGAAGTCCGGCCCGCCGGGCCGGCCAATAACGAGAACGAGGCCCTTGCCCATCGGAGTGGCGGCAATGGAGGAGTCCATAACTGTCCAGTCCTCCGGCAGCCACGTTTCTTCGTCCGGATCGAGGTTTCGCGGCGAGTCAATTGGGGCTTCCGGCAGAGTCCGGCCGTTATCCTCTGGAGCAGCGGTAGAGGAAGCACGACGTACCCAGCGGCCATCGCTCTGTTCGCCGAGGACGATAGCCCAGCCGGCAGTCATAGTCTGAGGCAGGCCGTCGACGACATCTCCGAGGGCACGATCCAAGTTCTTCGTGTGCTGTGAGAACTTGGCCAGCAGTGCAATCTGTCCGCGGCGGTCAACCGAGCCGGAGAAAGGCCTAATTGAATCGACTTCCACTCCGCTAATGGACTGAGCCGCTGTAATCAGTGTGTCCGGTAGCAGGCCCATGGGCAGGTCGACCACGATGTCGTCAACAACAACGCCATTAGCGCCGTAATCTACGACATCGACACTGCGAATATCACCTTCTACTTCGCCCAGGGCAGCCGCGACGTAGCCAAGTGCGCCTGGTTCGTCGGGAAGCTGGATGCGAAGGAGGTAACTCATGGCTGTGTGCACAACCTTTCGAATAATTGATAGTGATTGTTGCGGTGTAACTATAGAAGTAGTGATTTAGGCTACAGGGTAAACCTTTGAAATGTAAGACCCTGCGGACAACTGCTTGGCGACAACGACTACTGTTGGCAAGTACAGCCCGCTCGCGCGGTTCAAAATCAGTTTCAACTAAACTTCTGTGCACTAGCTTCGTACGAAGAAATGAAAGGGGTACTAGCGTGCCAGCTATCTCACGCGATGAGGTCGCCCACCTAGCGCGATTGTCCCGTCTGGCTCTGACTGACGCGGAACTCGACGAGTTCGCCGGTCAGATCGACGGCATTATTAACCACGTCCAGGCCGTTCAAAAGGTGGCTACGGATGATGTTGAACCGATGAGTCACCCCTCTTCGCTGTCCGGTGTGATGCGCGAGGACGTCGTCAAGCCGACGCTGACTGCGGAGCAGGCGCTGGACCAGGCGCCGTCGCAGGACCGCCAGCGCTTCGAAGTTCCCCAGATTCTCGGCGAGTAGGAGTACGTGGAAGAAATGACTGCAGCTAACCCGAACCTGCATGCCGCTGTTGCTGAGGACCCGATTCTGGGGCTGAGCGCTTTTGAGCTCGCACAGAAGATTCACGCTCGTGAGCTGACCTCGGTAGAGGTCACCCAGGCGTTCCTCGACCGTATCGCGGCAATTGATGAGGACATTCACGCATTCCTGCACGTCGGTGCCGAAGAGGCCCTGGCTGCAGCTCGCAAGGTCGATGAGTCGCTGGATGCTGGCGAGGAGCCGGCCTCCGCACTGGCCGGTGTTCCGCTGGCGCTGAAGGATGTCTTCACTACCACCGATGCGCCGACCACCTGCGCTTCCAAGATGCTCGAGGGCTACATGAGCCCTTACGACGCAACGGTTACTGCCAAGTTGCGTGCAGCTGGCATCCCAATCCTGGGTAAGACCAACATGGATGAGTTCGCGATGGGCTCGTCGACTGAGAACTCCGCTTACGGCCCGACTCACAACCCGTGGGATGTTGAGCGCACCGCAGGCGGTTCCGGTGGTGGCTCTTCCGCGGCGCTGGCCTCCGGTATGGCTCCGCTGGCTATCGGTACTGACACCGGTGGCTCGATTCGTCAGCCAGCAGCTCTGACCGCAACGGTCGGTGTGAAGCCGACCTATGGCACGGTATCCCGCTACGGCCTGGTCGCTTGTGCCTCCTCGTTGGACCAGGGTGGCCCGACCGCGCGTACCGTTCTGGACACCGCGCTGTTGCACGAAATCATTGCTGGCCACGACGAGAACGACTCGACTTCCACGGAGCAGCCGATTGCCGATGTGGTTGCTGCTGCCAAGGAAGGTGCTACCGGTGACCTCACGGGGGTTAAGGTCGGCATCGTCAAGCAGTTTGACCGCACCGAGGGGTACCAGGCCGGTGTACTGGACAGCTTCCACGAGGCCGTCGACAAGCTTAAGGAAGCTGGCGCGGAGGTTGTCGAGGTCGATTGCCCGAACTTCGACCACGCACTGAGCGCGTACTACCTGATTCTGCCGTGTGAGGTCAGCTCCAACCTGGCTCGTTTCGACGGCATGCGTTACGGCCAGCGTGTTGGTGATGACGGTACGCACTCCGCCGATGAGGTCATGGCTATGACCCGTGCCGCTGGTTTCGGCGATGAGGTTAAGCGACGCATCATCATCGGTACCTACGCGCTATCGGTCGGCTACTACGACGCCTACTACATCCAGGCACAGCGTGTCCGTACCTTGATTCAGCAGGACTTCGAGCGGGCCTTCGAACAGGTGGATGTCCTGATCTCGCCGACCACTCCGACCACTGCGTTCAAGCTGGGCGAGAAGGTTGACGACCCGCTGAGCATGTACATGTTCGACCTGTGTACTCTGCCGCTCAACCTGGCTGGCATGTGTGGCATGTCCGTGCCGTCGGGCCTGGCTGAAGACACCGGCCTGCCGGTGGGCCTGCAGATTATGGCTCCGCGCCACGGTGATGATCGTCTGTACAAGGTCGGCGCGGCCTACGAAAAGGTTCGTGGCCCGATTGCATAAAAGCGCTCAATAAGCGTTAGTCGGTTTTCTTCAACCGTCGTTTTCTCACCGAAGTGGGAGAGCGGCGGTTGTTGTCGTGCCGGGGGAAATTTCATACATGCGCAGGAACGCAAACATGAAGAGAGTCAGAATTAAAAGCCCGCCGCGGTTTATGCCGTGGATTTATGGGCTGGTCATTGTCATAGCCATTGCCGTCAGTCTGGTCGCTGCGGTGGTCTTCGGCTCGGCGGATATCACCTGGTCCACCACGACACAGGTCATTTCGCATCACCTCTTCGGCACTGAGCTCGATGAGTCTGTGCCCGCCAGTTCGGACACCATCATCTGGAATCTCCGCGCTCCCCGGGGAATTCTCGCAGCGATTGTAGGGGCGGGGCTAGCTGTCTCCGGTGTGGCTATGCAGACATTGGTCCGTAACCCGTTGGCAGACCCGTATCTGCTAGGTATTTCCGCGGGTGCCGGCGCCGGTGCGACCGCGGTGATCATCTTTGGTGCTTTCTCCGGTAGCCCCATCGCGCCGCTGACATTCGGCGCACTCCTCGGTGCAGTCATGGCCACCCTCGCAGTCGGCACCTTCGCTACGGCCGGGGGAGGACTAACCCCGCTGCGTTTGGTGCTCTCTGGCGTTGTGCTCTCCGCTGCGTTTTCCGCGCTGAGTAGCTTCATGGTCTTCGCTGGGCCAGACCCGAGGGCCGCGCAGTCTGTGATGTTTTGGATGCTGGGCTCGGTTGCCGGTGCGACATGGGTGAAGACACTCTTCCCGCTCATCGTCCTCATCGCAGTACTGTTGTTTTTCCTGTTCAAGGCCCGTCATCTCGATGCGCTGGCAACTGGTGAGAGCACCGCAGCGGCCGTAGGTATTGACGTTTCTCGGCTACGCACGCAGGTATTTGTGCTCCAGGCTGTCCTCGTCGGCACGCTCGTGGCGGTATCGGGCGGTATCGGGTTTGTCGGCCTGGTGATTCCGCACTTGACCCGCATCTTGGTAGGTGCCACGCACCGCGTTGTCCTACCGGTTGCTGCACTCATGGGTGGGCTGTTTCTCATCTGGGTGGACATCATCGCGCGCGTAGTGGGCGGAAGCCAGGAAATGCCGCTGGGCGTGGTCACGGGACTGGTTGGCGCACCGCTCTTCCTCTACCTCATGAGCCGCTCACACTACAGCTACGGAGGTGCCGAGTAAATGAGCGCCCCACAAAAATCTGTCCTCTCCGCGAAAGATGTGCGCTGTGACATCGCCGGACGCACCATCGTCAGCGGAGTCAACCTCAGCTTCGGCGCGGAGCCCATGACCGCCATCATCGGTGTTAACGGCGCGGGCAAATCCACGTTGTTGCGTGTGCTCGGCGGAATTACGAAACCGGCCGCGGGCGAGGTCGAGATTAACGGCACATCGATGAGTTCAATCAGCTCGAAGCACCGCGCTCGTGATCTCGCTTTCGTCGCACAAAACGAGGTCCCACCCGCCGAAATGCGAGTGCGCGACTTTGTCTCCCTCAGTCGGTTGCCCTACCAGCGCCTTTTGGGTGGCAACACTGCCGAGGACAACTCCCACGTCGACCGTGCGCTGGCGCTCATAGGTCTGGAAACAGTCGCGCAACGCCTGTGTGGGCAGCTCTCGGGCGGGCAACGTCGTCGCGTATGTTTGGCGCGCGCCATCGCCCAGGACTCGCCGATTATGCTTCTCGACGAGCCCACCAACCACCTCGACGTGCGCCATCAACAATCCGTCCTCCGGCTGGCCCGCTCCAGCGGAGCGTGTGTCATTGCCGCCATCCACGACTTGGACCTGGTGATGAACCACTTCGACCGCGTCATCGTGGTCGCGGACGGCGGTATCGCGGCCGACGGCATCCCCGTAGACGTGCTGACCCGCGACTTCGTCGCCAAAATCTTTCAGGTTGAATCCTGTCAGCTCAATTCCCCCTCTGGCCGCCGTCATCTCGCAATCGATAGCGAGTTGGATGCTGCCACCATCAACTAGGAGTACTTCCTTGAATAACGCACATGCTTTCCGACGTCCCCTGCGTGCCTCAGCAGCTGGTATCGCAGTGGCTGCACTGGTATTCGGAGCCGCCGCCTGTGGCTCTGATGAGGGAACGCAGGCTTCGTCGTCAGGCCTTACCCTCACCAACTGCGGTGAAGAAGTCAGCTACCCGGGTGTAGCTAAAAAGCTGCTCATCAACGACGGTAATATCGCCTCGCTGGCACTAGCTGTGGGGGCCGCGGATGAGATCACTGCAGTGAGCTCTATGGCCTCGCACCTGCCGGTGTTGACCGCAGCTTACGGCGATGAAATTGCGCAGAAGCCAGAAGTTGCGAAGGAATACCCGAATCTGGAGCAGGTTATTGCGGCCGAGCCGGATCTGATGCTGGCGGGCTGGGGCTATGGATTTAGCGAGGATAAGGGTATTACCCCGGAATCGCTTTCCGAGCACGGTATCGGTGCCTACACCCTGACGGAATCTTGCCGCACTGGTGACGCAGCCTCGGCGGGCAAGGAAGGCAGTGGCGACCCGGGGCACACTCGTGGTCTGGTGGACCCGTGGGAAGCTGTCAAAATCGATTTGAAGAACATCGCTACTTTGACCGGACACGACGGTGAGGGCGACAAGGTTATTGCAGATATTGATAACCGTCTGCAAGCCCTGGATGCCGCGCCGAAGGGCGACAAGAAGCCGGTGGGCTTCCTCTTTGACTCTGCCGGCGACGCACCGTTTACCTCGGGTTCCTTTGGCGCACCGCAGGGCATCCTGGAAAAGGCCGGCGCGACGAATGCAGCCGAGTCTATTAAGGACACCTGGACCACGATGTCCTGGGAACATGTCGCGGAAACGGAACCCGACTTCATTGCGCTGGTGGACTACCCAGGTCAGACCTTCGAAGAGAAGATCAAGGTTTTGCGCACGAATCCGGCAACGAAGGATCTAGAGGCGGTCAAGGAAAATCGCTTTATTAACCTGCCGATTGCATTGTGGACGGAGTCTCCGCTGAATATCGATGCCGCCGAGTACGTGCGCAAGGCACTCGAAGAATATGGTCTTCTGCCGGCGTCGGAGGTGACGACGAAGATGGAGCTGCCATCCGAGCTGCCGGGGCAAGAGTACCTGCAGAAGTAGTTTTGACCAAGGCTGTCAAGCACGATCTGACTAACGCGACTAAGGTGGGCATCATGCGAATTGCGACCCTTACCTCCGGTGGAGATTGTCCCGGTCTGAATGCCGTTATCCGTGCAATTGTCCGTACCAGCTCGAGTGAGTACGGCTCAACCGTTGTCGGCTTTGAGGACGGTTGGATTGGTCTTATGGAAGACCGTAGGGTTCAGCTTTACGACGACGAGCGGATTGACCGCATGCTGCTGCGTGGCGGCACGATGCTGGGCACCGGCCGTGTGCACCCGGACATTCTCATGTCCAACCTCGACCGCATCAAGGAGAATCTCTCTGATGCGGGCATCGATGCCCTGATTCCAATCGGTGGCGAAGGCACGCTGAAGGCCGGCAAGTGGCTTTCGGACAATGGGGTGCCGGTCGTCGGTGTTCCGAAGACCATTGATAATGATGTCAACGGTACGGACTACACCTTCGGTTTCGACACAGCTGTGGCCGTTGCCACCGACGCGGTTGACCGTCTGCACACCACCGCAGAGTCCCACCAGCGCGTCATGATCGTTGAGGTCATGGGCCGCCACGTGGGCTGGATTGCTTTGCATGCGGGTATGGCCGGCGGTGCTCACCACATTGTCATTCCGGAAAAGGCATTCGACATTAACGAGATTGTGAAGTCGATGGAGCGCCGTTTCCAGATGGGTGAGAAGTACGGCATTATCGTCGTCGCTGAGGGCGCCACCCCGAAGCCGGGCACCATGGATTACGAAGAGGGCGGTGTCGACCAGTTCGGCCACCAAACCTTCAACGGCATCGGTCAGGTTATCGGTGCGGAGATTAAGAAGCGCACCGGGTACGACGTGCGCACCACGGTACTGGGCCACATTCAGCGTGGCGGTACGCCTACTGCGTACGACCGCGTACTGGCTACCCGCTACGGTATCCACGCGACCCGTGCGGTCCACGAGGGCGATTTCGGCAAGATTGTTGCTCTCCACGGCGAGGACATTCAGCGTATCGACATCGATGATGCGGTCTCCGAGCTAAAGGTTGTACCTGAGGGGCGTTACCGCGCAGCTGCTGCGCTGTTTGGTTAAACGCGTCGGTTAAGCACGCTTTGCTAAACATTTAGGAACATCTTCATAACAAAATAGGCGTACTGCCCGGGTTGGTGTTTCAATCACCAGCCCGGGCAGTATGTTTTATAAGGTTCCAGTTTTTTGAAAAATAGAAGCATATTTAGGATTTTCTCGCTATGTGGAAAAGAGCCACAACAATTGCAATGGCCTTTGTCGGCCTAACTGTCGGTGCCGGATTTGCCTCCGGCCAGGAAATGATGCAGTACTTCGTGGCATTCGGCACCAACGGACTGTGGGGTGTGATACTTGCCTCCGTCGTGATGATTGCCAGTGGTCTGGCGGTACTGTCAATTGCCAGCTATTTGCAGGCTGACGAACACTCCGAGGTCTTCGACGTAATCACCCGCAATTGGGTTTCGAAGATTTTGGATATCGCCGTGATGATCACGCTGTTCTGTACCGGCTTCGTCATGTTCGCCGGTGCCGGTGCGAACTTGAACCAGCAGTTCGGACTTGAGGTGTGGATTGGTGCCGTCATCATGGTTGCCCTGACATTGGGTGTCGGCATGCTGGATGCCGACAAGGTCAGCCGCGTGATTGGCATGATCACTCCGTTCATCATCGTGTTCTTGCTTGGTGCCGGTATCTACACTCTGTTCACCACCGACACGTCGATGTCGGAGGCTGCGCAGTACACCAATGAACTGTCGACATCGCTGCCGCACTGGTCTATTTCTGCCCTGAACTATGTTGGTTTCTGCGTGATGGTGGCCGTGTCAATGTCCATCGTCATCGGCGGTAGCTACCTGAACCCGCGCGAAGCTGGCATCGGTGGTCTCATGGGCGGCAGCATCTACGCAGGTCTGCTGACCCTGGTGACCTTTGCCCTCTTCTTCAAGGTCAAGGACGTTGGCCATGAGGATATGCCGACTCTGGCAATCGTCAATGAAATCCACCCGGTCCTGGGTACCGTGATGGCGATCATCATCTACGCCATGATTTTCAACACGGCCATTGGCATGTTCTACGCGCTGGGCCGCCGCCTGACGCGCAATACTCCGCACCGCTTCCGCTTGGTGTTTATCGTGACCGTGCTGATTGGTTTTGGCCTGAGTTTCTTCGGGTTCAAGGCTTTGGTCGGCTCCATCTACCCGGCCCTTGGATACGTCGGTATTGCTCTCATCGTTGTTCTGTGTGGTGCGTACTTGACTGGACGTAACAAGCTGATGGAGGAGTCGAAGCGCCGCGGCCGTATCCGCAAGCTCGCTCGCCGGAAGATGCATCCGAACAAAAAGTTCACCACCGCGGATCAGAAGAAGCTCGATCGAGCTTTGGCTAACTCCAACATTTCCAACGTCGACCTTCAGGAAAGCGTTCGCGATGACATCGTCGAGGAATTGGTCAGCGACGATAACGTGGACTTCACTGAGGATGACGCCGAGCGCATCGTAGAAAAGGACAATGAGCGGCTGGAGAAGCTCTCCGAAATTGAAGAGGCCTCTGACGCGGACAATCCTCGCGAGACTGCGAAGAACTCCTTCCCAGGCGAGACCACAGCCACTGCGCCGAAGAAGCTGGCCGGACAGACTAAGAAAGCAATTAAGCGTGTGGCAAAGCCGCAGCCAAAGAAGGAAAAGTAGTCACCGTGACTAGTTTGCGCGACTAGGCAGCTCGAAAATAGAAGGCATCGCACCGGTAGGGAAGGGCGATGCCTTCTTCGTATGTGTGCCCCAAGTGCTCGTGGAGATACCAGTGCAAGTTCGCCTCCACCTTGGCGCGTGTGGCGGGCTTGGAACGAAGCCAATAGGAACGGGTCCGTGCCAGCAACACGATGTCCTCGATGGTCAGTGTCTGCTCCCACGCCAGACGTACCTCATCGACTAACTCCAACTCCGGACCAACTTCAGGGTAGAAGCCGGGCCGCAACACGTCACCGGCGTGCATGATGCGGCTGAGCCGATGCACCCACGGTACGGAGACATCCAAGGTGTTCCACACCAACATAGCCACACCATCGGTGCGTAAAACCCGCGCAAATTCTCTACTTGCAGCTGTCGGGTCCACCCAGTGCCAGGTCTGTGCACATGTTGCTACATCGACGCTGTCGGAGACCAGTCTCGTGCGCTCCGCAGTACCTTCCAGGCATTCCGCCGCTGGCACATTGTGCATCAGTGCTTGCCGCATCGCGGTGGAGGGATCGAGTGCCAGCAGGGTGGCATCGCGGTAGACGTCGGCAAGCGAGGCGGTGAGCTTTCCAGTGCCGGCGCCGATATCGGCGACTACCTGTGGGCGCGGTGCAAGGCGGGTAAGCGCTTCGATGACGGTTGGAGGATATCCGGGGCGCACGCGGTGGTATCCCGAGGCGCCGTCGGCGCTTTCCTGCAGTTCGTCGTCGAAAGTAGCGCCTGCGCGGTGGCGGTCAGCGGCATCGCGGAACGTTGGCGTATCGCGTGCTGACGTCGGTGGAATCGGTGGGTGTTCGTTAACTCCGGGCACGACTTATACCCTAGGGCACGCACGCGGGGCCATCGCTAGTAGACTCTACAAACATGACCGCTGCATACGCTGATGACTTGATGGACTTTGATGAGGTCCTCGAACGTTTTGACCCGGTAATGGGCATGGAGGTTCACGTCGAGCTCTCGACGAATACCAAGATGTTCTCCTCCTCCTCGGCGCACTTTGGTGCCGAGCCGAATAGCAACGTCGATCCCTGCAGCCTCGGCTTGCCGGGCGCGCTGCCCGTGGTTAACCGTCAGGGCGTTGAGTGGGCCATCAAGATTGGCTTGGCGCTGAACTGCGAGATTGCTGAGTCCTCCCGCTTCGCGCGCAAGAATTACTTCTACCCGGACCAGCCGAAGAACTACCAGATTTCGCAGTACGACGAGCCAATCGCCTACGACGGATATCTTGACGTTCAGCTTGACGACGGCACGGAGTTCCGTGTCGAAATCGAGCGCGCTCACATGGAAGAAGACACCGGCAAGCTGACGCACCTGGGCGGTGCCGATGGTCGTATTCACGGCGCCACGCGTTCGCTGGTGGACTGCAACCGCGCAGGTATTCCGCTGATTGAGATTGTGACTAAGCCGATTCTCGGTGCAGGGGAGCGAGCCCCAGAGGTTGCTCGTGCGTACGTTTCTGCACTGCGTGACCTGGTGAAGTCCCTCGGTGTCTCCGATGCCCGCATGGACCAGGGCTCGATGCGTGTGGACTCCAACGTTTCCCTGCGCCCAATTGGCCAGGAGGAGTTCGGTACTCGTACCGAGACTAAGAACATCAACTCCCTGAAGTCGGTTGAACAGGCTGTTCGCTACGAGATGCAGCGCCAGGCTGCTGCGATTACCAATGGCGAGGAGATCGTTCAGGAAACCCGCCACTACCAGGAGACCGACGGTACGACTTCTAAGGGCCGCCCGAAGGAGTCGCAGTCGGACTACCGCTACTTCAACGACCCGGATTTGCCACCGGTTATCGCTCCGCGTGAGTGGGTGGAGGAAATCCGCGCAACTCTGCCGGAGCTGCCGTGGGTTCGCCGCGCTCGCATCCAGGAAGAGTGGGGTCTGAAGGACGAGGAAATGCGCGACCTGGTTAACGCCGGCGCACTCGACCTGATTGTCGACACCGTTGAGGCTGGTGCCGGCCCGGCTGAGGCTCGTTCCTGGTGGGTCGCTTACCTCGCTCAGAAGGCCAACGAGGCAGGCGTGGAGCTGGCTGAGCTCACAATTACTCCGGCACAGGTCGCCCGCGTGATTGCTCTGATTGAAGAGGGCAAGCTTACCAACAAGCTGGCCCGTAAAGCCGTCGACGGCGTGCTCGCAGGCGAGGGCGATGTTGATGAGGTCGTTGCTGCCCGTGGCCTGGAGGTCGTTCGCGACGACGGTGCTATTGAGAAGGCCGTCGACGATGCACTGGCTGCTAATCCGGACATCGTGGAGAAGTACCGAGCTGGCAACAAGAAGGTTGTCGGTGCCATCGTGGGGCAGGTCATGAAGGCCACCCGTGGCAAGGCGGACCCGGCTCAGGTTAACCAGCTGATTGCGAAGAAGCTGAGCTAGCCTCCCTGAAAGCTAATCCGGGGAACCGCCGGCGGCACCATCGCTCGGCAGTCTGACGACGCGTTCGTCGGACTCCGACGGTTGTGCCCCGGCGGTTTTGTTGGTCGTGGCACCCCAAACTTCAATACCCTGATTCGCTGCGACAGCCGCTACATACGAGATGTGGCCGAAGTCGCCGTCGACAAGCACTTCAGGGGAACCCTTGACCTCCCACGCCGCGTCGGGCCCACTTGACTTCGGACCCACCGGCATGGAGATGACCTTCTGCGCGTCTGGGATGGCAATGACCACGCGGTCACCCATCACTGCGCATCCACCGATGGAATCGTTCAGGTCCACACCGCCGAGGGGGTTAATCACAGGGCCGGTGAGCTGAACCAGCTGTGGGGTGCCGTCGAGAATGGCGGTTGCCAACGGCGGCATTCCGTCCGGACCATGGCAGAACTGCTGAAACTCAATGCCTGGATCTCCCACGAGCAATTTGCGCGGGGACAGGGTGTCCGAAGTTCGGTCAAAATAGATTCCGAGAATGCCGGGCTCGCTGAGGTCCGGAAGTTCGCGCACATCAGCGGTGCTGCCCTCCACGAGGGTGACGCGCGCAATGGTGTCGTCGTTACGCAAAACAAAGACCTGACGGTCCTCTTCAACCGAGGGACTGGGCAGCAGTTGTTTTGCAGGGGCGCCGAGCCGTGCGACCTCACGCGGTGTCTTACCCGGTGCGACAACGGTGAGTGCACCGTCGTCGGTGGCGACGAGAGCCTCCCCAGGGCCGGTTGAGGCTAGCGCGGTGGTAAGCGGTAGGCAGGCCGCGAGAGTGACATCGTCGAGGTCGCAGGGACCTTTGTCTTTGGCTTTGCTTTCCGTGGTTGGGACCGGGGTAGAGGGCAAATCAGGGGAGGAAAACTTCGGCATGGCAATGCCCGTCGGCTCTGACTTGTCTTCCGTAAACGGCAACTCAAGCGCGTTCGAGGCACTCATGCAGCCGGAAAGAGAGACCATCCCGATGACACCAGCGGCGAGCGCAGCACGACGACGCCGCCCGCGAGCGCGAGCCTGTGCACTGCTGGTGTGGACGAGGTGGAATCCCATAGGCATACACAATACAGCCTCGTTTCACGGCCACGCCTGCGACCAAAAGTGAGGCAGTAGATTTAATGTGGACGATGTGAGCGACTCAGAGAAGTACCCGAACGACCGCGCCCTCGAGAATGTGGAGGACGGATTCGATGACGATCTCGACGTCCCGACCTACCGCAAGCTCGCTGAGCCAATGAACGAAGAAACCAACCGTGATGACAGCGACAACACCGCAACGCAGGTTTTTCCGGGTGTGCCGGAAAAGCGCGTAGCGGAGGAGTCGGAGGCAGACCAAGAAAACCTGACTCCGGAACCTACCGCTGCATCAGAGACAGTGGCAGAGACAGAGGTTGAGCCGAGCTCGGAACCGGAGCCTGAAGTTCAGGATGAGCCGAAGAAGCGCTACGACGCCTACGCCGCTGCAGGCCGCACGGCACCTCAGGTGATTAGCCCTGCCGGTAAGCCTTCGCCGCGGGATGAACAGGCTGAAACTGAGTCAGCGCCCGCGGCTGATAAAGAGTCGGAGGTGGCCCCGGAGTCGGAGGCAACCGAAATCTTTGAGCAGCCGGCTCGTAGTGAGCGCGTTGATTCAGACGAGGATTTCAGCCAGCCGACGCAAGCCTTCTCGGCTTCTGAAGCGGCAGGAGCGTCCGCAGCGGGAGCTACTGCAAATAAGTCGGAAGCACAGCCAGCATTCGACGATGAGGCGGAGCCGACCTATGACTCTTCACGCAATTCCGCAGCTGAGACTCAGTATTTCGATGAATCGGATTTCGCTGAACCGGCTGCGTCCCGCGATACCGCTGGTGCAGCTGGCGCCGCTGGTGTTGCAGGAGCAGGCGTAGGAGCCGCCGGGGCAACTGCTGCTACGACTACCGCCGCTGCTGACGACGATGAAGACACGGACTTCTACGACGACAACGAACCGGAGTTCCGTCGCGGTACCACTGACTTCGGCCTCCTGCTGCTGCGTCTTGGATTGGGTGCGCTACTGCTGGTCCATGGTCTGACAACGCTGCTCGGCTGGGGCAACTCCGGTGGCACCACTGCGCTGGAGACACAGTTTAGCCAGAACAACTTTGCCCTCGGCCCTGTAATGGCCACTGCCATCCCAACGGTTCAGCTTATCGCGGGTGCCCTGCTTATCTTGGGTCTCGCGACACCGCTGGCCGCGGCGTTGGCGCTGGCATTGTCCGCCTACCTCAGCATGTTTGATGTGGCTACCTCTGCCAATGGTGTGAATATCGTTGGCCAGGACTCCAGTAACCTCCAACTACAGCTGTTGATGACCGCCATGGCGCTTGGCTTGCAGTTCACCGGCCCGGGCCGTATCGGCATCGATTTCGGACGCGGCTGGGCTCGTCGACCACTGGCATCGTCGTGGATCTTCGGAATTCTGTCCATCGCCGCAGCAATTGGCCTGTGGTGGCTGACGACCGGCACGCTGCCGTTTGTTGGCTAAGGCGGCTCGCAGCTGCACAAACAGTCGAGCGACCTAAACTAGGTTCTCCGTTAGGGCCGGGGTACAATGCCCCCTATGCCAAAGTCGAGACACGTACTAAAGACCACCCTCGCGGTGGTCTTTTTCATGTCTTCGATAGGCGCTACAACGTCGATTCACTCACCTTCGACAGCCGCTGCCGGCGAGCACAATGAGGTTGCAGCCTCCGTCTCGTCGGCAAGCGCCTGGCCGACTCATGAGGTGAGTCTGCCGCGCATGAACCTCAACGCCGAAGGGTTGATTGAGACTGACCCGCGCACGCAAATGGCGGTGAGCTACGAGCCGGTGGGCGTGGGGTACAGCAGCCAGGCATCGCAACGCCCGCTGCCGGCGCTATCCCTGATTAAGTTGTATATCGGTCAGTATGTGCTCGAACACGGCACTGCCGACGATGCCGAGCGCGTCGAAAAGATGATTTCGCGTTCCGACGACGATTTGGCCGCCGACTTTTACCGGAAGTACCCGGAATCGGTCGATTCCATTGCGACCGAGTACGGCCTGTTCAACACTTCCGGCGGAGAAAAGTGGGGAGTATCGAGGACCACCGCGGAAGATGTGGTGTCTTTTATTTCCCAGCTTCGTCTGAAGCATCCTAATTCTGAGGTGCTCGAGGCGATGCGACACTGGTCGCCGATTGCTGCCGATGGCTATCGACAGAATTTTGGTCTTGCCGGGCTGCCCGGCTCTGAAGGCGCGAAAATGGGCTGGTCCAACCGGCGTTCGTGGCACTCTTCCGTTGTTTTTGGCCCCGGATATGTAATGGCGGCCATTACCGAGGGCGGCAAATATGCACACACCGAGGACGTCGCTGAGGGGATTGCCGACGTCGAGTACCGGGATTTGGTGAAGCCCACGCAGAAGACTGGGCGCAAAGCCACTCTAGAAACGCCAAAGGCCCGTGCGGTAAGCACAGGCCTTTAAACGGGTTTGATCTAGCTAGTCGACAATGCGGATCGCGCCCTTATCCGCACTGGACGCCATCTTGGCGTATGCGCGCAGCGCCTTGGAGACCTTGCGCGGACGCGGCTTGTGCGGAGTAAATGGCTTATCGCGCTTGAGCTCCTCATCGCGACGAGCGGCCAGCTCCTCGTCGGACACCTGAATCTCAAGGCGTCGTTCAGCGACATCGATGTACACCGGGTCGCCGTTGCGGACGAGACCGATTGCGCCGCCGGCAGCGGCCTCCGGGGAAACGTGGCCGATAGACAGTCCGGAGGAACCCCCGGAGAAGCGACCATCGGTGACCAGTGCACAGACCTTACCCAGGCCAGCGCCCTTGATGAATGCGGTCGGGTGCAGCATCTCCTGCATGCCCGGGCCGCCGGAAGGACCCTCGTAGATGACAAAGAGAACTTCGCCCGGCTGCAAGGTGCGGTTCAAGATGACCGAGACAGCCTCTTCCTGGCTTTCTACGACGCGAGCGGTGCCCTCGAAGTGGAACTGATCCTCGCCGATACCGGCGGTCTTCAGGATAGCGCCGTCCTCGGCGATGTTGCCGCGCAGGACACACAGACCGCCTTCCTTCGTGTAGGCGTGGTCGAAGTCGCGGATGCAGCCATTTTCGGAGTCCGTATCCAGGCTCTCCCAGCGGTTGGATGTGGAGAACGGCTCGGTGGTGCGCACGCCGCCAGGGGCTGCGTGGAACAGTTCAATCGCTTCGTCAGTGGCCTTGCCGCCGCGGATATCCCAGTTGTCCAGGTGCTCCTCCAGAGATGGGGAGTGAACGGAGCGGACATTCATTTGCAGCAGGCCCGCGCGGCGCAGTTCGCCGAGGATGGCTGGAATACCACCGGCGCGGTGGACGTCCTCCATGTAGTAGTCCGAGTTCGGTGCCACCTTGGACAGACAAGGCACGCGGCGGGAAATCGCGTCGATGTCGGAGAGGTCGAAGTCGATCTCGCCCTCCTGGGCGGCAGCGAGAATATGCAGCACCGTGTTGGTGGAACCGCCCATGGCAACGTCGAGCGTCATTGCGTTGACAAACGCGTCGCGGTTGGCGATGTTGCGCGGCAGCACGGACTCGTCACCATCGTGGTAGTAGCTCTTCGCCAGGTCCACAATCAGTTCACCGGCGCGCGTGAACAAATCGCGACGCGCCTGCTGAGTTGCCAGGGTAGAACCGTTACCCGGCAGGGACAGGCCGAGGGCCTCGGTCAGGCAGTTCATCGAGTTTGCAGTGAACATGCCCGAGCACGATCCGCAGGTCGGGCATGCCGAGCGCTCGATGTCGAGCAGGTTCTTGTCATCGACCTTGTCGTTCGCGGATGCAGAAATAGCCGAGACGAGGTCAGAGCCGGGCTTGACGACGCCATCGATAACAATCGACGATCCCGATTCCATCGGCCCGCCGGAAACGAAGACCACCGGGATATTCAGACGCAGAGCCGCATTGAGCATGCCCGGCGTGATCTTGTCACAGTTGGAAATACAGACCAATGCGTCAGCGGTGTGAGCGTTGACCATGTACTCGACAGAGTCAGCAATAATCTCACGGGACGGCAGCGAGTAGAGCATGCCGTCGTGGCCCATCGCAATTCCGTCGTCGACAGCAATGGTGTTGAACTCACGGGGGACGCCACCGGCTGCGGTTACAGCTTCTGCGACGATGTCGCCAACGTCCTTCAGGTGCACGTGACCGGGAACGAACTGAGTGTAAGAGTTGGCAATTGCGATAATCGGCTTGCCGAAGTCGTTATCGGTCATGCCAGTTGCGCGCCATAGCGAACGCGCACCTGCAGCATTACGGCCGGCAGTGGTGACTTTAGAGCGAAGGGGAATCATGGGGGCTGCCCTTCCTAGATAGGGTGCAAGGTAATTAATTATCCATATTAATCACAAAAAGCCCCTAATGTCTCATTTCGTGGTCACTGGTGTCCGCATAATGAGATTTAGGGGCTTTGTGGACTGCTTATATGTTACTCGGCAGAGGCGTCACCTTTAGCCTTGGCATCAGCCTCAACCTCACTGACCTTCTTCATTACGGAGTGGCCATCGCGGTCGAAAACCTCGACCTTGTCATTTTCCGCCATACGAGCCGAAGCGATCGGATCTGGAATCAGACCGCCAGTGGCTTCCTTCAACTCCGGCAGCGAATTAAAAGAGATGGCCGGCAGGGCGATGCGCTCATCTGACTTGGTTACCGCAAAGGCGCGGCCGCCCTTGTTGAAGAAGATGCCCGCAAAATCGCCCCAGGGCACCGAACGGCGCTTGGACAATAGGTACACCGCAGTGATGCCGCGTGGCCCTACGGTGGTGCGTACTCGGAAAATCCAAAGCGTATAAATCAACGGTGCCAGGAAGGTAATGGCCAGCCACGGGGCAAAACCGGTGGCAATTACACACAGCACGAGCATGAACGCAACGATGAACAGATGCGTCTTCTGTGGGCGAAATCGCTGCGTCGCAATTTTTAGCTGTGGAGTCGAGTCAGTCATGGCCTTTGATTGTAGCGGGTAGTTCGGATTGGTTAATGCGCGGTAGGCAGTTGCGCGTTATTGCGCCCCGGCCGAGTTTGGTTCTGCGTTGTTAGTGGAGTCTGTCGACTGTGATCCGCCAGTGTTCTCGTTGTCGGTGTTGCTCTGGGTAGAGTCTGGCTCGGTGGAGGTGGCGGTCGAAGGTGCGCGGTTCTGCGTGCTCTGAGGCTGCTGTGAAGTCTTGGACGGCTGATTCTGTGATGTCTGAGTCTGCTGTGAAGTCTCGGTGGGCTGCACACTCTGTGTGGTACTAGTCGGCTGGTTCGATGATTGCGGAGCTGATGACTCTTCCGAGTCCTCTTCCTGTGTCGTTACCCGATCGCTCCACCTGCTCGGTGCTAGCCATCCGGATGGGCCGCCCTCGGTCTCGACCGTCATGAGATTCAAAACGCCGAGGACAATTAGGGTTGCCAAGAGCATGATTGTCGAAACGCGAGCACGTCCACCGGCAGAGAGGAATCGCCGGATCTTCTGGCGCGTCGTGAGCGTCTTCCAGTCAGGGTGGCTAACCAGCTTGCGGATGGCATTGTTGCTTCCGCTGTCCTCTTGCTCGCGTCGAGCATCATCGAGGTCAGCACCCGCATGCGGCAGGTCGGATCGCTCGTTCCCGTCTTGCTTATCGACGGTCTGAGTTTCCATCAGTTTGGTTTCTGCGGTATCCGGCTGGGCAGTAGTGTCCGCTACCGCTTCGACAACTTCGGTTGGAGCGCTGTCGCCGTCGTCAAGCTGTTGTTTTTTCTCTTGCTTAGCATCGGCCTGCCTGAGCTGTTCGATCATCGTGTCATCGCGGACATGACCGGTGATTTCTTCGGCGGGAGCAAACGGGGTCTGTTGGGCGCGCTCGCCGTAGTCATCCCACCAAGTGTCGATGACTGCGGCGCGGATGGCGCGCTCGATGAGCCATTGGTCGCCCGGTTTGCAGTCGACAATCAAGCGCATAGTGACGGTCCACGGCAGTCCCATAACCGTTGGCGGATTGAGTTCTGTGGAGGACTGCAATTTGATCTCAGAGAGAACTGCGTCCTTGACGGAGTCCAGTGCGATTGCACGCTTGGCGGCGGCGACAGTGCGCTCTTCCAGGTCCTTAATGGAGCCACCGGCGGTCATCGGTACGGGAACTTCAACAACAGCACGGGACCACTGCGAGGAGTAGTTGATACACATGCGTGCCTCGGAGTTCGGCACGATAATTTCCTCGCCGTTGAGGGTGCGGATGGTGGTGGCGCGCAATGTCATATTGACCACGTCACCCTGCACGGTGCCCGAAGGGGCATGGAACTCAACCCAGTCGCCAATGCCGTACTGCTTCTCGGCGATGATGAACAATCCGCCAAGGAAGTCGGCGATGACTCCCTGTGCGCCAAAACCAACAGCGGCGGAAACAACCGTCGCGGGGATAGCGGCAGCGGTCAGTGAGATTCCGAATTTCGACAGAATCGCGATGATTAAGACGAAGTATGCAATGACTTCGACGATGTAAACCACAGCGCCAATCAGTGCGCGCCGTCCCTTGGACTGCTCCTCTGAAGAGGAGATGTTTCCGTCCGCAATTGCCAGAACGAAACGTCGGATGCGGGGAACAAGAATTAGCAGAATGGCCAGACATGCGATGGCAAGGCCGTTATTGGCCACCCATTGCCATGTCCGTAACAACATGTATTGCAAGAATTCCATGCCATCCACCGTAGGTCGTTCGCCTTAATATGCGCTGAGTTTAAAGGTAAAGAATTATGCATAAAGACGAGCTTTGGACTTGGGGCTTGCGGGGCTTGGGCGTGTAGGGCTCGGGTGTGCAGGCTTGGGTGTCCCCGGGGTCGTGGTCGGAGAGTTTCTGGGTAGAGTGATTCCCAAAGTTGGGGCGGGGTTCTCGTTGGAATCGGGTGGGTGCTCGGGGTGTGATACGGATGGCGTGTCCAATTGACGGGATTGACTTCTCACTATGTGGACGTTAGGGTTGTAGCCAACGCCACATTCGTAGCTTCTTAGCGGGAATGTGAGTTGAGTAGTTGCCCACCATGATCCAGGAGCGAAATCGTGAACGCGCACGAGCAGCACACCCCATCGCCCGCCCAATTCGCGGCCAAGGCGCGTACCAGCGCCCCCGAGCGAATTTCTGGTGCAAAAGCCATTGTCCGATCCCTTGAAGAGCTCGGCGTCGAGGTAGCCTTCGGTATTCCCGGTGGTGCAGTGCTTCCGCTCTACGATCCGATTTATGACTCGGAGAAGCTTCGCCACGTCCTGGTGCGCCACGAGCAGGGAGCTGGCCACGCTGCCACTGGTTACGCGCAGGTTTCCGGCAAGGTTGGTGTCTGTATCGCGACTTCCGGCCCGGGTGCTACTAACCTGGTGACCCCGCTCGCGGATGCTCAGATGGACTCCGTTCCGGTTGTCGCTATCACTGGTCAGGTCGGTCGCCCGCTGCTGGGTACTGACGCTTTCCAGGAGGCTGACATCCGCGGTGTGACCATGCCGATTACGAAGCACAACTTCATGGTCACCGAAGCTGAGGACATCCCGCGCGCGCTCGCTGAGGCATTCCACCTGGCTTCTTCTGGTCGTCCAGGTCCGGTTCTGGTCGATGTCCCGAAGGACCTCCAGAACACGATGATCGACTTCACCTGGCCACCGGAGATCAACCTGCCGGGTTACCGTCCGGTGACAACCCCGCACCAGCGACAGATCGACGAAGCCGCTGAGATGATTGCTGCGGCAAAGCGTCCGGTGCTCTACATCGGTGGTGGCGTCATTAAGGCCGATGCTTCCAAGGAGCTGGTCGAGTTCGCCGAGCAGACTGGGGTTCCGGTCGTGACCACGCTGATGGCTCGCGGCGCATTCCCGGACTCGCACCCGCTGCACATGGGTATGCCGGGCATGCACGGCAAGGTGTCAGCCGTCGCTGCTCTGCAGAAGTCCGACCTGCTCATCACTATTGGCGCGCGTTTCGACGACCGTGTTACCGGTGATCTGAATTCCTTCGCGCCGAACGCGAAGGTAATCCACGCCGACATTGACCCGGCAGAGATTGGCAAGCTCCGCGAAGTTGATGTTCCCATCGTCGGCGATGCCCGCGAGGTCCTTGCCGCACTTAGCGAGTCCTACACCAAGCTCGGTCTTAGTCGCCCGCAGATTGCCGACTGGCTGAAGCTTCTCGACGGTCTCCGCGACGAGTTCCCCCTCGGGTGGGAAGAGCCCGCTGATGGTGCAATCGCTCCGCAGTTTGTAATTCAGACTCTGTCCGACATCGTTGGTCCAGAGGCCATCTATGCCGCTGGCGTCGGCCAGCACCAGATGTGGGCAGCGCAGTTCGTCCAGTACGAGAACCCGCGCACCTGGCTTAACTCCGGTGGTGCCGGCACGATGGGCTACTCAATCCCGGCTGCGATGGGTGCCAAGGCGGCTGCTCCAGAAAAGGAAGTCTGGGCCATCGACGGTGATGGTTGCTTCCAGATGACCAATCAAGAGCTGACCACCTGTGCAATGGAAGGTTTTCCCATCAAGGTTGCCTTGATTAACAACGGTAATCTGGGCATGGTTCGTCAGTGGCAGACGCTGTTCTACGATCAGCGCTACTCCAACACCAAGCTGCGCCCGGAGGACAACTCCTACCTGCCGGACTTCGTCCAGCTCTCCGAGGGGCTTGGCTGCGTGGCGATCCGCGTGACCAAGAAGGAAGATGTCGCGGCGGCGATTAAGAAGGCACGCGAGATTAATGACCGACCGGTGGTTATTGACTTCATTGTCGGTGAGGATGCTCAGGTGTGGCCGATGGTGGCAGCTGGCAAGTCCAATGATGAGGTCGAATACGCCCGCGGTCTGCGCCCGCTGTTCAACGATGAGAATTCAGCAGCTGAGGCCCCGGCTGACATCCACGGCACTGTTGTGGACAACTCCGAGGACGCCGCGAAGCAGCCCGACGCTAACCACCCGTCCATGAAGACCCGCTAATCGGGATCCGAAGCAACAGGAAGTGAGTCCCAAAATGGCTGAACTGCACACTCTATCCGTGTTGACCCTCGATGAGCCGGGTATTCTGGTCCGCATTGCGGGCATGTTCACCCGCCGAGGTTTCAGCATCCAGTCGATTACCTCGGGTGAAACTGAGACCGAGGGAGTCAACCGCATCACCGTCGTGGTTGAGACGGAGACGCTGCCGATCGAACAGATTACTAAGCAGCTGAACAAGCTGGTGCCCGTGCTGAAAGTGGTCCGCCAGCCCCCAGAGACCATGGTGTCGCGCGGACTGCTGATGGTGAAGGTTTCCTGCGACAACACCAATCGTCCGCAGGTAGTCGATGCCGCCAATCTCTTCCGTGCCCGTGTGGTGGACGTTTCTCAAGAGTCTGTCATCATTGAGGCGACGGGTGAGCGCTCGAAGCTTGTAGCCCTGCTGGAGGTCCTCGAGCCGTTTGGTATCCGTGAGCTCATTCAGTCCGGTACCGTCGCAATGGCACGTGGGCCGAAGCCGATGCTCCAGGCCCGCTAACAACTAAACGCTAAGATTTTTAACGAATCCGATTCGAAAAGAGGCTAACTTTAATGGCTATTGAACTGCTGTACGACGACGATGCTGATCTGTCCATCATCCAGGGACGTAAGGTTGCCATCCTGGGCTACGGTTCCCAGGGCCACGCTCACGCTCAGAACCTGCGCGAGTCCGGTGTCGAGGTTGTTATCGGTCTGCGTGAAGGCTCCAAGTCCGCTGTGAAGGCTCAGGAAGCTGGCTTCGAGGTTAAGTCCAACGCAGATGCCGCTGCATGGGCAGACGTCATTATGGTGCTGGTTCCGGACACCACCCAGGCAAAGGTTTACAGCGAGGACATCGAGCCGAACCTGAAGGACGGCGACGCGCTGTTCTTCGGCCACGGTCTGAACATCCACTTCGACCTCATCAAGCCGGCTGACAACATCACCGTCGGTATGGTTGCTCCGAAGGGCCCGGGTCACCTGGTTCGTCGTCAGTTCGTCGATGGCAAGGGCGTTCCGTGCCTGATTGCCGTTGACCAGGACCCGAAGGGCGAGGGCCGCGACCTGGCTCTGTCCTACGCTGCAGCTATCGGTGGCGCCCGCGCTGGCGTTATCCCGACCACCTTCGAGGCAGAGACTGTGACCGACCTCTTCGGTGAGCAGGCTGTTCTCTGTGGTGGCACCGAGGAACTGGTCAAGGTCGGTTTCGAGGTTCTGGTTGAAGCTGGCTACGAGCCGGAGATGGCATACTTCGAGTGCCTGCACGAGCTGAAGCTGATTGTTGACCTGATGTTCGAGGGCGGTATTGCCAACATGAACTACTCGGTCTCCGACACCGCTGAGTTCGGTGGCTACCTGTCTGGCCCGCGCGTTATTACCGCTGATACCAAGCAGCACATGCGCGAGATTCTGTCTGACATTCAGGACGGCACCTTCACCAAGCGCCTGATTGCCAACGTCGAGGGCGGCAACAAGGAGCTCGAGGACCTGCGCGCTTCCTACAACAACCACCAGATTGAAGAGGTCGGCTCCAAGCTGCGCGACCTGATGAGCTGGGTTAAGGTCGACGCTCGCGCTGAGACTGCCTAAGTTTGTTGCTTAAGCGAATCCCCCGCTTGTTCGCGAAGTAGGGCTTCATCACTGAGCTTCACCGCCGTGATGAGGCCCTTTTCGTATCTCTCTCACTAGTATTCTTTCACTGAACCGTGTGGGGTAGACGTGTGGGATAAACGTCTGAGCCAAAAGCAACTACTGCCAAACGGGTGTAGCCCCAGTCCTATCCGGGGTTCTAATCTGGGTTGAAAGGTCTCCCTCAACAAAGACGTTCGATAGTCTAATCGTTGAAATCAAATCATTTCACGGAGGTAAATGTGCGAGTATCCGCAATGACGCGGCGCGTGACGGCAACCGTTGCCCTGACGGTCAGCCTGGCGTTGGGGTCAAGCGCCTTGGTCGCGTGTGGAAATTCCGACAGCGCTGTTTCCACGAAGAAGGTGGACGCTGAATCGACGGTGCTTAGCGACGACATCGCAGCGTCGGAAAGCCTGATCGACAGTTCGGAAGCGGTTGTCGTTTCCTCGGCTGGCTCTGCTGAGCAGCGTAGGGCGGCAGGCATCGCGGTTGCTGCTGGTCTGCCGATGCTAGTGGCTGGTTCTGCCGAAGATGCGGAAGATGACACTACTGCCAAGAGCCCGAAGAAGGATGCTCGTGGCCGTGATACCGGCGCCGATATCGCCGATGTGGAAAAAGAGATTGACCGCCTGGGCGCAAAGACAGTCCTTACTGTGGGGGCAGTTGACCTGACTGGGGAAGAGGGCCGTCAGATCATTGCGGATCCGGGTACGACCGATGGCCTTAAGGAGCTCGTCGGTACCGAGTTTAAGGTTCTCAAGGAGACGGAGTCGAAGCCGACTCGCGCTGTCGTTGAGATGGATCCGGAGAAGCCAACTGTCGTCGAGGGCGATGCAACGAAGGATGGGGCAGCCAACCAGGAGGCTCAGGATCGCGCCAGCGATGGGCAGGACGACAAGGGACAGGAGAGCGTCACCCTGCCGAAGGGATCTCCGAAGGAGGTCAAGGACACATTGGCACTGGCCGCACCGGGTACCGGTTTGGCCTCCATTGCTACGGCCCGTGCCGCTGGCCTGAAGGTCAGTTGGTTGCCGGTGGGCGACGCGCGTGCTACCTCTGAGTCGATTTCCGCTGCTCGCGACGGCGAGTCCCTGATTGCTCTGGGTAAGGTTTTCGGCGATAAGGACAAGTTTGATCAGTCCATCGAGCTTGCCAAAGATGACAAGGTTAAGGAGCTGCCAGGTGGAGGCACACTGCTGTTCCCCGGTCGTCATCTGATTGCAACGTATGGTCACCCAGGTGTCGCTCCATTGGGCGTGATGGGCGAGGATGATCCGGAGGATGCCGTCGCACGTGCGAAGGACTACGTCAAGCAGTACGAGAAGTTCGCCGATGACCCGGTACTGCCGGCCTTCGAGATTATCGCTTCGGTCGCGCAGGCTGACCCGGGTCCACGCGGTGACTACTCCGAGCCAGCTCCGGTTGAGACTCTGAAGCCGTACGTCGAGGCCATGACCAAGGCCGGCGGCTACGTCATCATCGACCTGCAGCCGGGTAGTGCGGACTTCCTGGACCAGGCCAAGTTCTACGAAGAACTGCTGAAGATGCCAAACGTCGGTCTGGCGCTGGACCCGGAGTGGAAGATGGAACCGGGGCAGGTTCCGGCGACCCAGGTTGGTCACGTTAAGGCTGAAGAAGTCAACCGCGTTGCTGATTGGCTGGCTGAGCTGACTCGTAAGAACAACCTTCCGCAGAAGATGCTGATGCTGCACCAGTTCCAGCTACAGATGATTCGCGACCGCGAGACGCTGGATCTGTCGCACCCGGAGCTCGCATTCGTTCTGCATGCCGACGGCCATGGCACCGCGCAGGAGAAGTTTGAGACCTGGAACGTCATGCTGCAGGATTTGCAGCCGGAGATTTTCGAAGCGTGGAAGAACTTCATCGACGAGGATCAGCCGATGTTTACTCCTGAGGAGACCATGAACATCGAGCCGCGTCCGTGGTTGGTTACGTACCAGTAGGTTATAGACCAGCAGAAATAAAAATATAACGCGAAATATTTGCCGACTTGAATGTCGGGGGCAACGGCGCTTACTCCCTAAACAAAGGGTAGTAAGCGCCGTTTTGCTTAGGTAAGTCCCCCCGTGTCTCACCCCCAGAGTTTATGATGAGACGTAATGCGCGTGCACGCTTTAGTAGTTTTCTTAAGTGACACCGCACATACTGCATAAACTTTTCGAGACAAACCAGGAGATGCTTGTGAGCCAGAACGCTCGCCCCGTTGTCCTCATCGCCGACAAGCTGGCACAGTCCACTGTGGACGCATTGGGGGATTCCGTTGAGGTCCGTTGGGTAGATGGCCCGAACCGCGCTGAGCTCCTGGCTGCGGTTGGTGATGCTGACGCACTTCTCGTCCGCTCCGCTACCACCGTGGATCAGGAAGTCCTCGAGGCTGCTCCGAATCTGAAGATTGTCGGTCGCGCCGGCGTTGGCCTGGATAACGTCGACATCGATACCGCTACCAAGCGCGGCGTCATGGTTGTCAACGCTCCGACCTCTAATATTCACTCTGCATGTGAGCACGCAATCGCACTGCTGCTGGCCACCGCTCGCCAGCTGCCGGCTGCGGACGCGTCCCTGCGTGAGGGGGAGTGGAAGCGCTCTTCCTTCAAGGGTGTCGAAATCTTCGGCAAGACCGTCGGTATCGTCGGTTTCGGTCACATCGGCCAGCTGTTTGCGCAGCGTCTCGCTGCTTTCGAGACCAACATCATTGCGTACGATCCGTACGCGAACCCGGCCCGTGCTGCTCAGCTCGGTGTTGAGCTGGTTGAGCTGGAAGACCTGATGGCTCGCGCTGATTTCGTGACCATCCACCTGCCGAAGACCAAGGAAACCGCTGGCATGTTCGATGCTGAGCTCCTGGGCAAGGCCAAGAAGGGCCAGATCATCATCAACGCTGCCCGCGGCGGTCTCGTCGACGAGCAGGCGCTTGCCGACGCGATCAAGGCAGGCAACATCCGCGGTGCTGGCTTCGACGTGTACGCGACCGAGCCGTGCACGGATTCCCCGCTGTTTGGTCTGCCGGAAACTGTTTGTGCTCCGCACCTGGGTGCCTCCACCGTTGAGGCGCAGGACCGTGCAGGTACCGATGTCGCTAAGTCCGTACTGCTGGCCCTGGCTGGCGAGTTCGTCCCGGATGCAGTCAACGTTTCCGGTGGCGCTGTCGGAGAAGAGGTGGCCCTGTGGCTCGAGCTGGCTCGTGAGCTGGGGCTGGTTGCTGGTGGTTTGCTCGAGGGTGCTCCGGCCGCTGTTGAGGTTACCGCTCGCGGTGAGCTGCACACTGAGGACGTTAACGTTCTGGGGATGGCAGCAATCCGTGGACTGTTCTCTCTCATGGTGGAAGAACCGGTCACTTTCGTCAACGCTCCGCGTATCGCAGAAGAGCGCGGTGTGACCTTCACTGTCGAGACCGAGCCGGAATCCGTCTCCCACCGCTCCGTTCTCGAGGTCAAGGTCATCGGTGCTGATGGCTCCACCGCTACCGTCGTTGGTGCTCTCACTGGCCTGAACCGCGTCGAGAAGATTGTCCGTATCAATGGCCGCGGCATCGACATGCGCGCTCAGGGCCGTAACCTCTTCCTGCTGTACAAGGACGTTCCGGGCGCTCTGGGTCGCGTTGCTACCACCCTGGGTGAGTCCGGTATCAACATCGAGGCTGCTGCTCTGTCTCCGCAGGAAGCAGATCAGACTGCCATCCTGGTGCTGCGCGTTTCCAAGGAGGTTCCGGAGGAGCTCGTCGGAAAGATTACCGAGGAGATCTCCGCTACCCACGCTCTGCAGCTCGAGCTGGACTAGTTCTGAGCGCCTAGGCGTTTTAGAGCTAGTCTCTAGCGCAGCTTCTACTGCATGAAAAAATCCCCTCCGCATGGAGGGGATTTTTGTTTCCCAGCTGATCTATGCAGCCGTAGCCCTACTGCCTAGCCCTTCATCGAGCCCTTCTCAATCATGTTGACGTGGAAGTCGAAGGCAGTACGCAGGTCGTGCGGGGTAGACATGCCCGGAGCGGTCTTCAGCGCGCGCTCGTAGTACTCCTCCAACAGTGGCTGGTACTCCGGGTGTGCAACGGAAATCATCTTCGCCACGCGGTCACGCGGTGCCAGGCCACGCAGGTCAGCGAATCCACGCTCGGTGATGATGACCATGGCGTCGTGCTCGGTGTGGTCAATGTGCGAAGCGAACGGAACGATAGTCGAAATCGCACCGTCCTTCGCCAGCGACGGCGAGATGAACGAGGAAACGAAGGCGTTACGGGTGAAGTCACCGGAACCACCGATGCCGTTCATCATGCGGCTGCCGTTGATGTGGGTGGAGTTGACGTTGCCGTAGATGTCGGCCTCAATCATGCCGTTGGTGGCGATTAGGCCGACGCGACGGACAACCTCCGGGTGGTTAGAAATCTGCTGCGGGCGCAGAATGATGTTCTCGCGGTAGCGAGCAGCCTCGTTGTTCATACGCTCGGCCGCTTCCGGAGACAGGGAGAAGGAGGTAGCCGAAGCGACGGTCATCTTACCTGCGTCAATCAGGTCGATCATGCCGTCCTGAATAACCTCGGTGTAGGCCTTGATGTTCTCAAACTTGGAGTCCAACAGACCCGCCATCACGGCGTTCGGCACGTTACCGACGCCCGACTGCATGATGTACTGGTCGTAAGCCAGGCGACCCGCGCGAACTTCGCCCTCGAGGAAGTCGAGGAAGTGTCCGGCAATGGCCTTCGAAGTCTCATCCAACGGCTTGAACGGGGAGTTGCGGTCCGGCGCGTTGGTCTCGACAACTGCGACAACCTTGTCCAGGTTGATGTCGATGTAAGGGGTACCAATGCGGTCACCCGGAGCGTTGATCGGCACCGGCGTGCGGTTAGGCAGGTGCTGAATGCGGTAGATGTCGTGCATGCCCTCGAGTTCCTCGGACTGCCACGAGTTGACCTCAATGATGATCTTGTCAGCGTTGTCCATCCACTCGACGTTGTTGCCAACGCTTGACGACGGAACGAGGTGTCCATCTTCCGTAATACGAGTGACCTCAACAATTGCGGCGTCAATCGGCAGGAAGCCCTGCTCGATGTACAGCGCGGAGTGGGAGAGGTGGATGTCCTGGTACTTCGCCTTGCCGGAGTTGATGGACTTACGCAGTGCCGGATCGCCCTGGTACGGCATGCGGTAGCGGATGATGTCAGCTTCTGCCATCACGCCGTCACAGTCTGGGGCAGTGGAAGCGCCTGTGTAGATGTCGACAGCGAACTCTTCACCCTTGGCGTGAAGTTCCTTGCCACGGTTTGCCAGCGCAGTCGGCAGGGCCTTCGGGTAGCCAGCACCGGTGAAGCCAGAGATGCCGAGGGCATCACCATGATTGATAAACTGTGCAGCCTCGTCGGCGGTCATTACCTTGCCGCGCAAACCGGCATGTGCGATGCGATCAGACATGTCATCTCCTAGATAGACTGTTCGACTTTAGTTTTGTCGCCTAACCTAGCATGCGCTAACAGTGTGTTGCCACACCCGCAGGTTGAGAAGTGATTTATGACACTCTGATCGCTTCAGCGGGTCGTTTATCGGCGCTCTTCCAGGGGCTTTGTTACAGCAATTCCCGCACTTCTTCGTCGGTCAGCATCGCGTCCTCGAATGCCTGCAGTGTGGCCTCTGGGTTAAATTTCACACCGATGAGTACGACCTCATTGGATGGTGGGACATCGGTCTGCGCCCACATGACGGCAGGGGTGATTTTCAGGTTCGGCCCCGCCTGACTCCACACGTGGGCGACTTCGAGGCGGTCGGAAATCCAGCAGTGCCCCTTGGATCGTACGAGCCCCTTTGTGCCGCGGAGAGCCTTAATCAGTCGTTCGCGGTCGAAGGGGCGGTTGCCTCGGAAAACAACCGAAGAAATGCCGTATTCTTCAGTCTCCGGCGTGTGGGGATTCGCAAGTTCTTCTGCATATCCGTGGAAAGTGGCCGCGGTACCTTCGTCGTAAAGCGATGCGTCGAGAATGACAGAGGTGGCGATTTCGCCGTTAGTCACGCGGACGATGCGTGCGCGGGGGTTCATGGCGCGGATTGTTTCCTCGGTGCCGCCGGTGAGCTTTTCGCCGGCGAGGTCGGATTTGGTGATGAGGATGAGATCGGCGAATTCCACCTGGTCGACAAGGAGGTCAGCGACCGTGCGTTCGTCGTCAGGCAGTGCGCGTCCCTGGCGGAGACTGTCGAGGAATGTAGAGGCGTCGACGAGCGTGACCATCGTGTCGATGGGGGCGATGTCGGCGAGGCGACGGCCATCGTCGAATTCCCACTCGAAGGTAGCGGCGACTGGCATGGGCTCGGAGATGCCGGTGGATTCGATGACGATGTGTTCGAATTTGCCGCTGCGCGCGAGCTTGCCGACGTTTTCCACGAGGTCATCTCGCAGCGTGCAGCAGATGCAGCCGTTAGACATTTCGATGAAACGGTCCTCGCCGCGCTCGAGATATGTGCCCTGCTCGATGAGGGCGGCATCGACGTTGACTTCCGAGAAGTCGTTGACGATGACCGCGATTTTGCGCCCCTGTGAGTTTGCCAGGAGGTTGTTGAGGAGGGTGGTCTTGCCGGCGCCCAGGAATCCGGACAGGACGGTGACGGGAGTGGTCTGGGTGGTGCTATCAGAAAATTCGGTAGAAGTCACCCGACAAGATTAGCGTACTGAAAATGATTATCAATAACTAGTGCATGAATTGGGCTATGTGAGGGGTTGTAAATGTGTCGCATGGCTGATTGTCGACTGGTTGTGACGTAGGGCATAAAACGGTGTTGTAGTCGGCTTTAGTGGCGTATGGAATGTGCCTAAAATGGGGGCGCTTTCGGGCATCTGAATGAAAGGCGCTAACCGCTTCGTTGATAGGGTTGGGGGTGTGCTTTGGTGTTCGAAGTGCTACCCCCGATAGTCGCGTTGGGGGATATAGAAAGGTGAATTCATGTCAGATCGTATTGCCCATGCTGGTCTCAAATCCAAGGTGATGACCGCGCAGGAGGCGGCGCAGTTCATCAACCACGGAGACATGGTGGGCTTTGCCGGATTTACCGGTGCTGGCTACCCGAAGGTTGTCCCGCCGGCTCTCGCTGAGCGCATGGAGGCCGCTCACGAGCGTGGCGACGAGTTCAAGATTAAGGTCTTGACCGGCGCGTCTACCGCTCCGGAACTTGATGGTGCGCTGGCGAAGGCCAATGGTGTTGAGTGGCGTATGCCGTACCAGTCCGACCCGGGAATGCGTAACCGTATCAATGCAGGCGATGCCTTCTATAGTGATATTCACCTGTCGCACTCTGGCCCGATGACTGAGCAGGGCTTCTTTGGTCCGGTCAATGTTGCCGTGGTCGAAGCTGTTCGCATTAAGGCCGATGGCTCCCTGATTCTTTCCTCTTCGGTTGGTAACAGCATTTCTTACCTCAATGCTGCAGAGAAGATCATTATTGAGGTCAACTCCTGGCAGTCCGAGGACCTCGAGGGTATGCACGACATCTACAGTGTCGGCCTGCCTCCGAACCGTAAGGAGATTCCGATTGTGAACCCGGGGGACCGCATCGGCACTCCGGATGTTCAGATCGATGTCGATAAGGTTGTCGCTGTCGTCGAGACGAACGCCGAGGACCGTAACTCGCCGTTCAAGCCGCTGGACGATGACTCCAAGGCTATTGCTGGCTACCTGCTCGACTTCCTCGATGGCGAGGTCAAGGCCGGTCGTCTGCCGGAGAACCTGCTGCCGATGCAGTCGGGTGTCGGTAACATTCCGAACGCCGTTCTCGCAGGTCTGCTCGACTCCAAGTATGAGAACCTGACCTCCTTCACTGAGGTTATCCAGGACGGCATGGTCGACCTGATGGATGCTGGCAAGCTGACCGTGGCTTCCGGTACTGCATTCTCGCTGTCTCCTGAATATGCAGCTCGTATGAACGAGAATGCTGCTGACTACCGCGAGAAGATCGTTCTGCGGCCGCAGGACATCTCCAATAACCCGGGTCTGGTCCGCCGCATGGGGCTGATTACCACCAACGGCATGATTGAGGCTGACATCTACGGCAACGTCAACTCCACTCACGTGGCTGGCTCCCGCATGATGAACGGCATTGGCGGTTCCGGTGACTTCACCCGAAACGCCTACATCTCTACGTTCGTGTCCCCGTCGCTGGCTAAGAATGGCGACATTTCCGCAATCGTGCCGATGGTCTCTCACGTTGACCACACTGAGCATGACGTGATGGTCATCATCACTGAGCAGGGTCTGGCTGACCTCCGTGGGCTGGCGCCGCGTCAGCGTTCCCGTGTTGTCATTGAGAAGTGTGCGCACCCGATGTACAAGGAGGCGCTGCTCGAATACGTTGAGCGTGCTGAGAGGGCCACCCCGTACCTGCATACTCCGCATGACCTGGGTACTTCTTATGACTTCCACCGTCGTTTCCTCGAAAACGGTTCCATGAAGCCGGTCGACTAGGTTTCTAGTGCGGTTCCCGCTTTACGACGAAGTTTGCGTCGTAGGGCGGGATTGTCTTTCGGCTTTAGTTCGAAATAGTGTTCGAATAATGTGGAGATTTTTGGGGTGCGCAGCGGTTTGAATCCGGGGTGGGGGATATGGTGTGGGCGAATTGATAAAGAACTGTTCGTTAGGGGACCTCGTTAGGGAGGGGACAGTGCAATGTCAGAGTTGGAATCGTGTGGGGAATTTCGGTTCAGCCATGAGGTGAGGGCTCATTCGCTCGCTGAAGTGATGCGCGAGATTAATCGTCTGCAGATGGTTATCGCTCAGCGGGTCGCACCACCAGATGATGGCGATGTCGAAGCTCATTTGGCTTATTGGTCGGTGGTGCTTGGAATCTCACGCGCCGAAGTGAACAAATATATGGAAATTGGCTACATGCTTGGACGTATGCCGCAACTAGCGGAAATGTGTCAGGAGCGCGGGCATTTGTCGATGAGGCATTTAGCAATGCTTGGTAAACATACCCGACCTGTAGCCGATGACAAGGTTGACGCAGTGGAGTCGGGTCTCGTGGACGTCGTTAAGCCTAGGCGCGACGGGGAGGCACTCCGTGGCGTGCGTGCGATGGCAACGCGGGTGCAGCGAGTGATTGGTGAGTGTGCTCCGGAAGTGCGGCCACGTGATGTGGATGTCGCTGGGTTGCAGGCTGATAGGGTCCTGGCCCGGAATGTGGAGGCGACCGTAGATGCTGCAATTGATGCGGCGGCATACCAGGTCGAGGCGGATGGAGAGTCGGCGGATAATCCCGTGGAGTCGGAGGAGGTACGGGAGGTTCAAGCTGCGGCTCTCGACTACTTCGGCGATCGTATGACGGCTAAGGAGTTTATCGCAGTTGATGAACATGGTGACGCTGGAGTTACGACACTGACTACTGTCCTCGAGCGGCATCATGCAGTGGAAGCCCTTGCAATTATCGACGCAGTGGCTAAGAAGATGAAAGTGAGTCGCGCGGCAGCTTTCATGCATGCGTTACGCGGTACTTGTGAGGTGGAGGTGAATCTGGAACTCTTCCGAGTGCTCTCTCCCGGGGAGGATGGCGAACCGGAAAACACTCCAGTGTGGCTCGCTGGCGCAGGTTGGCTTTCTTCGCTGGTGGCCGAGTCTTGACTGAAGCGGGTATCGACATTGCGGGTGCTGGGGGATAGTGCGGTTGAGGGGTATCGGCCCTCCGAGTCTCAGCGTGCATTCGTGCGTGCCCGTGACGGTGTGTGTAGTTTTCCTGGATGCGATGTCCCCGCGGAAAAGTGCGATATCGACCATATTGTGGAATTTGATCACAGCCTTTCCGGTGGTGAGCGGCAAAAGGAAGGGGTCACGCACACAGATAATCTCCATTGTCTCTGTCGAAGGCACCACAACCTCAAAACTGCCGGTATGTGGCGAGTTGTTCGAGGTGATGATGGGATCGAAGCTTGGACGTTCCTCTCTTGTGATGAAGGGCCGTTTGCGCAGTCGGAAAAAGAGCACACTGGGCATGGTCGTTACACCTTTGCCTCGCAGACTGAAAAGAAGACCGCTGCGCTGGCTGAGCACAATGAGAAACGTCGCAAATTGCATGACAATCTCCGCGGCCTAGTGGATAAGGTGCGGCGGGATATGGAAAAGGAGAGAGCAGTAGGCGGGGTGGATTGTGAAAACGATGGAGATGGTAAAAATCGCGCAGACAGTGACGGGGGTGAGCGCTAGGTTCTGCTACACTCATTTGTGTCCATATAGTGAGAAGGGTATCTCAAAAAATGACTGAGGCAGGAAAGCTGAAGATCGCCGTCATCCCGGGTGATGGCATCGGCACGGAAGTTACGGCAGAGGCACTGAAGGTGCTCAAGGCTGCTATCGGCGAGTTCGACACCACCGAGTACGACCTCGGCTCGCGTCGCTACTTGCGCAATGGCGAACTGCTTACCGACGCCGATCTCGACTCCCTGCGTGAGCACGACGCTATTCTGCTCGGTGCTATCGGTGACCCGGCGAACGTTCCTCCGGGTGTTCTCGAGCGCGGCCTGTTGCTGAAGATGCGCTTCGCGCTGGATCACCACGTCAACCTGCGTCCTTCCAAGCTCTTCCCGGGTGTCGAGTCACCGCTGAAGAACCCGGGCGAAATTGATTTCGTGGTCGTCCGCGAGGGAACCGAAGGTGCTTACACCGGTAACGGCGGTGCGATTCGCGTCGGCACGCCACACGAGGTTGCCAACGAGACCTCCGTCAATACCCGCTTCGGTGCTGAGCGCGTTGTTCGCTACGCCTTCGAGCTGGCTATGACCCGTCGTAAGAAGCTGACCCTTGTCCACAAGACCAATGTGTTGGTGCACGGTGGCGGTATGTGGCAGCGCACGGTCGATGAGGTCGCTAAGGAATACCCAGAGGTAGATGTCGATTACTCGCACATCGACGCTGCGACGATCTACCTCGTCACTAATCCTTCGCGTTTCGACGTCATCGTCACCGACAACCTCTTCGGCGACATCATTACTGATGAGGCTGGTGCAGTGTCGGGCGGTATCGGCCTGGCGGCATCCGGCAACATTGACGCCTCCAATACCAACCCGTCCATGTTCGAGCCCGTTCACGGCTCCGCGCCAGACATTGCTGGCAAGGGGATCGCGGACCCGACGGCAGCCATTCTGTCGGGTGCCATGATGCTGCGCCACCTGGGTCGTGAGGAAGACGCCCAGCGCATCGAGGCTGCTGTGGAAGCTGATATGGCCAACCGCGGTAATGGCCCAATTAAGACCACTGAGGTCGGCGACCGCATTGCTGCTGCTTTGAAGTAGCGCAGTAAAAAATAGGGAGGGAGAGGGCTAAGCAATCACAGTTTTGCCATCGACGGTAGTGATGTGAGTCTTACCGTCGGCGGTGTGCTCGATGAAGTCCGACGCATGTCCGACCTGGCGAAGTACATCGATGATGGTGTCAAGGGGGTATGGGGATGAGCTTCCTGCGCCGTTATCGGAATCATCCCCTCCCAGTCCTGCCACTAGCGCATCCCTCGTAATCTCCGCATGTCCCAGGTGCTGAGCCGCCTCGTGGAAGACATGCACAATCACGCCTTCGATGCTGCCGCACCACCAACGGTCCTTATCGGTAGGAATAACAGCAGGAGCACCAGCGCGGTCCACGCCTTGCAACTCCACCAGCGCGGATTCAATGGCCGCGCGGTCACGGTGGTAAATCTCCAGCCCTTCCGAAACACTGCAATGAGCAGAAAACTCCCCATCGCGATCACGGACATAATCACGCCCAAGGCAGACGCGCTCGAGCCAGAACCTCGCGGATCCGGTCACATGTCGTAACAGCACGGCCAGGGAGTTAATGGCTGGGATGGGAAGGGTTGCGTTGAAGGTGTCGTCGTCAAGCGTCGCGACGAGTGCCGCGAGCTTGTCCATCCTGCCGAGGATGTGGGCGTCGAGCGGCCATTCGGGATTTATTGAAGCGCTGTGTGTGGAATTGGTCATAAGGTCGAGTATTCCCGCAAATCAGTCCTATTGGGAGCAAAAATAGGGGATAATTGACCCCATGACCGTCGAGCTTGCGGAAATCGCAGACTTCCTCAGCCATACTCGCCCCTTTTCGGACCTCAACGATGAAGAGCGCGCGACTATCCCACCGCTTTTGACCATGCGCTATGCCCGTCGTGGAACGGAGATTATCCGGGCGGGTGCGGATAACAACAGCTGTTTCATTATTCGCTCCGGCATGGTGGATCTCTTTGACCCAGCTGGCACGCTGTTGGACAGGCGAGATGTGGGAGATCATTTCGGCTATTCGACGCTGCTGAGCAGTGACCCCTCGCTGTACACGATGACGGCAGTGGAGGACTGCGTATTCCTGGTGATCTCCAAGGAGGTCTTTGACCAGCTCAATGACCAGTTCGTAGAGGTCCGGCGCTATTACGGCGGTGAAAACGCGCGCATTCGCGCAGTGGCATCGAAGCTGCGGAGTACTGCGGCATCGGAGTCGTTGCGCACACGGGTTGCGGACCTGATGGAAACATCGCTGGTGACCTGCAGTGCTGATGCGACAGTACAAGAGGCGGCGCAGATTATGACGGAGCGGAATGTCTCCAGTCTGCTCGTGATGGAGTCTGCAGGCGCCAACCAGAGCCCACTCGTCGGCATCATCACTGACCGTGACCTCCGTCGTCGAGTGCTGGCAGAAGCCAAGCCGGTGGAGAGTCTCGTAAGCGAAGTGATGACCGGGAACCCGGAAACTATCAGTCCCGACCTGCTGGTCTTCGAGGCCATGCTGCTGATGGCCGAGCGCGGTTACCATCATCTGCCGGTGCACGATGGGACGCGGGTGGTCGGCATGATTGTCATTGGCGACCTCCTGCGCAGTCTGCACACCGATCCCGTGTACGCGACGGCGACGCTGGCGCGAAAGAGCGATATCTCGGAGATTGCGGAGATTGCTCAGAACGCACGGCGGATTGTGGGCCGGTTTATTGACCGAGGTGATTCGGGGGAGGAGGTCGCCAAGCTGCTGACCGCCGTGGCCGATGCTGTCACCCGACGCCTGGTGGCGCTTGCGGAGGAAAAGCTTGGGCCGTCACCGGTTAGCTATGCCTTTGCAGTACTGGGCTCGCATGGGCGCGGAGAGATGGGGCTCGCGTCCGATCAGGACAATGCGCTGGTCCTCGCCGACGATTACGACGCCGACGCTCATGCTGACTATTTCGCCGCGCTTAGCGACGAGATTTGCACCAACCTCGACCGAGTCGGTTATCCGCTCTGTCCAGGGGACATGATGGCCAGCAATCCTGCGTGGAGGATGACCAAGTCGCAGTGGCTGCGCACGTTCCACGGGTGGATTACCGCACCGGAGGCGGAGGCCCTGTTACATGCACAGACCTTCTTCGACATGCGAGCGGTAGCGGGCGATGTGCAACTGGTAGAGAGCCTTCGTGCGGCCTACCTGCCACTGGCCCAGGGGTCGCAGCGCCTGCACGCGCACTTGGCCAAGCTCTCGGCCTGGCGGGAGCCGCCGCTCGGCTTCTTCCGTGGCCTGGTGCTGGAGAAGGGCGGCGAGCACGCAGAGACCCTGGACATCAAGAAGGGGGGAACTGCTGCTGTGGTGCAGATGGCGCGCCTATTTACTGTGGCGGCCGGGCTGCCGCAGCTGTCCACGCGTGAACGCTTGGCGGCGAGTGCGGGTGCCGGAAGTGTGAGCCGCCAGGGTGCGCAGGATCTGGCGGATGCGTTCGAGTTCCTGTGCACGGTGCAGCTTCATCACCAGCAGGCCCAGTTCAACGCTGGCGAGCAGCCGAATAACCACATCTACCCGAAGCGTCTCTCCAGCTTGGAACGAGAACACCTGCGTGATGCGTTTGGTGTTATCCGCAAGTTGCAGCAGAGTCTCGGGGCGAAATATCCCATCCGGGCGATGTCGTGAGCGCGCAATGTTGAAGTTTTTCAAACCCCGCAAGAAACTCTTGGACGCACCTATCCGCGACAATGCTTGGCTCGCGGTCGATGTGGAAACCACCGGTCTGGATCCCTCCAAAGATCAGTTGCTTTCCATCGGTTGGGTTGCCGTCGAAGGCCGCGACATCGTACTGGAAGAATCGGGACACCTTCTCATTCGCCCAGAGCGCGAGGAGGTGAGCGTCGGCGAGTCGGCGACGGTGCATGGGCTTACCGACGACATGGTCGCAACCGGGGTAGAGGCAGAGGTGGCCGTCGGCAAGCTGTTAGAAGCTCTACGGGGACGGAAGCTGCTGGCGCACTACGCGCGGATGGAAGTTGGTTTCCTAGATCCGTTGTGCCGGAAGTACTTCGATGCGCGCTTTGATGTGCCGGTGGCGGACACTATGACACGTGAGTACGACGCGATTCTGCGGGCCAACCGTGAGCCGGTCCGTGATGAGCTGCGGTTGTGGTCACTGTGCGACAAGTACGGCATTCCCCGTTTTAAGGCCCATCACGCGTTCAACGATGCGTTGGCCTGTGCGCTGGTGTGGCTTGCGCAGGAATCCCGCGGAGTTTAGAGCGCAGAGTATAGAGAGTGGGGGTCGTTGCATAATTATCGCAATGTGACGTGTACCCTATTTTTATGCGTATTGCTCGAATCGCCCACCCAGAGGGCATGTGCTTCGCGCTCGTTGAGGGCGAAGGCAGTGAAGTTACTTTGCACGAAATCGAAGGGCACCCTTTCGGTCAGCTGAATAAGACTGGCCGTTCCTGGCCGCTTGCCGACGTACGTCTGCTCGCCCCAATGCTGCCGTCGAAGGTCATCGCTATTGGTCGTAACTACGCTGACCACGTCGCCGAGGTGTTCAAGAAGTCGGCAGAATCGCTGCCGCCGACGATGTTCATTAAGCCGCCGACGGCCGTCATTGGCCCGGAAGCGCCGATTCGCATTCCGGATTTCGCCACCAACGTCGAGTTTGAGGGCGAGCTGGCACTGGTTATTGGTAAGCCGTGCAAGAACGTCAAGAAGGAAAACGCTCACGATGTGATCTTCGGATACACCATCGTCAATGATGTTTCTTCCCGTGACCTGCAGTTTGCCGATGGTCAGTGGGCGCGCGCAAAGGGCATCGATACCTTCTGCCCGCTTGGTCCGTGGATCCAGACGGAGCTGGACTACAACGAGCTGCCGATCAAGGCGCACCTGACTCACGAGGGTGTTACCGAGACCAAGCAGGATTCCAACTCCAACCAGATGATTATGTCCATCCCGGAGATTATCGAGTTCATCACTGCCTCGATTACGCTGCTGCCGGGTGATGTCATCTGCACCGGCTCCCCGGCCGGTACCGCTGCGATGTTCCCGGGTGACCGCATCGAGATTGAGATCCCGGGTATCGGCAAGCTGGCCAACCCTGTGGAGCGGGCTTAAGCTGCCAGGGCTTAAGCTGCTAGGGCCTATGCGCCCTGGCTTAAGCGCCCTTAACTCCAAAAGCGCGGAGCACAGTGCCCATCTTGGCGCTGGTCTCCGTGACTTCTTCTTCTGGGTCGGAGTGCGACACAATGCCGCCTCCGGCCCATAGTCGTGCCACGGACCCCTCAGTGTCGATCTCGGCACAGCGAATGGAGACCACGAACTCTCCGTCGCCATTCTCATCGCACCAGCCGACAGCGCCCGAGTAGAAGCCACGGTTGGTCTCTACGGCCTGAATAACGCCGAAGGCGGATTCCGTCGGCGTGCCACAAATGGCTGGTGTCGGGTGCACCACCAGCGCCAAATCCAGCGCGGACAGCGACGGATCCTTCAACCGACCGCGGATATGCGTGGCCAAGTGCCACATCTCGGCGGTGCTCATTAGCTCGGGGCTGTCCGGAACATCCAGCGAACTGCACAGTGGCGCCAAGTTGTCGGCGATGTCGTCGACGACGAAGGCATGCTCGTCTAGGTTCTTGCGCGAGTCCGCTAAACGACGGGCCGACGCCCGGTCCACCTCTTCATTCCGGGACCTCGGCAGCGACCCGGCCAAGGGAAACGCCTCAACGATGTCGCCCGTACGGCGGACCAGCATCTCCGGTGAGGAACCGATGAGCAACTTGCCCTCATAATCGGAACCGGCGGGGGAGAGATCCACGACAAAGCCATCGCGGTTGGGGGATCCGTCGATAAGCCGCGATGCGAGTAGGAGCGGGTCAATCGGGGGATCGATTTCGAGTTCCACAGCGCGCGCGAGCACGACCTTTTCCAGCGCCGAGTACTCGATTGTGCGGATGGCTGCGGCGATGCGCTCAGCGTGCTCGTCGAGCGGGGGATCGTAAGCGACGATGTTGGCGTGGGGCTTCGGTGCGTTCCAACGGTAGTGCGCGGGTGGCTCCAGCGGCTGCGAGGAGCGGATGACTTCCCGGGGAACGGTCAGGGCGGCGGGCTTGTCCAAGTCGAAGGGCAATGCGCCGACCACCATCTTGTGAATGCCCGAGTGCAGTCCCTCGGCCGCGAGCCAGGGGTCGGAAAGCTGCTCTTCAATACCTTGCGTGCGGATGGAGCCGTGTGCCCGGGAGAGCAAAAAGTCCGGAGCGGTGGTCGGGCGGGACGTATCCCAGCGCGTCGAACGCTTCGGAGTCGCTGCAGGGTCGTTCGACGGGTGAGAATTCTCCTGCTTCTCTTCTTCGTTTCCGCCGCCCAGAGAGGGGTGGTTTTCCATGGACATAGCCCTAACCCGCCTCCTCAATCTAAACCCAGTTGTGCTCCAGTTTAAGGGGCAGGCTAACCCCTACCCAAAAAGGGCATACCCGCAGCGGTAATCGTGAGCTGATCGATGACTGCACTTGCCGGCAGATTCGCGGCGTAGAGGAAGGTCTCCGCAGCCTGCTTGGCATCGAACATTGGCTCGCTGCCTGTGAACGTCCCCAATAGGTCAGTCTGCGCATTGCCAATGTCAATGCGCGTTGCCGTAATGCCATACTCGCGTCCGTCCAGGGCAAGCACATGGGTCATTCCGGCAAGCGCGCTTTTCGACGTCGCGTACGCCGCCGTATGGGCTCTCGGCACCTGCGCCGCGATAGAGCAGTTGACCAGGATTCGGCCGCCTGCTTGGTCCGTCTTCCCCTTGCGCCCCGCCTTCATTCGCGCGAACGCCTCGCGTGCGCATAGGTACGAGCCGACCACATTCGTATCGATGACCGCGCGGAAGTCCTCAATGTCGGTCTCTCCGAACTCTGCGGGCGTGCCGGGCAGCCCCGCATTGAGCACCGCAACATCAATGGTTCCCGTAGCTACCTGCGCGTCCTCAAACATCGCACGGACCTGCTCGGGGTCGGTGATGTCACACCTGGAGAAGGTGATGTTGTCCGCTTCGGCGGCAACGGCCTCGAGCGCGTCGATACGCCTGCCGCAGATGTGCACGTGCCAGCCATCGGCGGCAAAAGCCAGAGCAATTTCGCGACCAATGCCCGCGCCGCCACCAGTTACTACTACCGTTTTGGTCATGAGCACTATTATTAACTGTTCTACGGTCTACGCACACATGTCCCCGCACGACGCCGTCAACGCCGCGCGTGACGACGGCTACGCGGCCGTGGAATTCTGGTGGCCATTTGGCCTCGCAGTGCCCGCACCCGATGAGGTTTCCGCTTTTTGTGACCTCTTTGACGACAGCCTTGGTCTTTATGCCATGAATCTGTGGGGAGGGGACATGGCAGCGGGGCAGCGAGGAGTGCTCGATACAGATGGGCTGCCCGCGGGGCACCTGGAGGCAGTGAGCCAGATTGCGCGGGCCACTGGGCTGAAATGCTCGAACGTGTTGCTGGGGCGCTCGGGGGAGCTGACCGATTTGCAGGTGCAAAGACTGACTGAGATTACTGACCAGCTGGAGCTCAGTGGGGTTCGCGCGTTGATTGAGCCACTGTCCGGGATGAGTGATTATCCCATTACAGATCCGTGGCAAGCCGAGGAGTTAGCTCAACAGACTGGTGCTGGTGTGCTCGCGGACTTTTACCATTTTGCAGCTAATGGCGTCGACGTGGATGCTTGGCTCACTGAGGTGGAGACTGGAAGAGTGAGCCTGCCGGCGCACGTCCAGATTGCCGATTTCCCAGGCCGCGGCGCGCCGGGCACCGGTGAGGCACCACTGCGCAGCTGGGTTGAGCGGCTGCGCGCCGCCGGATACGCCGGCGAAGTGGCCGGGGAGTGGGCTCTGTAACCCTATGCAAACCCTATGCATGCCTGCAGGTGGGAGGGCGGGTATCGTGGGAAAGCATGTCAGATGTTCGCGTACGCTTTTGCCCGTCGCCAACCGGTACCCCGCACGTTGGCCTCATCCGCACCGCCCTGTTCAACTGGGCATATGCCCGTCACACTGGTGGCAAGCTGGTCTTCCGCATCGAAGATACCGATGCCGCTCGCGACTCCGAAGAGTCTTATCAGGCAATCATCGAGGCCCTGAATTGGCTCGGTATTGACTGGGACGAGGGCATCGATGTCGGCGGTCCGCACGGCCCGTACCGCCAGTCGCAGCGCAAGGACATCTACGCCGATGTATTGCAGCGCCTCATCGACGCCGGTGAAGCCTACGAGGCCTTTTCCACCGCTGAAGAGGTTGAGGAGCGCCACAAGGCTGCCGGTCGTGACCCGAAGCTGGGCTACGACAACTATGACCGCAACCTCACCGAGGAGCAGAAGGAAGCCTTCCGCGCAGAGGGCCGTAAGCCGGTGATTCGCCTGCGCATGCCGGACGAGGACATTGTCTTCGACGACCTCGTGCGCGGTCGTATCGAGTTCAAGGCCGGCCTGGTTCCGGACTTCGTCATTGCTCGCTCCAACGGTGAACCGCTCTACACCCTGGTTAACCCGGTCGATGACGCCCTGATGGAGATCACTCACGTCCTGCGTGGTGAGGACCTGCTGCCATCGACCCCGCGCCAGATCGCTCTCTACGAGTCGCTAAAGCGCATCGGTGTCGCCAAGTTCACCCCGGAGTTCGGTCACCTGCCGTTCGTTATGGGCGAGGGTAATAAGAAGCTGTCCAAGCGTGACCCGCAGTCCAATCTCTTCATCCACCGCGATAACGGTTTCATCCGCGAGGGTCTGCTGAACTACCTGGCACTGCTGGGGTGGTCTATGGACGGCGACCAGGACATCTTCACGATGGACGAGATGGTCAAGGCCTTCGATATCCACGATGTGCTGTCCAACCCGGCTCGCTTCGATCAGAAGAAGGCCGACGCTATCAACGCGGACCACATCCGCATGCTCGATCCGAAGGACTTCGAGCAGCGTCTGCGCACGTACCTGGAAAGCCACTTTGACTTCCCGGCCGACTACCCGGCGGATAAGTTCGCTTTCCTGGCAACGCTGCTGCAGACCCGTGTGAAGACGCTTTCCGACGCCTGGGACCTCTCGAAGTTCCTGGTTGTGGAAGAGGACGAGTTCACCTTCGATGAGCGCTCGGCACGCCGTAACTTCAAGGAAGACGCCGTCGCTGTCCTGGAGGCCACCATTGCAGCTGTGGAGCCGCTCAGCGAAGAGGACTTCGTCACCGAGAAGCTTGAAGCTGCACTTCAGAAGGCCCTCATCGAGGACCTGGAGCTGAAGCCACGCAAGGCTTTTGGCCCGGTGCGCGTGGCCGTGACTGGCGCTCAGGTATCGCCGCCGCTGTTCGAGTCCATGGAGCTGCTTGGTCGCAGCCGCAGCCTGGGCCGACTGCGCAAGGCGCTCGAGGTCACTCCTTTTACTGCTGCTCAGTAAAGAGCGCGAGCTGGGCTGAGCGAAGCAGGTTTCGTGTAAGAGCCCGCTTCCTTGCCCACCTTCTGCGGGTCGCGGTTCAGCATATTCATGGAGGTTTCGCGGTAGTCCTTGACCAGCGACCCCATGTGGTTGTTGAAGAACTCGTGCCAGTCGGTTCCCCAGTGGACCGTGCCGTCCTCGTTTCGCTTGAGCAGTGCGGCAAAGGCGTACACGAGCGGGTAGATGAACCCGTCTGGAATCGCGTAGCCGATGGGCTGGCGATAGAACTTCGAGTACTTCTGTGGAGTCTTGCCAGTCCGCGGATTCTTCTTATTGGCCTTGTCAACAGCATCAATGCCGCCGAATTTACCGCCGCTCTTGTTGTAGAGATCGGGTAGCTCTGCGTTGATGCGCTCGAAAATATCGATGAAGTCACGCGTGAGGTTCAATGCGCTGCGGACCTTCTCGTTGTAGAGAACGACCTCTTCGGTGCGCTCATTGATGCTTTCAGTGCTGGGCTTAGTGACCTCCGGTGAGCTCATGACATCCTCGAATCGGTCAAGCAGCTTGGCCTTGCCGGAGTATAGGCTGGTGGGGGTCGGTGCTTCAATCTGCTTCCCGTCGGCATCCTTCGGCAGGTCAATACAAGACAGCGGAATCCACGCCATAGCGATGACATCGCCCACCTTTAGTCGACCAGTATCGTTGGTGCGCCACTGCACGTTGTCGCTAATTCCCTGAGGCAGAGCATGCTTCAGATCGTCAAAGTAGCCGGCGCGATTGAGCTTTGCCTCCGCCTTGAGCTCCGCATTGTTGTTGCGGGCGGCACAGATATCGAGCAGTGCATCGGAGAAGTCCTGCACAGTGTCCTCGTCCCGAGCACCTGGCACGAGTACCTCTACCGGAACACGGGCATCGAGCTCGGTGAGGATTTCGTCGGCAAGCAATTCCTCGATTTCTTCCGTACGCTCCGACCAGACCTCCTTCATTTCGGACCACGTTTTGATTTTGCGGCTAGGTGGTGGAGTGAGCTTGCCCAGAACGAACAGTGCGATAACCAGCGAGTTGTGACCGCCGTCGAGGATGCCTTCGATGCGACGGTTGCTGAAGGTGAAGCGGTAGAGATTGTCTTCACTGGTGAACTGAGTGGAGGCCAGGAGCACACCCTTGGACTTGTAGGCGAAGAGCTCCGGCGTGGTGTCGATGGTTTCCATGATGGCATCGGTGATGCGGCCGGTGCGGGACACGCGTGGGTTGGCGTCGAGGTTGAGGGCCGAGATGATTTTCGCGAACTGACGGATAGTGACAGTGCCGATGACGCGACCGATGGTGCCGTTCATTTGCTCCGTGATGTCGGAGAACTCCAGCTCGAGCGTGATGGGGGCGGTTGTTGCCGTCGTTGTTGGGGAAGTCATGGTGCCTGCCTTTCAGGTCTGGTTTTTTGGTGTGTGTCGGCTGTTTGCCAGCCGCTTCACCACGAAGTGTCTCCTGAAGGGCGGATCAGCTTTGAGCTGCGATCGAATGGGCTTTCGATCTGGGACTGCGTTAGTTATATGCACTGCATTAGTTATGTATTAGTTATGCGCACTGCTGAGGTGGCTTTGTTGGGGGCGTGAATTTAAACGAGCCTTTGACCAGGTGATTTGCTCTTGTTAGCGCGAATTGGCTATATTATTCCTCGTTGCGTTCAGCAGCGATGGCCTATGGTGTAATTGGCAACACTACGGTTTC
>NZ_KV806702.1:156029-156232 GCF_001811805.1 Corynebacterium sp. HMSC064E08
AACACGGGTTCAAATCCCGTACGGGGTACAAAGACAGCGTGAAAGCGCCAGTCTTTATTGGCCTATGGTGTAATTGGCAACACTACGGTTTCTGGTACCGTCATTCTAGGTTCGAGTCCTGGTAGGCCAGCAGTGAAGAAGTTCAATGTTGAATGTATTCACTAACTGCAAAGTTCTAAGCCCCGTTCGTCTAGCGGCCTAGG
>NZ_KV806702.1:156332-242151 GCF_001811805.1 Corynebacterium sp. HMSC064E08
CCGTCATTCTAGGTTCGAGTCCTGGTAGGCCAGCGGAATTCGCTCACTCGGTTGAGTTGGATTCAGTTCTAAGCCCCGTTCGTCTAGCGGCCTAGGACGCCGCCCTCTCACGGCGGTAACACGGGTTCAAATCCCGTACGGGGTACAAAGTTACTCCCCAGTCAGTCGGCTGGGGAGTTTTTGTTTTTTAAGCATCGAGGCGACTATGACCAGGGGCGACTATGACCAGTGAACGTTTCGCACGACTAAAGCTTCTCCTAGGGGAGGAGGGGCTAGAAACGTTGGCTGAATCTACCGTCATGGTTGTCGGACTCGGAGGCGTGGGGTCTAGTTGTGCCGAAGCTCTCGCCCGAGGCGGCGTGGGCAACCTCATCTTGATCGACGGCGATGTCGTAGAGCCGAGCAATCTCAACCGTCAGGCGCTGGCTTTTGTCTCCACAATTGGCCGGGTCAAAGCCGAGGTTATGGAGGCGATGGTTGCCGATATCAACCCGGATTGTACGACCTATGCCCGTCAGATTTTTCTTACACGCGAAAACCTGGCGGAGGCCTTCGAGCAGTTCCCGCGTCCGGATTACATCATCGACGCTATCGACGATGTCACCGGCAAGATTGAGATCGCGCAGTGGTGCGCGGAAAATCGCATCCACCTCATTTCCGCTATGGGTGGCGGAAATAAGCTCGACCCAGCTCGGCTAACCTTCTCAAAGATCAATAAGACTAAGGTCTGTCCGCTGGCGAAGGTCGTCCGTCAGGTGTGTATCCGCCGACGCATTCGCGGTCTTGAGGTGCTGTACTCCTCTGAAGAACCAGTGCGAATTACAGATAAAGGCAGCGGCACCAAAGCGGAAACCCTCGGTACTATGAGCTACATACCGCCAATCATGGGGCAGATGCTGGCCGGAAAGGTCATTCGCCGTTTGCTCGGGTTCGAGGAAACCCCGCTGGCTCCGCGCATCGGCGGTCCGGCCGACGAAAACCAGCCACCAACGGAAAAATGATGCGGCTCATCGATACCCACTTTCACTACGATTTCCTGCCACCGGCTTCGCGCGAGTGCTTCAAAGCCGGCATTGCGCAGGAAGGCGTGGAGATCATCGCGCAGACAGTCCGCCCCTCCGGATTTGTCGAGATAGAGCGCGAAAATCTCCCCATGGCCGCAGTCGGCTATCACCCGTGGTATATCGACGGCAACTACGAGCGCGAGCTTGAGATATTTCGCGAGGCCCTTCCACGCACCCGTTTCGTCGGTGAGATTGGCTTGGACTTCGCGCCCCGCAGGCTTGACGACGTTCCCGCCGAGACCCAAATCCACGTCTTCACAAGCATTCTCGATGCTGTCCGAGCCTCGAGCCAGCCGCATATTCTGTCCATTCACACAGTCCGCAGCGCCGATAGAGTGCTTGATCTGCTGGAACCACGCTTGGACTCCGACAAAGGGGTAGGGCTCGGTCAGAATCTCGTGCCCATCTTTCACCGTTTCGGTGGTACCAGCGATGAGCTGACCAGGCTTATCCGAGCCGGTGGTTATATCTCCGTCAATCCGCTCATGTTGCGGACCAAACGCGGACGGGCCTATGTGTCGCAGGTGCCCGTCGATAGGCTTTTGCTGGAAACTGACCTTCCGCGCGAGCCCGGAAGCGGTGATGCGGCGGAGGCGGTCTCTGCCGAGGTCGTCGCGGCCTTGCGGGACACTGTCTCCGAAGTTGCGGCGCTGCGAAGGATGGATGAAGCGGAGCTTAAAAACGCACTGGCAAAAAATGTGGAAGCACTTGGAATTTAGCGCCTTGACCGGGCGATTTGCAGTTACTATCCACGTCTAGTGTATTGTTTAACAAGTCCGCAGCGCGCGGATGAAAGTTCTAAGCCCCGTTCGTCTAGCGGCCTAGGACGCCGCCCTCTCACGGCGGTAACACGGGTTCAAATCCCGTACGGGGTACAAAGATATATAGAGACAAGAGCCTTCACTCGTAATCGAGTGGAGGCTTTTGTCTTGCTGCTCACCCCTCCACCGCGGCACTGGATTTCCACAGTCCTAGTATCGAAACTATGAAACATTCAAAGCTCGTTTGTATTGGTCTCGGTCACGTCGGTTCGTATGTCCTGACATATGCCATGGAATCCGGGCTGTTCGCTGAGATCGCCACGATTGACACGGCACCAGGCGTCGCGCATGGCGAGGCTCTGGACCAATCCCAGTCCACTGGTGTTCCCGGCACGGACTATGTCAATGTGCATGCTGGCGACTACAGCGATTGCGCCGACACGGATATGATTATCGTCGCTGCTGGTGCGTCCATTCTCCCGGATCCGGACGACCCGGATTCCCGTCCGGACCGTGCCGGATTGGCCAAGCTCAGCGGGGAAGTGGTTCGCGATGTCATGCCGGGAATCGTGAAGCATACGCGCGATGCGATTGTCCTCTTTATTACTAATCCGCTCGATGCAGTGGTGCACTTGGCTCATACCGAGTTCGATTACCCCGCGGAAAAGCTCTTTGGCACCGGCACGATGCTAGATTCGGCCCGACTGCGCTGGGTAGTTGCCAAACAGCTCGGCATCGACCCGAAGTCAGTTACTGGCTACATGATGGGTGAGCACGGGCTTACGGCTGTCCCAATTTTGTCCACACTCAATGTTCAAGGTGTGGGGTGGACAGAACTGGAAAAATGGCATGGCACGCCGCTGCCTTCACCGCAAGAAATTCAAGATGCCGTGGTCGGGGCAGCTTACGATGTTCTCAATGCCAAGGGCTGGACTAATGCCGGTGTTGCACGCTCCGCTTTGGAAATTGCCCGCGCGGTGATGCTGGATCAAAACAGCGTCCACCCGGTGTGTACACGCTTGGATGGTGAATACGGGTTGACGGATGTCTCGCTGTCGATGCCAGCGGTGATCGGCCGAGGTGGAATCATTCGTCGTATGCCGCCACAGCTAAACAGCTGGGAGCTGGAGCGACTGCGTGAATCTGCTCAGTACATCTTGAGCACCGTCGAGAACATGTAGAAGAAATTATGTAGATTCCACTTTTGCCTAAATAACACGGGGAAGTACTTTGCGCTCCTAAAATATTGGCATGAATTTGGCCAAGTCCACCTACGTTCCGGAGCTGACCAGCATCCGAGCCATCGGCGCGTTCGGCGTCCTGCTCACGCATGCCGCGTTTTGGACGGGCAATTACACCGGCGATTGGTGGGGGCGCCTCAACGGTCGATTCGAAATCGGTGTCACCATCTTCTTCGTGCTCAGTGCGGTTCTGCTCACAGGGCGCTGGCTCGGTTCGCCTGACGACGTCCCCGCGAACCGACCGGACTTGCGGAAGTATTTCACCAGCCGTGCGAAGAGAGTCCTGCCGGCCTACTGGATTGTGGTCACTGCGGCCTTTCTCATTCACACCGCAGACGACCCACCACCATCTGGTGGAGGGCTACAGGGCTGGTTGCGCACGATGTCGTTTACCCAGACGCTCCAATTCGGCTGGATTCACCCGGGCTTGCCTCAGATGTGGTCGATGGTGGTGGAAGTCGGCTTCTACCTGGTGTTGCCACTGGTGGGGCTTGGCATCTGGACAATCACGAAGGGGAGGCTGCGGCCTGGTCCAACGCTGGCCATCATTATTGGTTTTGGCCTTATTGGCCCGGTCTGGACTGTGCTGTCGCATCAGGAAGAGCTGCTGCCGGTAGTGGCACGGCTGTGGCCGATGGCGTATTTCGACTGGTTCGCCATCGGAATGCTGTTGGCCTACGGGCGAAAAGTTGGCTGGCGCGTCAATTTGGCGGCCAGCTGGCTGATAGCGCTAGTCCTGTTTTTCCTATCCACAACCACTCACGTGGGGCCAGCAACCTTGGTGCCGGATGATGTCGACCAGGCGTTGTGGAAGACCACGCTGTATGGTCTGTCTGCCGGCGCATTCGTGGCTCCGATTGCGCTGGGTACGGAGGTAAGGTGGCTTCGTCATCCAGCCTTGATGTGGTTGGGGGAGGTCTCCTACGAGTTCTTCCTCGTCCACGTGTTGGTCATGGACTGGGTAATGAGCTTGATGGGTTATCAGACCTTCCAGGGCTCGATGTTGGCAGTGGCAATTGTCACCACTGCCATCGCCCTGCCACTGTCGTGGCTGCTGCGCCGCATCACTGATGTACTAACGCGGAGGCCAGGGCCTGAGAGCCCGTGGGCTACCTACTGATCGTCGTCGTCAAGCGGGCCGAGCTCAGCGACGAGCACTTCCTGCGCGACCTTCATCGCGGACAGTGCGGCCGGTGCGCCACAATAGCCAGACGCGTGGACGATGGCTTCGGTGATCTCGGTGCGGGTCAGACCGTTGGCGAGAGCGCCCTTGATGTGGCCGCGCAGTTCCTCGGTGGCTCGCAGGGCCACGAGCATGCCAATGTTGAGCAGGGATCGATCACGCTTGGCCAGTCCTTCGCGGCTCCAGACAGAACCCCAGACTGTGGCGGTGATGTGCTTCTGCAGGGTCTCTCCGTCGGAGCCGGCGTTGCGAGCGAGGGCGGCATCGACGAATTCGTCGCCCATTACCTCGCGGCGGATTTGGATGCCGGCATCGTAGCGGTCGGAGGAAAAGAGGTCATCATTGGGATTGCTCATGCTTGCTAAGTATAGGACTAGCAATGCGGATAAATTCCGAAATGTCTCCACTAGCTTTACTGCCACGACGCATAACCACGCTGAGGTTGCGAGTAAAAACGGTGTCGGTGGGGACGATGACGATGCGCCCGAGCGTTACCTGATCGCGAATTGCGCCACGGGCGATGATTGTTGGCGCTGCCAGCGCAATCATGCCAGCGCGCTGTGCCGAAAGAGAGCCAAATTCTCCGGCGGGTTCGGTGAGAGTGCCCAGTGCATCCTCCACCACCTGTCGGCTACCGGAACCCGGTTCGCGAATAACGAGTGGCGTCCCGCGCAGTTCCTCGACGGATATCTCGGCCCGGTCAGCCCACAAATGCCCAGTCGGCACGGCGAGGACCAGCTCATCGGTGCCGATGATGCGTTCTTCGAGGTCGTGCCGACCAGCCTCGCCCTCTACCAGGCCGAAGTCCACCGCACTGTCGGCAACTAGTTGCCGCACCTCACGGGAGTTTGCCTGCACCATCGACAGTTTGACTGCGGGATGTTGCCGGTGGAACTCGGCGGCCCAGCCGGGGTAGTAGAGCTCAGCGACAGTGTTGGACACCGCAAGGGTGAGGTGGCGGGGAACATTGTCGGAACGCAAGCTGGCGGCAATGCCCGAAAATCTGTGGCAGGCGGCGAGGAGATCTGGGAGAGCGTCGATAAGCACTTGCCCTTTTTCTGTAGGGGAGACGCCGTAAGGGGAGCGTTCGAAGACGGTGATTCCCAGCGCTCTTTCCGCCCGTGCGATGCGTGCGGACATGGTCTGCTGGTTGGTGCCGAGCTCACGTGCTGCCTTCGAGATCGACCCCGCACGGGCGACGGTGAGAAGTGCTTCGAGTTCAGCCACAGCGGAGGGGTACATGCGTCAATGGTACCCCTCACAGAGTTTCGTGATAGCGGTGACTGCAGCAAGAACAAATACGGTATGGGCATGACCAACTCTCCTCGCAGTGATGTGCTTGCGCCCGCCGGGCCTGCGTGGGCAGGATCGCTGATGGGCACATCCATCTTCGCCACGCTTGCGCACATCCATGACGTGCCGGTGGTTCCGGAACTGCTTCTCGTCGTAGCAGGTGGCATTCTCGGTTTCATAGTGGTCGGCTGGTTGCGTTTCCGAAACCCGCCTTTCCACTCGAAGTTGCAGGCGCCGTGGGGCATGTTCGCGATGGGCATTATGTCTCTCGGGAGCGCCGCAAGCTCGGTGTTCAACGATTCTGTGTGGCAGTTGGCGTCCTGGTGGATTGGCGCGCCGCTGGCAATCTACGTCAGTCTTCGTCAACTGCGAGGATTCGAAGGCGAGCCGACTTTTCAGTGGGGCCTTGCACTGGTCGCCCCGATGGTGGCGGCGACAAGCGGCGCGCAGCTGAGTGTTGAATACGGCACGTTCTATCACGTCTGCGCACAAATACTCTTCTGTATGGCGCTGATTACAGTTCTGCCGGTTTTCGTACGCTGCTACGTCGCGCTGTTCTCCGGCACCATGCGTATCCCCGATTCCATCGCCGGTACTGCCTGGATTCCGCTCGGATTGGTCGGTCAGTCCACGGCCGCTGCCCAGCTGCTTTTCAACCGAACCTTCGCTGTCGCTTACGGCACCACCGTGCTCATTGTCGGTGTCTTCCTCGCCGCCATTGCTTTACGACGATTCACCCGCGCCGTAATCCGTTGGGCGGGATACAGCCCTGGTTGGTGGGGTGCAACCTTCCCCGTGGGCACTCTGAGTCTTGGTACGCACAACCTGGGTGACACTATCGGCGCGCATTGGCTGTACGCCGTTAGTGCCGGACTGCTGTGTTTATTGGCTGTGCACTGGGTAGCGTGCGTGGCTCGATTTGGTTGGTGGATGCGAGAGCAGGCTGCACAGGTTTAGAGTTCAACGTGTTAAACTCCCCTTAATGAAACTGATTGGCAAGAAGGGGAGTATGGGCGATTCCGCGATAGTGCGCTTGCGTGATGTCGATGTATCAGCTGGCGAACAGAACGTACTCCACATCGACAAACTTAATATTTTCCCGAACGACATTGTCGCGGTGATGGGGCAGTCAGGATCGGGAAAGACGTCGTTTCTTCGCACATTAAGTCAACAAGGTCTGCGGACCAGCTTTATTATGCAAGACACTTTGGCGTGCCTTAATCCTCTTGTGCGCTGCGATCGGCAAGTGCGAATTCTTGCGCACGACAGTGGTTTCGATGCGCTCGAGGCCTGCGGTATCTCCCGAGAACAGGCTCATCGCTATCCCATGGAGCTCTCCGGAGGTCAGCGTCAGCGTGTCGCAATTGCGGCGGCGCTGGCGATGAAACCGTCGCCTTCGCTGCTGCTTGCCGACGAACCTACTTCCTCGCTGGACCCGATTGCGACTCTTGACGTAGTAGGCGCTCTGCGGAAGCTACATGAGCGCACGCAAACAGCCGTTGTTATTGCCACCCACGACGAGGGAGTAGCACGAAAGATCGCTACACGAATCCTCTATTTGGAAAGTGGCACTGTGGAAGAGCGAGTCTGCGCATGATCAGTATCGATGGAGTTACTTGCAAAGGCAGGCTCCTCGATGTCACCCTCACGATTCCGCAGGGAAGCGTGGTTGGCATCATGGGGAGATCGGGAGCGGGCAAGAGTAGCCTAATCAGTCTCCTGACAGGCCAGTTGTGCCCTGACAGCGGCACAGTCACGATGGCGCAGGGGCCAATTGGCTATATTCCGCAGAACCCAGACGCCACGCTATTGCCACATCGGCCGGTAATCGACAGCATTTGTGAGTTCGCAACTGGGGATGTTCGAGCGATGCTGGAATCTCTGGGGCTCGACCCGGAATTTGCATATCGACGACCCCACGAGCTCTCTGGCGGTCAGCGCCAGCGAATGGCAATTGCACGTGCGCTCATTGGCAAACCAGAACTGATCATTGCCGATGAGGCGTTTTCCGCTCTGGACCGGGATACCGCTTCCATGTTGGAGGAGGTCCTCCTCGGTACTGAAGCGACGGTACTGCTGGTGTCTCATGACATAAACAGCTTGTTGCGACTGTGTAATCACATAATCGTCATGTCAGCAGGGGAAGCGGTCTATAGCGGCCCGGTTGGAGAGCTAGATAAAACCGATATTCCTGAAGTTGTTGAGCTCCTGTCGGCTGCAGAGGAGCTAGCGTCGTGAAGCAGTTGCCCAAAAAGATTCAAGCACTGTTGATTACGCAGCTTCTTTTCAACATCGGCTTTTACCTCGTTGTCCCGTTTATTGCCGTGGAGCTCTCGAACAACTTAGGGGCCAGCGGTGCCGTGGTGGGGCTGGTACTTGGTGTACGAACCTTTAGTCAACAGGGAATGTTCTTCCTCGGCGGCGGACTTGCCGATAGTTTCGGGGCGATCAAAGTGTTGCTCCTTGGAGTTGCGCTTCGCGTTGTAGGTTTCCTGGTAACTGGACTGGCAACCTCCGTGCCAATGATGTTTGTTGGCGTTGTCCTTATTGGCTTTGCGGCCGCACTGTTCTCGCCTGCAGTTGAATCCTTGCTGGCCGGTGGGGGTGCCGAACTCGAGAAACAAGGAGTGTGTACACGGGCACGACTCTTTGCTCTTGACGAAAGCTATTCCCGTTTGGGCTCGCTCACTGGCCCTGTGATTGGTGCGCTGTTGATCCCAATCGGTTTTTCAGCTGTTTCCTTTGCCGGTGCAGCCATCTTTACCGGCATCTTTGTGATGCATCTGCTGTTAGCGCGGAGATGGGAAGGCGTGCATTCAGCTGGTGGCAGTATGACTGCCGCGTGGGGGCGAATCCTTCGCAATCGAGCGTTCATTGTGTTTGCGGTGTTCTACTCGACCTATTTGCTCGCCTATAACCAGCAGTATTTGGCTCTTCCTGTAGAACTGCGTCGTGCCACAGGTAGCGATGAGTATCTGAGCTGGTTTTTTGTCATCTCAGCGGTATTCGTTATCGGGCTGCAAACCACCGTGACTAAATGGGCAGAAAAACTGTCTTTAGGGGTTGCCATTGGTGGCGGTTTTGGCCTGATGGCCTTTGCCTTCGCCATCATTGCGGTCTGCGCGCCTATCCACATGGAGGGATGGTGGGCCTTAGCCCCGGCAGTGACAATGCTGCTAGTGATGCATCTCGGAATGATGATTGCAGTTCCGATAGCCAAAGACCTCGTCGGAAAACTAACCGGAAACAAGGACCTCGGTTCTGCATACGGTTTTCTCAACAGCTTCGGTGGACTCGCCGTTTTAGTGGGGTCGATTGTGGTTGGCGCCACCTTGGATTGGGCCGAGACCCCACAGTTGTTGGCAGCAGCACCGTGGGCAATCATGACCGTTTTATTGCTGATATCGGCTGTGGGGCTAACCAAACTGAGACAGCAGCACTAGCCAACATCAAATGCGCTAGAGAGCGTCAGCCAACTAGATCCCTCCCCAAAAAACTCGACACTTACGAAAGAGAAGTAACTCTATGAATCGAAAAATTGGACTAATTCTGGCCACTGCGGCACTGCCGTTCGGATTGGCCTCCTGCTTTGCGCAGGGCAGCGGTGATGCGGATGCGCTGCGGGTAGCCCTGCAATTCGAACCGGTCGCAGAGTTCTCGCCATACTCCGATGACGCAGTACTGTCGACCCGCGCAGGTGCCACGGAAATGCTTGTGGCGATTGATGACGAGGGCACCGTTAAGCCCGAACTGACAGAAAAGTGGGAAGTGAAGGATGCCCGCACCGTTGTATTTACTCTGCCGGATGGACTGACTTTCCACGATGGAACGCCAGTCGATGCACAGGCTGTTGCCAACTCACTCACGCATGCCATTGATGCGCCGACGAGGCCAAAGGGGCTCGGCAAGAACCAACTTCAGGCTACGGCCACAGGAGACCGAGAGGTTACTGTCACTTCGGATAAAGATGATCCAATTTTGGTGAAGCGCTTTGCCGATCCGGGAACTATGATTCTCTCACCCGCAGCATTTGAAGGGGACGCACCTGACCCCTTTGGGCATGGTACAGGTCCGTTTGAACTCGAGACGAAGAACCCAGACGGTACCGTATCCGCACGTGCATTCGCCGACTACCGAAACGGTAAGCCGGAAACTGAGACTCTGACATTGTCTTTCATTGGGGATTCCACAGCTCGTACGAATGCACTGCGCGCAGATGAGCAAGACCTGGTCAAGGGGTTGCCAATCTCATCGCTGGGAGGCCTCGATGACGTGGACGTATCTAAGGTGGATTTACCTCGTGTCAATCTCCTGCATTTTAATACCGCAAAAGGCGTGTTTGCCGATGCCGAACTGCGTAAGGAAGTAGCCGCTGCAATCGATCCTGAACCGGTGGTTAGGGACATTTTTGAAGCTCAAGCGGTGAATCCGAAGGGGGCGATTTTTAATCGTTCAGCCTCGTGGGCGGCAGCAACTCCTGAGACCACTGTGAAGCCGGGGCCGAATGGCAAGGGGAAGGAAATCCGCTTGGCTACGTGGGATTCCCGTGCGGAGCTGCCCGAAGTTGCCAATCTTGTTGCGGATCAGCTGCGCAAGATGGGATTCACAGTCGACATCACGGTAGCCGACTACAACTCTTTGGAAGCAGACATGCTCGAGGGGAACTTTGATGTCATCGTCGGTTCCCGCAATTACATGCTCGGTGCGGCTGACCCGATCAGCTTCCTACAATCCGACTTCACCTGTGAGAGCTCTTATAACCTCTCGCAGCTGTGTAACCACACCATAGATGTCGATATTGAGAAGGCCGCTGAGCTTGGCGACGATGAGGAGCGCCTGTCGGCAGCAGCTCGAATCGGCGCGGAAATTGTTGCAGATGGTGCAGTAGTTCCGCTGTCTCATGAAAAATCGCTAATCGGTGCGAAGAATGTTCGTGGTATCGCACTCGATCCGATGGAGCGCCACCTGATTACAGAGAAGACGGCTAAGTGATTCGGAAAGCTTTCGCGGTAGTTGCCTCAGTTGTGGGACTTCTCGTCCTCACGGCCCTGTTGCCGTGGTTGACAGGACGGGAACCCGCATACGCCGTTCTGCGTGCACGTGAGCGGGAACGGGAGATAACACCGGAGCTTATTGAAGCTGTCCGCAGAGAATATGGCCTGCCGACAACGCCGTGGGAGTCGCTCCAGCAGTGGACGACAAATATTCTTCACGGTGACTTTGGTACCTCGTGGGTAACCGGACAAGATGCTTTCGCTCAGGCCGTGAACGGCTTCGGTATTACGTTCGCATTGACTGTGGCTTCCATGGCGTTGTGCGTCGTCGTTGCGCTGGCGCTCGTACTTCCACGGATTGCAGGATTGCGAGCCGGAAAATGGACACCGAGCGTGCTAGCGGTTCTCGCCGCACTGCCAAACTTTGTGGTGGCGGTCTTACTGCTGTGGTGGTTGGCTGTTGAACAGCGCATGTTTCCGGTAGGCGGTTGGGCATCACCTGCGCATATGGTGCTGCCAGTGCTGGCAATTGGCCTGCCCGCCGCGGGGCTCTATGGGCGTGTGTTGCTGATTTCAGCTGATACTGCGTTGTCAGAACCCTGGGTAGAGTCATGGCGCACCAATGGCGTTCCAAAATCAACAATTATTCGATTTGTCACTTGGCGTAGCTTGCTGCCGACACTGTCACAGTTGACGCTGTTCTTTGCGGGCACGTTATCGGCCACCGCAGCAATTGAGGTCACCTTTCATTTGCCGGGCTTTGGGCGGAACGTCGTTGCGGCGGCTACTGCGGGCGATATTCCCGTTCTGCAAGCTGCGGTGACTGTGGTGTTGGGGATTGGCATAATCTGTGGACTCGTGGCTCAGGCAATACGGGGGCAGTATGCGCGGAAGCTGCGAGGAAGCATCGCCACTGTTGGCCGGCCTACAGGGGGTGGACGTTGCTGGAGTCTCATCCTGTCGATTATTCCTATCGTGCTAATTGTGCTGGGAATTCCCCGCAGCGCGGACATCGACTCTGCGAAACGCTTCATTTCACCGTCCTGGCAACACCCACTGGGTACCGATCAGCTTGGTCGTGACATTTGGGCGCGGCTTGCCGACGGTATCGGTGCCACTATCGGAACTGCAATCCTGGTGACCGTAGTGTGCGCACTCATCGCCCTTGTGATTGGGCATCTAGGGGCATCAGTGCAGTTCTTCGGAGATGCCATGAATGCGGTACCCGCAATATTGCTGGGACTTATTCTGGCTGGAGTCTTGGGCCGATCGATGCTGACAGCTGCGATAGCGGTGTTTTTGGTCGGGTGGATTCCACTGGCTGCACATTGCGTCGAAGTCGCTAACGAAGCCGCTGCATCCGGGCACTACCGATTTGCGCAAACCATGGGGGCCAGCCGTTGGCACCTTTTGAAGCTGCATGTTCTTCCCATGACCATTCCAGCAGTAGCCCGCCATGCCGTGACCAGGATTGCCCATAATGCTATCGCCCTTGCAGCTCTCGGCTTCCTCGGCGTAGGCGCAGGTGTTGGCAGTCCAGATTGGGGCGTAATCCTCAACGAATCCACGCAATATCTCGAGCGGGTGCCGTGGTTAGCGTGGGGGCCGATGATTGGACTAGCCAGCCTCGGTGTTGCCGCAACCATTGCTACCGACCGATTCGTCGGCAAGCGGCAGGCTGATTAGCCCAGCTCTACCCGCCCGTGGCGGTTCTGGTCTTCTCGTGGCGCAATACCCAGCGCGGCGGCGGGGAACAGAGCCGTGACGGCAAACAGTGCGGGGAAGCCCGCAGCGGCCACAATCGCACCCGAAACCGGAGGCGTTGCAGCGTAGATAATGTTCTGGAACGTGTTCTGCGTACCCATAGCGCGTCCGGACCAGAAGGGGCCTGCGTATTCAGCAACTGCGGTGAAGGCAAGACCATTCGGGCTGACCACGGCAACGGCCAGTGCGCAGACCAGCACAGTGCCAAGTGTGCGCCAATCAGCCCAGCTGGCAATCATCATTGTGACAGCCAGGATAAAAGTCGCACCCGAGACCCAACGATAGGGGAGGATGCGGGACCGAACGCGGTCGGAGACCACACCCATCAGTGCTCGCGATCCGGCACCGAGCAGCTGTGAGACCATCACAATCGTGCCCGCCGTGCTATCGGCATAACCCACGGACAACAGCCACACCAGAATGTAGGCGCCCATCATCGACTGCGGCCAGGACAGCAGCGCCGAGGCGATATGGATGCGCACAAGGTATTTGCCGTCGCGGTAAGGGCTGGCCGTGACGGTGGGGTTCGAGGCATCAGGGCGCGGGGGATTCTTTACTCCAACCAGCACAAGCAACGCCAGCACAGCGCACAGAATTGCGGGCATCGCGAGTGCGACTCCGATGCTGTAGTTCTGCGCCAGCGGGTGCATGGTCACTGCGGACAAAGCCGCGCCGAGGGGTTGCGCCATTTGGCGAATGCCCATCGCAGTACCGCGTTGATGCGGCGGATACCAGCCCGACACCACGCGGCCGGATGCAGAATTCACGCTCGCCGCCGCACATCCGGCGAGGAAGAGCGCGGCCCCGAGCAGGGCCGGGCTTGACGACGAAGCCAGCGCCGCAAGCCCCGTCGTCAAGGCGGTAGAAGTAAGGCCTGCGAACAGAGCCGCGCGTTCGCCGTAGCGGTCGACAAACCAGCCCCAGGCGATGAGTGTGAAAACAATACCGGCCGCCGGCATTGCTGCGACGAGACCGGCGGCGGAGAGGCTTAAACCGTTTTCCTGCAGGGATGGGATGAGAAAAGGCACACCCATGTGAACGACGGACGAACCGACCGCCGCGAACATGGACAGAAGTAGGACAAGGTGACGGTAAGCGGGCATTACAGTCGGGAGCTCATCTCCTCAGCGGCGGCGAGAACCTTTGCGCCCCAGCATTCATAGGGCGACGGAGTCATGCGCTCCACGGGGCCGGAGACGGATAGGACTGCAATCATGCGGTGGTTTCCGTCGAAAACCGGGGCGGAGACGGAGGCGAGTGCGGGGTCGCGCTCGCCCATGGACTCGGACCAGCCGAGACGTCGGCAGTCGTCGAGATCCTGTTCGTTGAAGTCGGCGTCGGGCAGCATGCGCTCAGCGAGATTGGCCGGGCCAAAAGCCAGCAGAACACGTGCGGCGGAACCCGCGGTCAGCGGCATACGAGAGCCAACTGGCACGGTGTTACGCAACCCGGTGGCGGGCTCCATGGAGGCAATGCAGGTGCGGGTGTCGCCGGTGAGACGGTAGAGCTGCACGGACTCTCCGGTGACCTCTACCAGCTTCGGCAGGATGTGCGCTGCGGCGTCGGCAAGCAGGTCAGTTGTGACGGGCGTGATCTCGGTGAGCCCGGGGCCCGTCGTCCAGCGGCCGTCCGGAGTGCGGGTGACAAGGCGGTGCACTTCCAACGCCGTGGCCAGCCGATGGGCGGTGGCGCGGGGCAGGCCGGTGTCGTCGCAGAGCTCGGCGAGGGTGCGTGGAGTTTCTGCAACAGACTTGAGAATGAGTACCGAACGGTCGAGAACTTTAATACCACTTAGAGCTGGCGTCTCGGATGTGCTAATCTGTCCCATGCCATGATATTAACATCTCATTCCTTGAGATAAAAGAGATATATCCGGAAGGCGGCTCACCCACTATGCGCACCACGGACACCAGCCCGAAGACTCTGGCCGAGAAAGTCTGGCGTGACCACGTAGTCAAGCAAGGCGACAACGGCGAACCAGATTTGATTTATATCGATCTGCACCTCGTCCACGAGGTTACCTCGCCACAGGCTTTTGATGGCCTCCGTCTGGCAGGGCGCAAGGTGCGCCGCCCGGATTTGACCATCGCAACCGAGGACCACAACGTTCCGACTACTGTCGCCGGCGGCAAAATCAATCTGATTGAGGAACCGACCTCTCGTACCCAGATTGCCACACTGCGCAAGAACGCTGAGGAGTTCGGTATCCGCCTGCATCCGATGGGCGACCGCGAGCAGGGTATCGTGCACGTCGTCGGCCCACAGCTGGGCCTGACTCAGCCGGGCACCACCGTCGTCTGTGGTGACTCGCATACCGCCACCCACGGGGCTTTCGGTGCTATGGCCTTCGGTATCGGTACCTCCGAGGTTGAGCACGTTCTGGCTACCCAGACCCTGCCGCTGAAGCCTTTCAAGACCATGGCGGTCAACGTCACCGGCGAACTGCAGGATGGTGTTACCGCCAAGGATTTGATTCTGGCGATTATCGCCAAGATTGGCACCGGCGGTGGTCAGGGCCACGTTATTGAGTACCGCGGCGAGGCCATCGAGAAGCTGTCGATGGAAGCTCGCATGACCATCTGCAACATGTCCATCGAAGCCGGTGCCCGCGCCGGCATGATTGCTCCGGACGAGACCACCTTCGAATACCTGAAGGGGCGCCCGCACGCGCCGCAGGGCGAGCAGTGGGACGAGGCTGTCGCATACTGGAAGTCCCTGGTTACTGACGAGGACGCGAAGTTCGACAAGGTCGTCGAAATCGACGGTTCCGCGCTGACCCCATTCGTTACCTGGGGTACCAACCCGGGCCAGGGCGTGCCGCTGGGTGAGACCGTGCCGGACCCGGAGTTCATCGCTGAGGACTCCGACCGCATCGCCGCCGAACGTGCACTGGAGTACATGGATCTGAAGCCGGGCACCCCGATGCGCGACGTTAAGGTCGACGTTGTCTTCGTCGGTTCCTGCACCAACGGCCGCATCGAGGACATGCGCGCCGTCGCCGACGTGCTGAAGGACCGCAAGGTTGCCGACGGCGTCCAGATGCTCATCGTGCCGGGCTCCGCAAAGGTCCGCGCACAGGCTGAAGAAGAGGGGCTGGGCAAGATCTTCGAAGAGGCAGGCGCTGAATGGCGCATGCCGGGCTGCTCCATGTGCCTGGGCATGAACCCGGATCAGCTGACCCCGGGCCAGCGTTGCGCTTCGACCTCCAACCGCAACTTCGAGGGCCGTCAGGGCAAGGGTGGTCGTACCCACCTGGTTAGCCCTGCCGTCGCCGCAGCTACCGCCGTCGCCGGTCACTTCGCAGCACCGGCTGATCTCTAACTGACTCTCACTGCCGATCTTTGTACGACAGACCCAAGCAGAACTTCTAAGGATCTTTCACCATGGAAAAGTTTGATACTCACACCGGCGTCGGCGTTCCCCTGCAGCGATCCAACGTCGACACTGACCAGATCATCCCGGCCGTCTACCTAAAGCGCGTCACCCGCACCGGATTCGAGGATGGCCTGTTCAGCAACTGGCGCAACAACGAGTCCGACTTCGTGCTCAACCGTCCGGAATACGCAAAGGGCTCCGTCCTCGTAGCAGGGCCGGACTTCGGTACCGGTTCTTCCCGTGAGCACGCCGTGTGGGCACTGATGGACTACGGCTTCCGCGTCGTCATCTCCTCCCGCTTCGCCGACATCTTCCGCGGAAACGCGGGCAAGGCGGGGTTGCTCGCCGCACAGATGCAGCAGTCCGATGTCGAGCTGCTGTGGAAGCTGCTGGAAGCTAACCCGGGCATGGAGCTCACCGTCAACCTGGAGACCCGCACCGTCGAGGCAGGTGAGCAGGTCTTCCCGTTCGAGGTCGACGACTACACCCGCTGGCGTCTGATGGAAGGGCTTGACGACGTCTCCCTGACCCTGCGTAACGAAGCGGACATTGTGGCCTACGAGGAGAGTCGTCCGGCCCACAAGCCGAAGACGCTGTAGGTCAAAAAATGCTCTAGTCCAATCCGCGGTAGGCGTTAGACTTGCCGTATGTATCTGGCAATCACTAAACACTCTCGGCTCGGTGAATCTTCGCCTGCTGAATCGGCACGCGATTTGGGATTTATTTTGCGAAAGCATCCCGATCGCGTGCATGAGTCCGAGTTAAAGTTCGGTGTTGCCAGAGTCTTTTTCCCCACGGCTACCGATGCCGAATGCACGGCAGTTCTCTGGGTTGATATTGACCGCGACGAGCTGCTGAAACTCAAGCAGTACCGCGCTGATACGTTCAATCTGACCGGCTACATCAATGACCGGCAATGGGCCGCGTCATCGATTATGACAGTGGCGCTGAAGTCCGTCTTCTCCACAGCGATGGTCATGGAGAAGCCCTCGCCTTACGACGAAGTGCCAAGCGACCTCACCGCGACGGTCGCCGCGGTACCCGGCACCGAGGAAGAGATTCGCGCTCTGTTCGAGCCGCTGGGGTGGAACGTTGCCTGCGATTTTTCGAACAATGTTGCCGGGCAGAAGTTCTCACCGACGGTAACGCTTTCGGGTAGAGCAACCGTCCGCGATTTGCTCAATCACCTGTATATTCTGCTGCCCGTCCTCGACGGTGGGAAACACTATTGGGTCGATGACCGGGAAATCGACAAGCTCGCCGCGCGTGCGCGGGACTGGCTACCGGAGCACCCACAGCGGGAGAGAATCCTGGGGCGCTATCTTGCGGATCAAAAAGGCCTGGTCAACGAGGCTGTCGTGAAGCTTGCTGGGGAAGCCGCTGCGATCGAACTGCCCCGCGGTGACCAGCCAGCCAAGCCACTTAATCGACAGCGCCAAGAGCGAGTACTGCGTGAAGTACTTAGCCTGCGCCCGCGCAGTGTAGTCGACATCGGCTGCGGTTCCGGCGTGCTACTGGGGCCGATGCTGGAGAATCCGCGAATCGCGCAGATCGTTGGTACCGATGTTTCTGTGGGGGAGCTTCGTAAGGCGCACAAGGCGCTGAACCTAGATCGCATGCCGGAGCGCCAAGCCGCGCGGGTTGAGCTTTTCCAATCCTCGGTCACCTATGCCGATGAGCGCATTGCGAACATGGACGTGGCAATCCTGATGGAGGTCATCGAGCACATTGATGCCGACCGGCTGCCCGCGTTGGAGAACAACGTCTTTGGGCTCGCACGCCCGCAGTATGTCATCGTCACCACCCCAAATAGTGACTACAACGCTTGCTACCCAAACCTAGAGCCTGGACAGTTCCGGCACCTCGATCACCGTTTCGAGTTCAGCCGCGCGGAATTTCGTCAGTGGGCCAGGGGCGTGGCCGAGAAGTTCGGTTATCTGGTGGACTTCGACGGTATTGGGGACGTGCACGAAACTTACGGCCAACCAACACAAATGGCGGTCTTTTCCTACGACTTCACCGCAGCAGAGGAGAGCTAACTATGAGTACCATCTCACTTCCTAACCTCAGCTTGGTCATGCTGGTCGGTGTCTCCGGTGCTGGAAAGTCGACCTTTGCGGCACGACACTTCGGCCCGTTTGAAGTCGTATCCTCGGATACTTGTCGCGGCATTGTTTCCAACGATCCGAATAACCAGGCGGCGACGACGCCTGCTTTTGAGCTGCTGGAGACGGTTGTCGGCAAGCGCCTGGAAGCAGGCTTGCTCACCGTGGTCGATGCGACGAATGTGAAACCGCAGGACCGCGCCCGGCTCGTGAAGCTGGCGCGCAGACACCATGCGTTGAGTGCTGCTATCGTTTTGAATCTTCCGTTGGCGGAGGTGAAGGAGCGGCACAGGCAGCGCACTGACCGCAACTTCGGAGTGGAGGTGTTGGAGCGCCAGCACCGCGCTCTGCGCCGAGGGCTCAAGCACCTGAAGCGCGAGAAGATTCACAACGTTTTCATCTTGAATTCCGCGGAGGAAATCGACAACGTCACCATTGAACGTGTGCCGCTGAAGGTCGATCGCAGCGATCTCCACGGTCCGTTCGACATCATCGGCGATGTCCATGGTTGCTTCGACGAGCTGACCGCACTGCTGGAGAAACTCGGCTACGAGCTCTCGGCGGATGGCAACAATGCTCATCACCCAGATGGCCGTACGGCCATTTTCGTTGGTGACCTCGTCGACCGCGGCCCCAATAGCCCAGCCGTCTTGAAGCTGGTCATGGGGATGGTCTCGGACGGCAATGCTCTCTGCGTACCCGGAAACCACGACTCTAAGTTGGTGCGCGCCCTCGACGGCCACAACGTCACCACTGGTCACGGGCTGGCCGAAACGCTCACTCAGCTCGCAGGCGAAAGTGAGGAGTTCCGGAAGGACGTCCGCGACTTCATCGATCACCTGCCCGTGCACTTTGTGCTTGCCGACGGTGCCCTGGTCGTAGCCCACGCGGGACTGCCTGAGCACCTCCATGGCAGGGCCTCCGGTAAGGTCCGTGAGTTCGCGCTCTACGGTGCCACTACTGGCAAGGTCGATGAAAATGGCCTGCCAGAACGACTGGATTGGGCAGCGGACTACCGCGGTTCCGCCCGTGTTGTCTATGGCCACATGGAAGCGGACCGTCTGCGCTGGGTCAATAACACCATGTGCATCGACACTGGTTGCGTGTTTGGCGGCAAGCTCTCTGCGCTGCGCTATCCCGAGCTAGAGACTGTGCAGGTTGATGCAAAGCAGACGTGGTGGGAGGCCCCATCCCGCAAGACCACCAACCGACCAGAGTCCGAGCTGCGCATCACTGACGTGTTGGATGTCGATGGTATCCAGACTGGGCGCCATGGCCGCATCCGCATTGATAGTGACCGCGCGGCTGCAGCGCTGGAAACAATTAGTCGTTTTACGCTCGCGCCGGAGAAAATTCCGTACCTGCCACCGACAATGTCACCGGCGCCGACCTCGCAGCGAGAGGGATTCCTGGAACACCCGGAGGAGGCATTCCGCTACTACGCAGTGCACACTGACCAGGTCATTTGTCAGGAGAAGCACATGGGTTCCCGAGCCGTGCTCTGCCTGATCCGGCCAGGGGCAAAGACCCGTTTCGGTGCTAGCACCTACGCATATACCCGTACCGGACGCGCCTTCTTCGAAGGTAAGAATCCAGCACTCGACGAAATGACCAAGGCCGCAGAGCGCGCCGGGCTTTTCGATCAATTCGGCGACTGGGTCCTGCTCGACGGCGAAATGTTGCCTTGGAATCTCAAGGCACAAGGGCTTATCGACGACATCTATGCACCCACTGCTGCCGCCGGTATTGGTGCTGCCAGACAGCTCGCGGCCACTCTGCAGGCAGCTACCGGCAGGAGAATAGAGGTCGGCGGTCCCGCTCCAGAACAGACTCTGGACGAGCTCGAGAAGTTCCGCGCTGCTTACAACCGCTATGTCGACAGCGACAACAAGATTCAGTTCGCACCCTTCCAAGTGCTGGCAAGTGAGGATGCCACCTGGCACTACAAGCCGCACTCATGGCACTTGGATATCGCGAACCAGCTGGTAGCAGCTGACAGTGAGATCTACCGGCAGACGCGCTGCTTCGTCCTCGACCCCAGTGACCCGGAACAGGTGGAGGCCGCATCGCAGTGGTGGTTGCAACTGACAGAGTCGGGCGGGGAGGGGGCCGTCGTCAAGCCAATGGAAAACGCGGCAGTGGACCGCCAGGTGCAGCCCGGTATGAAGGTGCGGGGGCGGGAGTATCTGCGCATGATTTATGGGCATGACTACCTGCACCCGCAGCGTCAAGAGCAGTTGAAGCGGCGAAATCTGCAGCACAAGCAGTCATCGGCGCTGCGCGAGTATGCCCTCGGCATTGAGTCGCTGGAGCGCCTAGCGGCCGGCGAACCACTGCATCGGATCCATGTTCCGGTCTTCGGCGTGTTGGCGCTGGAGTCAGAGCCGATGGATCCGAGGTTGTAGGGATTACTTCACCGGCAGCGCAGAGGCGTAGTAATCAGCCGTGGTCATCACACCGTCATTGAAGCCCAGCACCCAGGCAGAGCCCTTCTTGCACAGGATTTCCTCGTCGAAGGGCAGGGTGCCCTCAGCGGACCAGGCGGCAAGCAGGTCTGGGATGGTGATGCCCTGAGAGCAGATGACGCTGACTCCGCCTAGCGCGACAATGTCTTCGAATGCCTTCTTGGACTCAACCTGGTTGGCAATCCAGTGCTCGTCGCCAAGCCGTTCGTCGACTGTGACCTGCATGCCCAGCTCTGCGGCGAGTGGCGCGACGGTGTCCTGGCAACGCACGGGCTCGGCGGAGTAGATCCGCTCGGGGCGGAAGCCTTCCAGGGCAGAGACGAGCAGTTCCGCTTGACGACGTCCCTTCTTATCCAGTGGCCGCAGTGCATCATTGCCGTTCCAGTTGGTCCGACGGTGCGCACGCCCATGGCGAACCAGAATGAGACGGGTGTCCGGTTCCTTGTTCATGCGCTTGCGGGCCTTGACCAGCACGTCGCGGTCGAGGTCGTAGGACAGCAGCTCCTCGGCTTCGTCCCAGGAGACCCAACGAAGCTCGTTGACCTCGGAGTTCTGTTCGAATTCGCCGTCTAGAACCTCAGCGGTCCAGTACCAGACCAGCTTCGTGCGTCCGGCGACAGGGTAAGAGACGTTGCCGACGAGCTTGCCCAGACGGACGCGGTAGCCGGTCTCTTCCCAGATTTCGCGGACGGCGGTGGCAATGAGGTTCTCGCCGGCGTCGAGCTTGCCTTTCGGCAGCGACCAGTCGTCGTAGGAGGGACGGTGAATCACGCAGATTTCAGGGTTGTGGACATCGCCGCGCCATAGAACCGCGCCAGCCGCGAAGGTCGGCTTGGTGACATCCTGACCTGGCTTCGTTGGAATCTGGCGCAGGCGACCGGTCACGGAGGTATCGCCCTTGAGGTCCTTGTCCTCTTCGTGCATCATCGTGAATTCCCTTTCAATCCTTTGTCGCCGACCTAGTTTAGTATCGCAGTGTGAGAACGTCTCGCTAGACTTGTTGGAGATTAGAGACTAACGGAGGAAGGTCGCGGCGATGGTGCAGGTTTCAGTGATGGGTGCGGGCTCGTGGGGCACGACGCTCGCCAAGGTTTTTGCTGATGCGGGCAATCCTGTACGGCTGTGGTCGCGACGTGCGGAGCAGGCACAGCGTATTCAGATCAGCCGCGAAAACCACGACTACCTGCCTGGTCTGGGGCTGCCGCGCAACATCGAAGCCACCTCGGATGCAGAGGCCGCGCTGAAGGGCGCGGATGTGGTGGTGCTGGGCGTGCCCTCGCAGACTCTGCGTGACAACCTCAAGGTCTGGAAGGACTTCATCGGGCCGGAGACGATTCTGCTCAGCCTGGCCAAGGGTGTGGAGCGCGAGACACATCTGCGCATGAGTGAGGTCATTGCGGAGGTCACAGACCTGCCAGCAGAGCGTATTGCGGTGCTGTCCGGCCCGAACCTCGCCCGCGAAGTTGCGATGGAGCAGCCAGCGGCAACGGTCATTGCTTGCGCTGATGAGAACAATGCCAAGATGATTCAGGCGGCAGTTGCCACTAATTACTTCCGCCCGTACACCAACACCGATGTGATCGGCTGCGAAATCGGCGGTGCCTGCAAGAACGTCATTGCGTTGGCCTGCGGTATGGCCGCTGGTCAAGGATTGGGTGAGAACACGCTGGCAACCATTATCACCCGTGGCTTGGCGGAAATCACGCGTCTGGGCGACGCGGTTGGTGCAGAAGATAAGACTTTCGCGGGATTGGCGGGCCTCGGTGACTTGGTGGCCACTTGTTCCTCGCCGCTGTCGCGTAACCGCACCTTCGGTGACCGTCTCGGTCGCGGTGACACGATGGAGCAGGCGCAGCACGCCACGCGCGGTCAGGTGGCTGAGGGTGTGATTTCTTCAATCTCGGTCCGTGACCTCGCTCGTCGCAATGGCGTGGAAATGCCAATTACTGAGGCCGTTTACGCCGTCTGCCACGAAGGCGCGAAGGTCGATGAGACAATTCGCAAGCTGATGGGGCGAAGCCGCAAGTCGGAGTAACCACTTCAACGAGGTCGGGGCTAAACTAAGTCACCATGACTTCGTCGAATAGCTCGTCTGCAGATCGCATTTCCGTCGCCGTCATCTACGGTGGCGCAAGCCCTGAGCACAGCGTCTCCTGTGTCTCGGCCGGCGCAATTATGGATCACCTGGATGAGGACCGCTTCCGAGTGGTTCCCATTGGTATTACCAAGGATGGTGTCTGGACCGTCGGTACGCGTGAGACGGATACGCTGCGCACGCAGGGGCGTACGATGCCGGAGGTCATCCCGGGCGAGGAAGTTGCGCTGAGCACCTCGCCGTCACGCCGCGGTGAATTCCGCTTCGTCACCGGTGATCGCGCCGGCGAGGTTTTCGACACCGTCGACGTTATCTTCCCGGTCCTCCACGGTCCGCACGGCGAGGACGGCACGATTCAGGGGCTCTTTGAGCTTTCCGGCATTGCTTATGTCGGCCCGGGCGTGCTCGCTTCCGCGGCGGGAATGGATAAGGAACGCACGAAGAATCTCTTGCAGGCAGCGGGGCTTCCTACCGGCAAGCAGGTTGTTTTGCACGTCGGCGAGTCGCTTTCCGACGAGGACAAGGAGACCCTTGGCCTGCCGGTGTTCGTTAAACCTGCCCGTGGTGGATCGTCGATTGGTATCTCCCGCGTCGATGATTGGGCGAATCTGGATGCGGCGGTAGAGCTGGCCCGAGAGCACGACTGGAAGGTCATTGTAGAGGCCGGTGTAGACGGCGCCGAGGTGGAGATTGGCGTGCTGCAGCGCGCTGACGGCAGCCTGCAGGTCTCTGTCCCGTCCCTGCTGCGTGGCACGGAGGACTCCGACGAGGGCTTCTACGGTTTTGAGACCAAGTACTTGGATGATGTCGTCTCGGCGCAGATCCCGGCTGAGCTGCCGGAGGATGTTTTGAAGGCACTGGACACGGATGCTCGTCGGGCGTTCAGGGCACTGGGCTCTGATGGTCTGACTCGCGTGGACTTCTTTGTCACGGATAATGGCCCGATTATCAATGAGGTCAACACCATGCCGGGCTTTACCCCGATTTCGATGTACCCGCAGATGTTTGCGGCCTCAGGTGTAGCCTACGAGGAGCTGCTCAGCGCCCTGATTGAGCGGGCGCTGGTAGCTCGTCGATAGAAGTTGGTTCTTACTTTTCTTCGCTCGGCGAGATGTTCTCCAGGTTGTCAGCGATGACCGAGGAGAGCACCGGCATCAGTGAGCTGGCCTCCGACATCGGCATTTCAACGGCGACGAAGCGCTCCCGGCCCATGGCGTACCAGGTGGCGGAGGTACCGGAGGAAAGCGTTGGTTCGTTGAACCAGACAATGTCGCCAACCTGCGTCAGCTGCTGCGTGGTGGTGCTATAGCCAGCCGGCTCGTCGACACCACAGCGCAGCACCACCGGATCGGCTGGGGTGCCGCCCCAAATGACCATGTCCTTCGGCATGTCAGCCGGCATTTCCTCTGCGCTCAGACGGTGACGGTTGCCAAGCTCGCGGGGGAGGGCAGCCTCCAAGCCGCTGCAGCGCTTATCAGCTTCCGGAGCTGCCAGTTCTACCAGTGGGACGCCGCCGCGCTCCGGCTTGTTCTTGTACTCGGAGTCCGGGCGCAGCGCCTCGGCGAGGTCACTCAGGGCATCCTCCGCCTCTGCATTTCCTTCGGCGGTAATTGCAACAACCGGTTCGCGCCCGACGGTGAACCAAGTCGCCAAAGACTCGTCGGTGCTGTCGACAACCCGCAGCCACGAAATGCCCTTGACCTCTTCGGTCTTAGCCAGTTCGTTGTACTGGCTAGGTACGTTCGCGCCACAGCGCAGCGTGATGCGGTCTTGTTCCAAGTTTCGGTACACAGCGGCACCTTCTGGAGCTGGCTCTGCAATGTCGGCGCGAACCAGACCTGCGGCGCGATCTGGCAGTCGGTCGAGCAGTTCCGCACACTCGGGCGAGTCATTGGCGGGGAGCTCCGGGTTGGAAATCGCGACTGGCTTTGTCGCCTGATTATCCTGGTAAATCTTTGCGGCAAAAATGATGCCGAGGATAGAGATAATGGCGATAGCGAGTGCGATGCCCGCGCGTGTCCGGCTACCCTTGGACTGAACTGTTTCTCCCGATGGGGGTGCGTCTACCATGGGCCTGATTCTACGTTGTCCGGTACCAACTCCAATTGGTTGGGGGCAATACCGAGACGGGTTCCGCTATTAACGGTTAACCATCGACTATTAGGAATGTGACTCGACACTGTGACTGAATTGACCATTGGCGATATTGGCGAGTTTGGGGTCATTGAGGCCATCCGGGCTATCGCCCCGTCGGCACGCAATGGCGACGATGCCGCCGTCTTGACACAGACAACCCCCAACGCCCGTTTTGTCACTTCCACTGACATGTTGGTGGAAGGGCGCCATTTCCGCCTGGACTGGTCGACACCTCAGCAAGTTGGAGCTAAGGCCGCAGTACAGAATTTCGCCGATATCGAATCGATGGGTGCGCGTCCAACGGCCATGCTTTTCGCCATCTCAGCACCGTTGCATACTCCGGTGAGTGTGGTCACCGGTATCGCCGAGGGGTTGTGGCAGGAAGGCAAGCAATGTCCGGCGGAGCTCGTCGGTGGTGACATGGTCAGCGGAGATTCTCTGGTGATTTCCATCAGTGCGATGGGCGAACTCGGTGGGCTTGGGCGGCCGCTGCTGCGCTCAGCAGCACGCGCGGGGGATACGGTGATTGCGTCGGGACGCATCGGCTACTCTGCTGCGGGCCTTGCGCTGCTTCAGCACTGCGGAAGCCCGGCAAAGGTTCCAAGCGAGTTTGCGCAGCTGGTGGCAGCACACTGTACGCCCGAATTCGAATACCGCAGGGGTGCCACGGCGCGAGCTACAGGTGTGCGTTCACTGACGGACAATTCCGATGGACTGGTGGTGGATCTCCGCGCTATTGCGCAGGCCTCCAGGGTTACTTTGGAAGTTGACAGCAGTGCCATTGCGCCCGATGAGTTGCAGATTGCCGCTGGTGAATACCTGGGCATCGACCCGTGGGAGTGGGTGCTCACCGGCGGGGAGGACCACACACTGATCGGTTCGACGCCGGGGGAGCCTCCGACGGGGTTCCGCGCTATCGGCACGGTGTCGAAGGAAAAGTTCGATTCGGTGCTTATCGACGGCAAACCTCCTGCCCGCGATGCCGGTTGGGTTTCCTTTTAAGAGTTCGAAGAGGTTTTGAGAAGAAAGGCTGCATGACATGGATCCGTTGCCGGTCGAAGAAGGGTGGCAGAAGGCGCTGGAGCCAGTGGCCGATGACATCCACCGGATGGGGCAGTTCCTGCGCGAGGAGAACGCGGCCGGCTACGGTTACCTGCCCGCGGGCACCGATGTGCTGCGCGCCTTTACTTATCCATTCGATGAGGTCAAGGTGCTCATTATCGGTCAGGACCCGTACCCGACCCCGGGGCATGCGATGGGGCTTAGCTTCTCGGTCCAGCCGGATGTGAAGCCGGTACCGCGGTCGTTGGCGAATATTTTTAAGGAGTATTCCTCCGACCTGGGGCTCCCGACTCCCTCCAACGGTGACCTCACTCCGTGGAGTAGGCAGGGCGTAGCTCTGTTCAACCGTGTACTGACCGTGCGCCCGGGTGCTGCTGCCTCGCACCGCGGTAAGGGCTGGGAGGCAATCACGGAGCATGCCATCAAAGCATTGGTCGCCCGTGATCAGCCTCTCGTGGCCATTCTGTGGGGACGCGACGCGCAGAGTTTGCAGCGTTGGCTCCCCGGCGTGGACTGCATCTGTTCGCCGCACCCGTCACCGCTGTCGGCATCCCGTGGGTTCTTCGGGTCGCGTCCGTTCAGCCGGGCCAATGAGTCGCTGATTCGTCAGGGAGCTACCCCTATCGACTGGACGCTAGAATAGGAATTCATGTCTTTGCAGATTGGTTCTGCCGCCATCGTCGGCTGGGTTGCCCGGGGGATTGACGCGCTTCAATCCCGCCGCGATGAGATCAACAGTCTCAATGTCTTCCCAGTACCGGATTCCGATACCGGGTCGAATATGCTCGCGACGTTGAGTTCGGCCTATGAGGAAGCGCAAAAGGCTGACGCTTCCGATGTTCGCGCAGTCACCGCGGCCCTAGCTGCCGGTGCAGTGCGCGGTGCCCGCGGTAATTCGGGCACTGTGCTCTCGCAGGTTTTTCGCGCGGTGGCTGAGGCTGCCTCCGGTAGTGGCATTGGCGTTGAGTCGGTACAACACTCGCTAAAGCTAGCTGTGCAACATGTTTCCCAAGCGATTGCCAATCCGGTGGAGGGCACGATTCTGACAGTCCTGCGGCACGCCGCGATTGCCGCGGAGGAATTTGAGGGCGACTCGATTGAGGAGCTCGCCGACACGATCGCGGATGCCGCTCGCGATGCGCTGGCGAAAACCCCTAGCCAGCTCCCGGCACTGCAGCAGGCGGGCGTGGTCGACGCCGGCGGCGCGGGGTTGGTCATTCTGCTCGACGCGCTTGCCGACGAAGTCAGCGGCCGCGCAGCCGCGCCGGTCGATTTGCATGTCGACGCGCCACACGTAGCCACCGTTGAGATGGAGGTCATGTACCTGATTTCCTTGGCGGATACCCAGGCGGTGGAAGCGCTGCGAGAGCGGTTGAACCCGCTGGGCAATTCGCTCATCATCGCAGGTGATGCTGGTAATGCGGAGACCGCGCAGTACATGGTGCATATCCACACAGTGGAGCCGGGCGCAGTTATTGAGGCGGCACTCGACTTCGGTCGTCCGGAACGCATCCGTATCGAGGTGCTCGATGAGCCGGAGACAACACCTGAGTCCACTCGCATCCTCATTGCGGTAGTGCCGGACGGTCCGCTGAATGATCTCATCACCTCCTCTGGGGCGATTGCTATCAGCCCGACCCCCGCTCCGACTCCCACATCCACTCCCACAGATCGAGCAGCCATCGCCGACCAGGAGTTCGCTGACAATGTGGTCACCAAGGCGCTGACTGCCATGCGGGGTGCGGATGAGGTAATCCTGCTGCCAAATGGGCTGGTCAGCGACCAGGAATTGGCGGATATCGAATTCGCTGCTGCCGCGGCTAATCCGACTCTCGCGGTAGTGTCCACAGACTCCATTCCGGCTGGCCTTGCTGCCTTGGCCGTGCATTCGGCTGAGCTGCCGCTGGCGGTTGCTGCGTATGCGATGGGAGAGGCTGCCAATGGCACGCGAACGGCTGTAGTCGCTGCGGACGTCGATAAGCCCCTGGCTGACGCGCTCACAGAGACCATCTCAGACCTGTTGGCTGGCGGCGGGGAACTAGTGACTCTGCTGCTCGGGCGCGGATCTGAGGGCGTTGACATAGCGCAAGTGCGGGCACGGCTGGACAAGCCTGTGGAGGTCGTAGCCTACGATGCAACCGGCATCGATGAGCTGGTGCAGGTAGGAATCGAGTAGCACGATGCTCGGATGGCTCGGCTCGGATTATGCGCGCACGCCCCTGAATATCGTGGTGGGGCCAAAGATTGCAAAGAAGCTGCATACGGCTTTTGGTATGGAGACCGTCTCGGATGCGCTGACGAATTTCCCGAAGCGCTACGTGGCGCAGGGGAAGAGCTTAGATGTGTCATTTTCCGACATTGGCGACACCATCACCACAGTCGTGGAGGTGCACAGCATTTCGCCAGCGCCCGCCTTCGCCGACCGACGCAAGCCACTGAAAATCTATGTCAGCGACGGCGTGCGCATTCTTCCGGCCGCGATTTTCGGTGCCGAATGGCTGCGCAATATGCTGCACCCCGGTGTGCGTCTGCTCATTGTTGGCACGCTCAGCGAGTTCCGCAATGAGCTACAGCTGAAAAATGTTGATTGCATGGTGCTTAAAGCCGATGGTTCGGTAGGCGCAGCCACTGGCAAGCTGGCCACACTGACGAAGACAGCCAAGGGGATTGCGGAGATGCAGCGGCTGCTCACGCGCCCCTATCTGCCCATTTACCGTGGCCGTAAAGGAGTAGCGGGTATTCACCTGGCTCTGTACATGCAGCGCATCCTCGAATGGTTACCGCTCCAGCCAGACCCATTGCCCGCCACGCCGGAGGGACTTACCGATTTCGACTCCGCACTGCGTGGCGCACACTTTCCCTCCATCGCGGGCCCCGACATCGCGCTTGCCCGACTGAAGTACGACGAAGCGCTTGAGCTCCAGCTCGCGGTTGGTGCACGCAAACGTACTCAAGCGAGCCTCACCGCTCCGGCCTGCATGGAAGTCGCCGGGGGACTTCGCGACGAGCTACGCCGAGGGTTGCCGTTTTCGCTTACCGACGGTCAGGTCGCGGTCGCAGCCGATATTGCGGACGATATGTCGCAGCCCAGCCCGATGAACCGCCTGCTGGCAGGTGAAGTCGGCTCGGGTAAAACCGTGGTGGCCCTGCTGGGAATGCTGCAAGCAGTCGATGCCAGCAGGCAGTGCGCGATGCTGGCGCCGACGGAAGTCCTGGCCCAACAGCACTACCGATCGCTGACAGCGATGCTGGAGCAAGCCGGAGTAGCAGTGACTGTACGACTGTTGACGGGATCGATGTCGACGAAGGAGCGCCGGGCAACCCTGTTGGAGGCAGTCAACGGGGAGGCTGACATTGTCGTCGGCACGCATGCCCTGCTCAGTGAGGGCGTGGAGTTCTTCGATCTCGGGCTGGTGGTCGTCGATGAGCAGCACCGCTTTGGTGTGCGCCAGCGCGATCAGTTGCGCAGCAGGGGACGGGGTGGAATGACACCGCATCTGTTGGTGATGTCGGCAACCCCGATTCCGCGCACGGTAGCGATGACCATTTTTGGCGACCTCGCAGTTTCGCAGTTGACGGAATTGCCACGGGGACGTCAGGAGATCCAATCTTTTGTCGTACCGACGCTGGAAAAGCCGCGCTGGGAGGCACGAACCTGGGAGCGGATTGGGGAAGAAGTGGCCAAGGGCAACCGCGCCTTCATTGTCTGTCCCCGCATTACCCGCGACGAGGAACAGTTCCTCGACGAGTCCGTGGAGGCGGTGTTCGACCGAGCGAGGAAGAAACTTCCCGGTGTACGTATCAGTCAGTTGCACGGCAATATGGCACCGGAGGACAAAGACCGCGTGATGCAGGCCTTTGCCACAGGACAGCTGGATGTGCTGGTGTCCACCACAGTTATCGAAGTCGGCGTGGATGTACCAGAGGCCACGATCATGATGATTCGCCGCGCCGAGAGCTACGGCATCTCGCAGATCCACCAGCTGCGCGGTCGTGTCGGCCGTGGTGACCGTGGTGGACTGTGCTTCCTGTGTACACACACGCATTCACAGACACCAGAGCGCACCCGGCTAGACCGCATTGCCGCCACCACCGACGGCATTCAACTGGCGGAGTTGGACCTGGCCACGCGTAGTTTCGGCGATCTGCTCGGCGATGACCAATCGGGACTGGCAACAGGCCTCGGCCTGGTGGACCTCACCACCGACGGCGAGATCATCGAGCGCACCCGACACGATGCCACGGCTCTCCTCGACAGTGATGAAAGGCTTGTGGGAGAGCTTATCTCCGATATCGATGAAGAGCAGTCGAACTACTTGGACCGCTCCTAGTAAGACCAAAGTAGACTGTTGGGCATGGTAAATGTCTGTGCACCTTTTGCAGGAGTAGTCCGCTGGGAGGTCGCCGAGAAAGACTCGGTGACGACCGGTCAGGTTATTGCGGTCGTGGAGGCCGTCAAGCTAGAAGCGCCGGTTTTAGCGCCCTGCCCGGGCACGGTCGCGGAGGTGGCGGCAGATCAATTTGTGGATGTCGAAGGCGGTCAGCTGCTGGCAAGAATCACGCCAGCAACTCACAGCGCCACGGCACAGCACAACGGCAACGAGAACACATCGCACGAAGGGAAGTAGATGACCCGCATTATTGCAGGTGAGGCACGCGGTCGTAGGCTAGTCGCACCTAAGGGAGAGACCACTCGGCCAACTAGTGACCGCGCGAAGGAAGCCATCTTTTCCTCCTGGTCCACACGCTTTGGGCTAGAGGGAACTCGCGTTCTCGACCTGTTTGCTGGCTCGGGTGCGCTCGGTTTGGAAGCGGCTTCTCGCGGCGCGCGTTCCGTCGTGTTGGTGGAAAACGATCCGAACGCCATTGCCGCTATTGAAAAGAACATTCGCACCGTGGGGCATCCTGATGTGGCCGTGTCTCCGATGAAAGTGTCGTCGTACCTTGCGGGCGCGCCGGGCGAGCCTTTTGACCGCGTTATTGCGGATCCGCCCTATGAGCTGGCGGGGGAGGCCGTTACAGAGATGCTCGAGGCGCTGCGCAGTTTCCTCGCGCCGGGCGCGGTCGTGACTGTGGAGCGTCACCGTGATGACGAGGAGACGCAGTGGCCCGAGGGCTACGAACAGCTCCAGCAGAAGCTGAAGCGTCGCATTCACGGTTTGGCGCGCTTCGACACCGCTATCTACAACGCTTAACGTTCTTCTTTACGCTTTACGACGGCCAAAGGTGGTTTGACCTCTATGACTCACGCATGCTGCCCCGGTTCCTACGATCCCATGACCTCTGGTCACCTCGATGTGATTGAGCGTGCCGCGCGCCAATTCGATCAGGTGACCGTGTTGGTTACCCACAACCCGAATAAGCAGGGCATGTTCAACGTCGAAGAGCGCATGGACCTCATTCGGCAGTGCACGCAGCACTTGGACAATGTGCAGGTGGACTCCTGGTCGAAGCTGTTGGTTGACTACACCTCCGCGCAGGGTATTACCTGCCTGGTCAAGGGGCTGCGCTCGGCGGCGGACTACGAGTACGAGGCTCCCATGGCGCAGATGAATCGGCGCATGACGGGCATTGAGACTCTCTTTGTGGAGGCTGATCCGAAGTACGGTCATGTGTCGTCGACACTGATGAAGGAAGTTGTTCGCTACGGCGGTTCGGTGGAAGGGCTAGTTCCCGAGCCTGTCTTGCACGCCCTGCAGCGCCGACTGAAGTAGCATGTAAGTCATGTTTCGCGTCTTCGAATCTCTTGATGAACTGGTCCAGATCCTAGAAGAGGCACACGGCGTGCCACTGTCGGCCAATTGTATGGTTCCGCGTCAGCGTGTTCTCGAGTTGCTCGATGAGCTGAGGGATGCTTTCCCGGCTGAGCTCGATGACGCGCAGGACGTCTTGGACCAGCGGGATGAGATTATCAACGATGCTGAAGCCCGGGCGAACAACACCATTTCGACTGCGGATGAAGAAGCCCATCGCATTGTCGACGAGGCCGAGGCCCGCGCTAACCACACCGTCGAGGATGCCAATGCCCACGCAGCTGGCACCGTCGCGGCCGCTGAGGACGACGCCCGTCGCCTCCGCGAGGATGCTCAGCACGAGTATGACAGCATTGTGGATCGTGCTTCTGCCGAGTCCGATCGCCTGATTCACGCTGGTAACGAATCCTACGAGCGTTCCGTTGCGGAAGGCCGTGAAGAGCAGGCTCGCCTGGTCGCTGAGTCGACGGTCGTCCGCGAAGCCAATGACGAGGCGAATCGTCTGCTTTCCGACGCACACGCGGATTCCTCTCGCCTCCGTGAAGAGTGTGACCGCTACGTTGATTCCAAGCTCGCTGAGTTTGAACAGACTCTCCAGGAGACCCTGCGTAATGTCGGTCGCAATCGCTCGGTACTGCGTTCGGGAGCCGGTGCCGTCGGCGGTGGTGCAGGGGCACAGAGCGCGCCGTCTTCCTTCTCCGAGGGGCAGGAACGCCGCCGGTACGAGCGTTAGCGCATCTTCGGGGTAGACTGAGGTCTATCATGACTGACTCATCCCCATTTGTTCTGGACGTTTCGACATGTCTGCAGGGTGGCATGCCCGAGCAGTTCCGCAAGGTAGGCGATAGCCCTGTCCGCGTTGGTGTCGAGATGATTGGCATCGCCGCTGGCGAGGAGGTTGTCGTTGACGGCATTGTCACGAACCTCGGCAGCGGTGTCATGGTTGACGCGACTGTGACTGCCAAGGCCACCGGCGAGTGTGTCCGCTGCCTAGCCCCGCTGAATCCGGAGCTCAGCTTGCACATTTCGGCTGTCTTTTCCAACAACGAGGACTTCATCACCGGCGACGATGCCGAGGAAGAAGACCTCGAGGACGAAGTTGGCCAGATCGTCGACAATACGGTGGATATCACTCAAGCCGTCATCGATGAGGCGGGCTTGAATCTGCCCTTCAATCCGACCTGTCTGGATTTCGATTCCAGCTGTGCTGAATCGGATTCGGAAGTGCCGGAGCCAGACGGCATCTCGGGTGAAGAGGAACGTATTGATCCGCGTTGGGCTGGCCTGGCGGAAAAGTTTGGCTCGCTCGGCGACGAGAAGTAGTCGACGACGACTTAGACGAAGACTTTAAAGGAGATATAACGGATGAGCCGCAAGCGTCGGCTAACCGGTGAGGCGGCTAGAAAGGCGGCCTTCGAGGCCGTCGATCACGCCCCGCTGCTGGAAAAACTCGGTGTTGAGCTACCAGAGGAGTCCCTGAAGCTCGCTTTGACCCACCGCAGTTTCGCGAATGAAAATGGCATGCTTACCAATAACGAGCGGCTAGAGTTCCTGGGCGACGCCGTGCTGGGCATGTGCGTTGCTGAAGAACTCTACCGTCGCTTCCCGGACCGCGCTGAGCAGGATATTTCCAAGATGCGCGCAGGTGTCGTGAACATGTACGCGCTGGCTGACCTGGCCCGCAGTATCGGGCTGGGAGAGCACATTCTCCTCGGCCGCGGTGAGAAGGCCACCGGTGGCGCGGATAAGCACTCGATTCTCGCTGACACCACCGAGGCGCTGCTGGGTGCTATTTACCTGCAGCATGGCTTCGAGGTTGCCCGCGAGACCGTGCTTCGCCTGTTCAACCAGATGATTGACGATGCCCCGACTGAGTCCCGCGGTCGGGACTGGAAGACGCTGCTGCAGGAACGCCTGGCGGCCAAGCAACTACCGGCTGCTGAGTACACCGTGCGCACCACCGGCCCCGACCATGACCTAACTTTCTACGTCGACGTGCTGGTTGACGGCGTGGTTAAGGGCAGCGGTACCGGTGCCACGAAGAAGGAAGCCGAAATGCACGCCGCGCATCAGGCGCATACCGCACTGGCCTAATGCCCGAGCTTCCTGAAGTCGAGTCCGTACGCCGCGGTCTCGACACTTACGTCGTCGGTGGCCGCATCGACGATTCCTTCGTCTACAACGCTCGTGCCGTGCGGCGCCAACCCGGTGGCGCCGCGGAGTTTATCGGTCGTACGCGCGGGCGCACGGTTGTCGCTACGGATCGTCGTGGCAAGTTCATGTGGCTCACGCTTGACGACGACTCCGCAATCGCCATCCACCTGGGCATGAGCGGCCAATTGCGCGTGGAAGCTCCGTACACTCCCGATACGCTGCCTGGCCGTCACACCCGAGCCGCTTTCGACATCGCCCTGCCGGACGGCGCTCGGCACCTAATCAACTTCAACGATCAGCGCACCTTTGGTTGGGTCTGGGCCTGTGAAATGGTCGAATCCCATGGACGCGTGGTTCCGGAACCCGCAGCCAAGATCGCGCCCGATCTATTGGAGCCCACCGTCGATGTGGTTGCACTTGCACACCGCATGATGAAGTCGCGTTCACCGATCAAGGCCGTATTGCTCAACCAGAACATTGTGTCGGGTATCGGCAACATCTATGCCGACGAAATGCTTTGGGCGGCGAAGGTCGATGGTCGCGTGCCGGCGTGTGACCTTTCGGTCCGTCGTTTAGCGAAACTTTTGCGCGAGGGGCAATCGGTACTCGAGCGGGCGCTAGCGGCCGGTGGCACGAGCTTCGATGCGTTATATGTGCATGTCAACGGCGAAAGCGGCTATTTTGAGCGGAGCTTGAACGCCTATGGACAAGCGGGGGAACCGTGCCCGAGGTGTGGGCGCGCAATTGTCCGTCTGCCATTTGGGAATAGATCGAGTTATCTGTGTCCCACCTGTCAGCGCTAGAATTTCCTTATGAGTTTCATGGAGCAAGCAACCGACTGGGTAAATGCTTGGAATGACAAGTACTGGCTGCTCATGATTGTTCTGCTGATTGGTACAGGTTTGTACTTCTGTTGGCGGACCATCATGGTGCAGATTCGGTACATCCCGGAGATGTTCAGGGCCATCACTGAAAAGCCCTCTGATATTTCTGAGGGCGTCAAGGGCATCTCGGCCTTTAAGGCCTTTACAATTTCGGCAGCCTCACGCGTGGGTACCGGAAACGTCGCAGGTGTGGCGGTGGCGATCACCACCGGTGGCCCTGGCGCGGTGTTTTGGATGTGGCTGCTCGCCGCGATTGGTGGCGCAACCAGCTTCGTGGAGTCTACGCTGGCACAGCTGTACAAGGTGCGGGATAAGGACTCTTACCGAGGCGGCCCGGCCTACTACATCACCAAGGGGCTAGGGGAGAACTGGCGCTGGATGGCATCGCTGTTCGTCATCGCTATCACGGTGACCTACGGTTTCGTGTTCAACGCGGTGCAGTCCAACTCGATTACGGCGGCTGTGGCTCAGTCGACCGGGCAGGAGACACCGATCTTTAAGTTCTGTGTCGGTATCGTGCTGGCCATCTTGGCTGGTGTCATCATCTTCGGTGGTGTGCAGCGTATTTCGGCGGTGACGCAGATTGTCGTGCCGATTATGGCCGTGGCCTACATTATCCTCGGCCTGATTGTCTTGGCTCTCAACATCACCGAGGTGCCAGGCATGATCAAGCTGATTTTTGAGCACGCCTTCGGTATCCGTGAGATTGCTGGTGCTGCCGTCGGTACCGCCATGATGCAGGGTATTCGCCGCGGTCTGTTCTCCAATGAAGCCGGTATGGGTTCCACTCCGAATGCGGCGGCGACGGCATCGGTGTCGCACCCGGTCAAGCAGGGCCTCATTCAGACGATGGGCGTCTACTTCGATACCTGGGTCGTCTGTACCATCACCGCGGTTATCATTCTGCTGTCCGACCCGACTTTCGGCGGCGATGTAGAGGGCACCGCGCTGACTCAGGCCGCGCTGTCGGCGCAGGTGGGCACGTGGGCAATCCACGCGATTACGGTTATCATCTTCTTCCTTGCGTTCTCCTCGCTGGTGGGCAACTACTACTACGCCGAAGCAAATATCCCGTTCCTGTCTAAGAGCAAGGCTGTCCTGAATACCGTGCGCGTCCTGGTCATCCTGTGCGTTATTGGCGGAGCTGTCGGTTCGGTGCCGCTCGTCTGGTCGCTTGCAGATACCTTCTCCGCACTCATGGCCACCATTAACATCATTGCCATTCTCCCGCTGGGCGGCGTAGCCGTCGCGCTTCTGCGGAACTACTCTGAGCAGAAGTCCAAGGGGCTCAATCCGGTATTCCACCGCGATGATCTGCCAAACCTCCGCGGCCACGACAAGATCGAGTGCTGGGACGGTTCCGACCCGATGACAGTGCGTGAGTCCGATGTCGCTTAACGACGTCCGCCTCACCGCGTGGGTACACGGTCGTGTTCAAGGTGTCGGTTTTCGCTGGTACACCCGCGCGACGGCTCTGGAGTTGGGGTTGGTTGGTTATGCCCAGAACTACCCGGATGGTCGGGTGTTAGTTGTTGCTGAAGGGCCACGGGCAGACTGTGAGAGTTTGCTCGCTTGGCTTGAGGGGCCGAATACTCCGGGCGATGTGACGGCAGTGGTGCCGTTATGGCAGGAACCGAAGGGTGCATTGAGCACGTTTGACCGTCGTTAAGGGGTGCCAACTGCCTTCCTCCCCCCCCATGTCGGTGTAGGAATCCGAAAAATTCGAAAACATTCTATCCCTCGCTCTGCGTCATTGTTTTTACGCAGTTAGCGGGGGATTTTTTCGTGTCTTGAGGTAGTCGATTGGGACGCTGAAGAGGTCGTAGAGCGCTGGAAAACTACGCAAGTGAGAAAAAGAATACGCAAATACGGAGGAGAAGTGATTTAAGTTAATAACTACCTACTGACAGACAGGGGAGGCACATATGACGCCTGAAGAAGTAATTGCACAGTCTGGAAACTCAGCGTGGATGCTGATTTCGGCTTCGTTGGTTTTGCTGATGACACCGGCGCTCGCGCTGTTCTATGGCGGCATGTCGCGACAGAAGTCGGTGCTCAACATGATGATGATGAGCTTTGGTGCTGTCGGCGTTGTCGGTGCCATTTACGTGCTGTGGGGCTGGTCGATGTCCTACGGATCGCAGTCGATCGGTGGTGTTTTTGCCGACCCATTCGAGTTCTTCGGTCTGCGTAACTCAATCACGGATGGCGACGGCAACTACATTGCGAGTGCGAACGGTTACCCAAACATCATCGACATTGGGTTCCAGCTCACGTTCTGCTCGATTTCTGTAGCGCTGATCTCTGGGGCGCTGGCCGAACGCGTGAAGTTCTCCACCTGGTTGATTTTCGTCGGCTTCTGGACGACGCTGGTGTACTTCCCAATGGCCTTCATGGTCTGGGGCGGTGGCCTGCTGAGCCACTCGGCAGAGGGGCTGTCGGCAAAGCTGTTCGGTACCGCTGATGGTGAAGCATTGATCGCTCCAATTGACTTCGCTGGCGGTACGGTTGTGCACATTGCTGCTGGTACTGCCGCTTTGGTGCTGGCGATTATCGTCGGTAAGCGCAAGTCCATCGATGGCAGCCAGCATCGCCCGCACAATCTGCCACTCGTCATGCTGGGTGCTGCACTGCTGTGGTTCGGCTGGTTCGGCTTCAACGGCGGTTCGGCATTTGCGGCCGACGGTGTCGCTGGTCTGGCATGGCTGAATACGACGGTGGCAGCGTGCGTGGGTATGCTCGGCTGGATTTCACTCGAGCGTATTCGTGATGGACATCCCACCTCGCTGGGCGCCGCTTCGGGTGTCATCGCAGGGCTTGTGACTATTACTCCGGCCGCAGGAGATATGAACCCAGTGACCTCGATCATTCTGGGCTATATCGGCGGTGCGCTGGGTTGCTGGGGAGTGGGCTTAAAGTACAAATTCAACTTCGATGACACCCTGGATGTGGTTGGTCTGCATTTGGTCGCAGCTATGTGGGGAACGATTGGTGTCGGTCTGCTGGCCAACGACCGAGGGCTGCTTACCGGCGGTGGCATCGACGGCCTGAAGTTGTTTGCCATCCAGATCATTATTGCTGTCATCGCAGCTGTGTTCTCGGGCGTGCTGACGTACATCATTGCCCGAGTCCTGAAGGTAACCGTCGGTTGGCGTATCCACGGCGAGCAGGAACATTCTGGTATCGACGTCGCTCAGCATGGTGAGTCGGCCTACACGTCAGCCAAGCAGGCGGCTGTGTAAACAACGCCGTGTAAACAATCTTGTGTAACAGGGGGCGTGCTTGGGGTAATTCAGCTCCAAACCGTAACTACGGGTAAGATATTGCCCCATGTATTTGAAATCGCTGACTCTGAAGGGCTTTAAATCCTTCGCTTCGGCGACGACGATGAAATTTGAGCCCGGCATCTGCGCAGTTGTCGGCCCGAACGGATCCGGAAAGTCGAATGTCGTCGATGCCCTCGCGTGGGTTATGGGTGAGCATTCCGCCAAGACCCTCCGTGGCGGCAAAATGGAAGATGTCATCTTCGCGGGAACTTCCGGGCGAAAGCCCTTGGGACGCGCGGAGGTAACTCTTACCATCGACAATTCCGATGGAGCACTTCCCATACAATATAAGGAAGTCTCTGTCACGCGTCGCATGTACCGCGACGGCGCAAGTGAGTACGAAATCAACGGTTCTCGCGTCCGCCTCATGGATGTCCAAGAGCTCCTCAGCGACACCGGCATTGGCCGCGAGATGCACATCATCGTCGGCCAGGGCCGGCTTTCGCAAATTCTGGAGTCCCGGCCAGAGGAGCGTCGTGCGTTTATCGAAGAAGCTGCAGGCGTGCTCAAGCACCGCCGTCGCAAGGAAAAAGCGCAGCGCAAACTGCAATCGATGCAGGCCAATCTCGACCGTCTGCAGGATTTGACAGGTGAGCTTTCCCGTCAGCTCAAACCGCTGAAGCGTCAGGCTGAGGCCGCCTCTCGCGCCCAGACTGTGCAGGCGGACCTGCGCGACGCCAAGTTGCGCCTGGCCGCTGCGGATTTTGTGGATTTGCAGGACAGCCTCAATGACATTGCTGGTCAAGCCAAGCTCATTGAGGAAAAGGTGGAGGCCGCCACGGAGCGAGCCGAGATTGCCGCTGAGCGCACTGCAGAACTCGAAGCCGAACTGGAGGACATCACTCCAGCTGCCGATGCTGCCCGTGACCTTTGGTTCCGTCTCTCCGCACTCGGTGAGCGTATCCAAGCGACGGCCCGCATCGCCGCCGATCGCGCAGCCGACCACTCTGTCGCTCCGTGGGTAGGCCCAGACCCGGACTTCCTGGAGCAGCGTGCCGACGATGCCGCCACCGAAGAAGCCACGCTCGCTGAGGCTGAGGCAGAGGCCCGCGAAAAACTGGAGGAAATCCGCGAAACGCTCTTCGACGCCGAGGAGACTTTCCGCGAAGCCGAAGCGGAGCACCTCGCTGCCGTTCGCGCAATCGCCGACCGTCGCGAAGGCGTGGTTCGCCTCATTTCCGCAGAAGAATCTCTGCGCACCCGATTGGAAGCCGCCGAAGCTGAAGCTGCACGCCTTGCCGAGCAAACCAATGAGGCCGACGAACGCCGTGCCGATGCCACCGAAGCTGTGGAAAACGCCGCGCAGGAGCTAGCCGAGGCAGAATTCGAAGGTCCCGAGCTGCAGAGTGCTTATGAACAGGCCAACCGAGAAGCAGAGCTGGCCTCTACACGGTTGAAAGAACTCCGCGCTGACGAGCGCGACCTCGAGCGCAGCGTCTCAGGTCTGTCCGCCCGCATCGAAGCTCTGGAGACCGCCCGCACCGCCGCTGCCAACGACGGCACTGCGTGGCTACGTGAAAAGCACGAGCTCGGCGTTCTCTCTGAAGTCATCGATGTCGACGCTGGCTGGGAAAAAGCGCTCACTGCCGCCCTCGGCGCGGCCGCCGAAGCACTGGTCAGCGAGGGCAGTGGAGATTCGCTTATCGACGAGCTTGTGGCCGCGGGCAAGGGTAGTGCCGTCGTTATCAATTCTGCGGATGCATCTGACTCCTGGCGCTTGGACATCACTCTGCCCGCACAGGCATCCTGGCTGCTCGATCATGTGACGGTGCCGGCGGAGCTTTCAGGTTCGTTGACCTCTCTGCTCGTTGATGTCGTGGCCTGCGACGACGAGCACGTTGCCCGTGAGCTGGTGACCCAGGATACTCGACTGCGCGTTGTTGACCGCGATGGTGTGCTGCGTGGCTCTGGTTGGGTAGCTGGCGGTGCTGGTGGCACTGCATCAGGTGTGGAAATCGCCGCCGACATTGCTAAGACTCGCGAAGAACTAGCAGAAGCACAGGTGCGTTTGAGTGACCTCGGTGGTGTGCTCTCCGGTGCACAGGCCGAAGAAGAGGACCGCCGCACGGACGCGGCGGCCGCCCGTGCTGCGTTGCGTGAACACCAGAGTCGTATGAAGGTCCTCACGGATGCCCGAACTCGGGCCACAGCGCAGCTGTCCGGCGTGGTGCATGATGCCGAACGCGCTGAGCAGCGCGGAGCCGAAGCCGCGGACCGAGTAACGAAGCTCCAGAAGGAGTTGGCGGAGGTCGCAGACCGCTTAGCTCGCGTTGACCGTGACCCCGAGGAGGGGGAACCGTCGACAAGCGAACGTGACCGTGCCTCGGAGGCGCTGACGGCTGTGCGCGCCATGGAAACAGAGGCGCGTCTGTCGCTGCGTACGGCAGAGGAGCGACTGTCGAGTGTACGAGGCAAGGCCGAGCGGCTCCGTCGCCAGGCTGCATCGGAGCGCGTAGCGAAGGCCCGCCATGAGCAGGCGCAGATGGCGAAGGTTGCCCAGCGCGAATTGGCAGAAGTTGTCGCGGAGCTGGCTGAGGACTTGCACGCGAAGGTCAACGTGTCGTTGGCGAGGGCAGAGGCCGATCGCGACGATGCCGAGGCGCAGAAGAAGACGGTGTCGCAGGCACTATCAGAGGCCCGGACGGAGGCGAATACGGCGCAACGTGAGCTGGCACAGCTAACGGATTCCGCGCACCAGGGCGACATCGCCCGTGCGCAGGCGCAGGTCCGCGTGACCGAGGCTGCAGAGCGCATCGTCGACCAGTTGGGGCTGTCTGTCGATGACCTGCTCGCGGACTTTGCTCCTGATGAGAACTTCGACCGCGCAGCCGTGACGAAGCAGCTCAAACAGGCGGAGAAGGATCTGCGTGTGCTCGGCCGCGTCAACCCGTTGGCGCTGGAGGAGTATAAGGCGATGGAGGAGCGCTACTCTTTCCTATCCACGCAGCTCGATGATGTCCTCAAGGCCCGCCAGGACCTCACCGATGTTGTCGAGGAAGTCGATGCCACGATCCTGCAGCTCTTCACAGACGCGTGGAACGATGTCGAGGCAGAATTCCCCGCGGTCTTTCAAACGCTTTTCCCGGGCGGCGACGGACGACTGGTTCTCACCGAGCCGGACAACCTGCTCACGACAGGTATCGAGGTTGAAGCCCGCCCGCCGGGCAAAAAGGTTAAGCGGCTGTCGTTGCTCTCCGGCGGCGAGAAGTCGCTGACGGCGCTGGCAATGCTCGTCGCTATTTTCCGCGCGCGCCCGAGTCCCTTTTACGTACTCGACGAGGTGGAAGCCGCGCTTGACGACGTTAACCTGCGTCGCCTTATTGCGCTGCTCGAGGAACTCCGCGCGACCAGTCAGCTAATTGTCATTACGCACCAGAAGCCAACAATGGACGTTGCGAATGTGCTCTACGGCGTGACCATGCGGGGCGATGGTGTGACTCGAGTAATCTCGCAGCGAATGTCACCGGCATCCGCAACTCCGTCGACAGGAGCGGAGTAAGCGCGGAGTAAGTGAGGAAGAGTCGTTGATACTGCATAATGAGAGTTATGACTCCAACTCAGTGGATACTCCTTGTCGTCGCGATTGTCGTTATTATCGCGCTGCTCTTTGTTGTGGGCTATGTCCGCAGGAAGAACCAGCGCATTTCCTTTGCGAAGGAAGATACTAAGGAACTCACCCAGCAGGAGAAGTCTGGAAATTACCAGGCCACTAGTGGTTTTAACTTCGCTCCGGCCGGTGGTGGGACTGATACCCGCGAGAAGCAGCCGGTTGAAAAACCGATGTCGAAACCGGCGGAAAAGCCGATTGAAAAGCAGGCCCCGGAGCCAGAGGAAAAGCAGGCTGATATACCTGCCGATCAGCCGGACGGTTCACTGCTGAAACCAGAAGGTCGACTGGTTATTCCGGATAACCCCACCGAAATGGAGGGGGATTATGACCGCGTAATGCGGGAAATCCCAATCGATTTGCCAACGGCCGGGGAAGAGGAATCAGAGCCCGAGCCGGAACCACAACCAGAGCCCGAAGCAGAGCCTGAGGTAGAGGTAGTTCCTGCTCCTGAACCGGAGCTGGAGCCGGAGCCGACTCCCGAACCAGAACCGACGCCAGAGCCGGAGCCGGAAGCTGCGCCGGAGCCGACGCCAGAGCCAGAAGCAGAACAGCAGATTGACTCCATCGACCCGGCTGAGGGACGTCTGGGCCGCCTGCGCGGTCGTCTGTCACGGTCGCAGAATGCAATTGGCCAGTCTGTGCTCGGCATCTTGGGCGCGGGTGACCTTGATGAGGACGCGTGGGAAGAGGTTGAAGACATCCTGGTTATGGCTGACCTCGGTGCGGCTGCGACGCAGCGTGTCGTCGATAAGCTGCGCGAGCGTATTGCCAGCCAGAAGGTGAGCACGGAAGAGCAAGTGCGCGCCCTGCTGCGTGAGGTGTTGATTGAGGAGTGCAAGCCTGAGATGGACCGCTCCATCCGCGCACTTCCGCACGAGGGCAAGCCCGCAGTGATTCTGGTAGTCGGTGTCAACGGCACAGGTAAGACCACGACGACGGGCAAGCTGGCTCGTGTACTGGTCGCCGGTGGCCACCGTGTTGTTCTCGGCGCAGCGGATACCTTCCGTGCTGCTGCAGCCGACCAGCTGGAGACCTGGGGGCGACGCGTTGGCGCGGAGACCGTTCGCGGCGCTGAAGGCGCCGATCCTGCTTCTATTGCATTTGAGGCAGTTGCTCACGGTATCGAGTCCGGCGCTGATGTGGTGCTCATCGACACCGCCGGCCGCCTGCACACCAAGGTCGGTCTGATGGACCAACTGGACAAGATTAAGCGCGTGGTGGAGAAGAAGGCTCAGGTTGACGAAGTCATCCTGGTTTTGGACGCGACGGTTGGCCAAAATGGTCTACTGCAAGCTCGTACGTTCCGGGATGTAGTAGACATCACCGGCGTTGCCCTGACCAAGCTGGACGGTACCGCGAAGGGCGGCATTGTATTCCAGGTGCAAAACGAGCTCGGTGTGCCGGTGAAGTTGGTTGGCCTTGGTGAAGGTGCTGACCACCTGGCGCCGTTTGAGCCGGAGAGCTTCGTAGACGCACTGCTCGGCGGCCGCAAATAGTAACTAACATCGATGAGTGAATTTTCCATCGATTGGTGAGTACAGCGTCGCCCGTTGCCCCCGGCAAAAATAAAGGCCTCGGAGCCACCGCGTAGATTTCTGTAGAGGATACGCGGGGCTCCGGGGCCTTTAATGTTGAGGTGCTAGGAATCTAGCGGAGAGTTGTGCTAGGAATCCTTAGAATTCTTGCGTGCGAGGCGGGTAGCTGCCACGCCACCGACCAAGAGTGCAAGAGCGGCACCGCCGAGGGCAGTCGCCTGAACACCAGTGACTGCTAGCCCAGTGTTCTTGGTCCCGGTTTGCTTACCGTCATTCTTAGGGGTGTCGGGCTTGTCGCCTGGATTTTCCTCCCCAGGATTCTCGTCCTCCCCGGGCTGTTCGTCACCTGGGTTTTCATCGTCGCCCGGAGCGTCATCGCCTGGGTTCTCATCGTCGCCCGGAGTTTCGTCATCGGAGGTCGGACAGTAGCCGTAGACTCCGGTTGCCGGGTCGATCTTGCTCATATCACGCGGGGAACCGTCGGGGCACGTTGCGGTGTCATCGACTCCCGGCGGAATTCCGTCATTTTCTGGGGCATCTTCATCAGGCTCCGGAGTTGGGCCGGAATCATCTGAAGTGCCACAAGCACCGTAAGCCCCGGTTGCCGGGTCAATCTTGCTCATGTCACGCGGGGAACCGTCGGGACAGGTCTGGGTGTCCTCAACGCCCGGTGGGATGCCATCGTTAGATGAACCTCCTGGATCCGGGTTTGCAGCGTCATCTACACACTGGAAAGTACCGCCAACATTTTCAAAATGTTGACCGGCGGGGCATTCCGACGGGGCGGGGTCAGGAATCTGTGCGGTGGCAGCGCCAACGCCGATGAGCATGCCGGCTGAAGCGGCAGCGGCCACCATGGTCGAAGAGAGCTTCTTCATTTGGAAACCTCACAATGTCTATAGGAAAGCCCTGTAATCAACGGGCTTAAGGGGGGGGGAAACACTGTTCACACTTTTGATTCTAATAACTAATTACAGTCTTTGGTGACGTGAGCTTGGGGAGGGGGTAAATCGAAATTGTTGACTCGTCCAAGTCCCAGTAAGGGAAAGCGGGAACTTATATTTACAACGCTGAGTGTGTACACCCGTTGTGGTTGGAGCATCTTTAGAACTCGTCACTGTTCACTCGGCGGGGAGGCTTTTCTGTCTTCGCTAGCGAAGCTTGGCATCTGATCGTGTCGGGGTGGCGAGAGGCGGGTGGGGGCGTAGAGGTTTGGTAAAAAAACGGTACCTGTGGGTTTTATGCTTCGAGCTCTAGACGTTATGACTTTTCGGAGGTGTGACGCACAAAAATGCTCCCGATGCTGAATTGGCATCAGGAGCATTTTATGCTTCGTTAGCGGGGTAGAACCCTAAGCTTCTTAGCGGTTCTTGCGGGCGATGCGGGTAGCGGCGACACCGCCGACCAGGAGAACCAGAGCGGCTCCACCCAGGGTGGTGGCGTCAACGCCAGTGGCTGCCAGGCCAGTGCTCTGAGTCGAAGAAGCCTTCTTGGACTCCGAGGTATTGTGCTCAGACTTCTTGGAGTCCGAAACCTTCTTTACATTCTCGGAAGAGGTCGTCTTCTTGGACTCGGAAGCCTTCTTCTCAGCCTTTTCCTTGGCCTTCTTCTCTTCCTTCGTGCACTTGTTTTCGTTCTTGCACTCAGCAGAGATCTTGATGTCAACGTTTACCTTGACATCCTTGCCGTCCTTGCCTGGCTTACCGTCCTTGCCGTCCTTGCCGTCCTTACCCGGCTTACCCGGCTTCTCGTCGTCCTTGCCTGGCTTGTCAGCGTCCGGCTTGTCCGTGCCTGGTTTGTCAGTGTCCGGCTTCGCCTCGTCCTTGACGCAGACACCGAAGACGTTCGGGTTGCCTGGGACTGGCTTGCTCATGTCGAAGTGCTCGCCCTCCGGGCACTGCTTATCAGAAATGCCTGGGTTTCCCAGGTCGCCCGGCTGGGACTCATTGTCGCCCGGTGTTTCGGGCTTAGGGGCTTCCTGGTCCGCGACGCACTGGAAGGTTCCGCCGACGTTCTCAAAGTGCTGGCCGTCTGGGCACTTGTCAGGCATTGGGGCCGGAATTCCGTCAGTGGAATCCTGCTCAGGCTGGTCTGCGACGCACTGGAAAGTGTCTCCGACGTTCTCAAAGTGCTGGCCGGCGGGGCACTCGGTCGGCATTGAGTCCGGAATCTGTGCAGTAGCGGTGCCTGCGCTTGCAATCATGCTGGCGGAGAAGGCAGCGGCGGCGATAGCCGTGGTGAACTTCTTCATGAAAACCTCTCAAGGAGTCAAACGGTCAGAGACCAATGAATATGATTTCGCCGTTCATCCCTCGTCGTGCACGGCGGAAAATAAAACCAGGCCAACTGCGGTTAACTAGGTTCATGATTAACCATAAACTGGTTGATATATGAATGGTATTGGAGGTAGTTATAGGAATAACATCAGGTGCGCAGTGGCGTGCTTTGACCTGCTGCAATGCCGCCGGTTTGCTATTTGGCTTACACCATTCCGGGGGGAGGTTCTTACTAAGGGTGCCCTTAGCAAAAGCTAGCCACTGGCGTTATCTTTCTGTTACCTAGCTGGTGGTAGCTGGGTTGGATAAACGTTCTTTATGCAGTAGGGCATTCATATCTGGAGGCTCGTTTAATTGTCACGTTAAAATAACGAACAGTAATCTAACGTCCGTGAGAATAAAAGAGCTTCATCCTATTGCTATTTTTTACTTCCTATTGGTTACACCCGAATCGGGGCATTTAGGGTGGGTGGGCTGCAATCGTTGTCGATAGGCGAAGCTGTAGATATGTGCCAAATGGAGTATCCAGCGGGTACAGTAGAACAGTTAAGAAAAAACAAGGCAAAAGGGGAGCTGGAAACTTGTTTGAGTCTCTTTCCGATCGTTTGACGGGTGCCCTGCGGGGGCTGGGCGGGAAGGGCCGCCTGACTGAGGCGGATATTAACGCCACCGCCCGCGAGATTCGGCTGGCTCTTCTGGAAGCCGATGTCTCCCTCGAGGTTGTCCGTACCTTCATCAAGCGCATCAAGGAACGCGCTAACGAAATTATTGGCAGCCAGACTGTCAACCCGGCAAACCAGATTATTGAGGTCGTCAATGAGGAACTGATTAACATCCTCGGTGGCGAGACTCGACGGCTGAATATGTCGAAGCAGCCACCAACGGTTATCATGCTGGCCGGTCTGCAGGGCGCTGGTAAGACCACCTTGGCCGGTAAATTGGCCAGGTACCTCACGGATCAGGGGCACACTCCGGTCCTCGTCGCCTGTGACCTGCAGCGTCCGGGCGCGGTGCAGCAGCTGGAAATTGTCGCTGAGCGTGCAGGCGTGCCGTGCTTCGCACCGTTCCCGGGCACCAGCCTCGATTCCACCCATGAGATGGGCACCAGCGAGGACAACCCAGTTGACGCCGCGTTCCGTGGCCTCGCTTATGCTCGCCAGCATCGCCACGATGTGGTGATTATCGATACCGCAGGTCGCCTGGGTATCGATGAGGTTCTGATGAAGCAGGCCCGCGATATTCGCGATGCCATCAACCCGCATGAAGTTCTGTTTGTCATCGACTCCATGATTGGTCAGGACGCGGTAGAGACCGCCAAGGCCTTCCGAGACGGCGTTGACTTCACCGGCGTTGTACTGACCAAGCTCGATGGCGACGCGCGCGGTGGCGCTGCACTGTCTATCCGTGAGGTCACCGGTAAGCCGATTCTGTTCGCCTCCACGGGCGAGAAGTTGGAGGACTTTGACGTCTTCCACCCAGACCGTATGGCCAGCCGCATCCTGGGGATGGGTGACCTAAAGACGTTGGTTGAGGTCGCTTCCAAGGAAATCGATCATGAGCAGGCTGCCAAGTCCGCCCAGAAGATTGGTTCCGGTGAGCTGACTCTCGAGGACTTCCTCGAGCAGATGATGATGGTCCGCAAGATGGGCCCAATCGGCAACATCCTCAAGATGCTCCCCGGCGGCGCGGAAATGTCCAAGGCCGCGGAAATGGTCGACGAAAAGCAGCTTGACCGCATCGAGGCGATTATCCGCGGTATGACTCCGGAAGAGCGCGAGAATCCGAAGATTCTGAATGCTTCACGACGTCGTCGTATCGCCAACGGTTCCGGTGTGTCCGTTTCAGAGGTTAACCAGCTCATCGAGCGTTTCAATGAGGCGCGGAAGATGATGGCGCAGATGGCCGGCCGATTTGGTATGGGCGGTGGTCGCCCATCGAACCGCAAGGCCAAGCGTGGTCGAAAGGGCAAGGGCAAGAATAAGCGCAAGGGCGCTAACCGTGGTCCAACGCCGCCGAAGGCAATGCGCGGTGGCGGAATGCCCGGTATGCCTGGAATGCCAGGTATGCAGGGCATGCCGGGTATGCCTAGCATGGCTGAACTGCAGAAGCTGCAGAAGCAGATGGGTAATCAGCTGCCAGAAGGTATGGAGGACTTTGACCTCAACAATCTCGACTTCGGACAGGGCAAGAAGTAGCGGGGACTAGAAGTAGCTAGTCCCGCAGAGCCTTCTGAATCTGGCGGTCCATTTCAGGACTGAAAGTGGCCGCTAGTTCATCGGTGATGTGATTGCTGTCGCGGTAGACGTAGATATTGCCAATAACTTTACGGCAGGTGGTCGGACCGCAGAAGATGTCGGAGAAATCTAGACTGTGCCCGTTGGGGAAGTTCGCAAGAATCTCCTCAGCGGGATTTTCTGCATTTAGGGCAGTTTTGCGGTGGATAGTGCAGTCTTCTTCCGCTTCTTCGCATACGCTGGGGGAGAATTGGTCCAAGTCCTCCCGTAGCGCCCATGGGTTATCGCGGATGGCGAAGAAATCAATTCCGCGTTCTTGCAGAGCAGCGAAAAACGAAACGTAACCATCCGGTGTGTAGTCGCCGGGCTGCGGTGGGTCCGCCTGGAACAAGGGTCTGGTTGCAGTGGTGAAAACCATCTCTGGCTGAATCTCGTCAATTTTCTGCAGAGCCTCGAAAGTCCAGGCCACGCAGATATCGCCGACTCCGTGGATCGGTTCTAAGGTCGCTGGACAGCCTTGTCGGAGAAGAACCACCACTCGGTACCCGTTGTTTTTGCCGTAGGCATCAATCGGGGCAAACCAATGTTCCATGTGCGAGCCGCCGACGATGACAATCGATTCACTAGCATCTGCATCACCGTAGACACACGGCTGGGTCTCATCGCGCCAACGGCGATTCGGCGGGAAGTATCCGACGTCCTCACCGCCTGTCGCAAGGCAGCCATCGAGGGCAGGTTCCGGCCAAAGGTCCGTGATGAAATCGGTATTCGGCTTTGTGGCTGCCTTGGGGACCTCGTACCCGTCGGTAAGCGCGAGTGCACCTGGATAGACCTCTGGATCTAGGCTGGTGGCGGAGGCGCGATCGACGCGCACCTGTTGCACGTTGACAAGGCTGGACATGCCGACCAACGCAATGACGACAACAGTGCCGACTGCCGCTAGACGACGAGCCGGGCGACGATGCTTCATTGCGTGGATTGCATCGCCAACGACGGGCTGAGTCCGGGTCGGTCGGCGAGTCGATTGAGCCAGCGGCAGCTCGACATACTTGTTGGTGAGTTTGGCCAAAATAAAGGAAACGACGATCACTGTGGTGCCAAGTTTCAGCCCCGGAGTATCGCGGTTGAGGTAGTTTATGGCCAGGATGAGAAGAGGCCAGTGCCACAGGTAGAGCGCGTAGGCGCTCTGGCCTACTTCGCGCATTGGGCGGCTGGCCAGGAACTTGGAGATCCAGCCCGCCTCAGGGCCGGCGATAATAATCAGCGCAGCACCACCGAGGGGCCATAGGGTCCAAGGGCCTGGGAACTGCGCGGCGCCGTCGAAGATGAAACCGGTGGAGACTACCAGTGCGAGGCCGATGCTGGCTAACAGCACTCGAAGAGGCTTGGGCATGGGGATGGAGCCCCGGACAAGAATCAGTCCGAGTAGTGCGCCGAGGCAGAGCTCCCAGAGGCGGCTGACAGTGGAGTAGTAGTTCCAGCCCTGGTTTTCGGAGTGCATATAGAAGGCATAGGCAAGCGAGCCGAGAGTGATAACTGCCAGCAAAGGGGTGAGGATTCGGCGGAGTTTACCGCCGGTAGCGTCGGTGCGCTTCGCCTCCACCGGTGAGGTGACCGCGCCGACAATCTGGGGTGAGCGCGTCATCCAGGCGAGTAGGGAGATGAGCAAAATGGAGCCGAGATAAAACTGGCCCTGCACCGACATTGACCACAGGTGCTGCAGTGGGGAAGTTTCGCTCTCTGCGGCAGCGTAGTCCGAGCCCTGGAGTGCCAGTTCATAATTTTGGTAGTAGAGCAGGCTGGCGCGGAGTTGCTGGGCAATGTCGATGGTGCGAAGCGATGGAATGAAGTAAATGACAAACAGGGTTGTCGCGAAGAGGGCCAGCACCAGTGTCGGGATTAGGCGACGCAGCGTGCGCCAGATACTCCACCACGGATTGATGGACTGCCTGGGGTTGATGGCATTGCGGTACTGCGCGCCGAAGAAGAAAAACCCGGAGAGCAAGAGGAATACGTCCACACCACCGGAAACGCGGCCGACGTAAACGTGGAAAAGGACTACGAGGGCAATCGAAATGCCCCGTAGTCCGTCCAAGTCATACCTATATTGGGTGCCGGTGGTTTTCATAGAATGTTACGTTACCGCACTGTCAACGACGTTCAGCATTAGTGGGTATGCAGCGTTTCGAGTGCGCAGTTTTGTTAATTTCCAAAAACTGCTGGTAACATACCTCGAGTTGTCTCAATGAGAATCCTCAGCTGAGGCACGACTGCGAATTCATCGGATCCGGCCACGGCCGCCCGGTGGTCACGCGCAGTGTAAATATCCCAAGGGCAAAACCGGTCCGAGGCACTTCGTTAGTAATTACTCGTGAGCTCGGATGCATAAGTATTGTCCAGTGACATAGAAGAAAGAGGAACTCCTCATGGCAGTCAAGATTAAGCTGCAGCGCCTGGGTAAGATTCGTACTGCTCAGTACCGCGTCGTCGTTGCTGATGCTCGTACCCGTCGCAACGGTGCGGTCATTGAGAACCTGGGCATCTACCAGCCGAAGGAAGAGCCGTCGATCATCAAGATTGACTCCGAGCGCGTTCAGTACTGGCTGGGCGTCGGTGCACAGCCGACCGAGCCGGTTCTGGCTCTGCTGAAGGTCACCGGCGACTGGCAGAAGTTCAAGGGCCTCGAGGGTGCAGAGGGCACTCTGAAGGTTGCTGAGCCGAAGCCGACCAAGCTCGAGCTGTTCAACAAGGCTCTGGAAGAGGCCAACAATGGCCCGTCCGCTGAGGCCATCACCGCTAAGCGCCGCGAGGCCAAGGAAGCAGCTAAGGCTGCTAAGGAAGCTGAGGAGGCCGCAAAGGCTGCCGAGGCTGAGGCTGCTGAGTCCGAGGCTTCCGAGGACGCCGAGTAATAAGGACGCTGAGTACGCCGCTTAGCTAATCCGGGCGCTACCTTATACTTCAAGACGAAGTGTTGGGTGGCGCCTTTTTGCTTTACGCGGGGTGTTTTACAGAGCCTTTATAAGAGAGGGAGTGTGCGCGTGTCGGTAGCTGACATGGTGCTTATTGGCCGAGTGATCAAGCCCCACGGTGTGCGCGGGGAAGTCGTCGTCGATGCGACAACGGATGACCCGGAAGGGCGTTTCGCAGTCGGGGCCACGCTGTTGGGTGTACAGGCCGGCCGTGAGGAACAGCTGACTGTGAAAACGGCACGCCCGCACCAGGGGCGTTTGCTGATTCGCTTCGAGGAGATTCCGGGCCGCAATGAGGCCGAGCGTCATCGGGGTATGAAGTTTTATGCCGAGCCCGTCTTCGAAGACGAGGACTTTTATGACTTTGAACTTGAAGGCCTGCGCGTAGTCCATAACGGCACCGATATAGGCGAGGTCACTTCTATCGTCCGCGCGCCCGCTCATCGTCTCCTTGAAGTCACGCTTGACGACGGGGCCCGGGAGGTACTCATCCCTCTGGTAGAGGAAATCGTTCCGGAAGTTGACCTTGAGAATTCTACTGTCACCATCACCCCGCCGGAAGGACTGTTGGAGCTGTGAGCTTACGTCTCGATGTAGTCACAATCTTCCCGGAGTACCTCGAGCCACTGCGTCATGCGTTGCTGGGCAAGGCAATTGAGCAGGGCATTTTGAGCGTCGGCGTACACAACCTGCGCGACTGGGCGCCAGGTGTACACCAGGCCGTGGATGACTCACCCTACGGCGGTGGCCCCGGCATGGTTATGAAGCCGGATGTCTGGGGTCCCGCCCTCGACGAGGTAGCGGCGCTGAAAGCGGAGCAGTCGCTCACGTCCGCGGTGCCACATTTGGACAATGTCCGCCATGATCAGAAATTGGGTTTGGCCGAGGAATCTTCCTATGCTGCAGCGGAAGTGCCGTCGTTAAGCGAAGAAGATTCAGCGAAGCCCCTGCTGATCGTCCCGACCCCGGCGGGCGAGCCGTTTACGCAGCAGATGGCGCAGGAGTTCTCACACGAGGAGCACATTGTGTTCGCGTGCGGGCGCTACGAGGGCATTGACCAGCGAGTTATTGATGATGCCGCTAATCGTTACCGCGTGCGTGAGGTCTCTATTGGGGACTATGTGCTGATCGGCGGGGAAGTGGCGGTGCTGGTGATTGCGGAGTCCGTCGTGCGGTTGATCCCGGGTGTGTTGGGCAATCGCAAAAGCCACGAGGAGGACTCTTTCTCTGACGGTCTGCTCGAAGGGCCGTCCTACACCAAGCCGCGCGAGTGGCGTGGACTGGCAGTGCCGGACGTTCTCCTCAGCGGCAATCACGCGCTGGTGGACCGTTGGCGGCGCGACCAGTCACTCATCCGCACGGCCGAACGTCGTCCCGATTTGCTTGCCGACGTCGACCTCAGCGCCCGTGACCGGGAAATAATCCAAGGAGTCATTGGGGAAGTAACCGAGGAGAACTGCTAGTGGCACGTGTTCGAATTGCGCGACCCCGGCATGTCATTGGTTGGTTAGCTGTCCTAGGTGCACTGGCGTGGTTCACTCAGACGCAGCTGGCGGGGAGCGTGGATCAGTCGTTTGCGGGCTGGGTCAGTGACCTGCATGGGGCGCGGGATGGCCGCGTCGATAGTTTGATGCTGGCTTTGAGCGAGATTATCCGGCCGATTTACATCGCGCCGGTCACGCTTGTTGCTGCGGCACTCCTGTGGTTCCGCTTCCGTGCGTGGGCGTTGCTACTGCCGGCGTCATTCGGTTCGTCGATTGCGGTGACTTATGCCATGAAGTGGTTTTTGGACCGCGACCGACCGGGTGAGGAGTTCTCGCTGGTCAACCTACATGACGCGGCGTTTCCTTCTGCACATGTGGCAGCGGTTACTTCCAGCGGTATGGCCGCGATGCAGCTTGCCATCCCCGTATTGCGCCGCACAGCCCGCAAGCTGCTCGACCTGGCCATCATCGCGCTTATCGGCGCTGTGGCACTGTCGCGCGTGTGGGTCGGGGCGCACTGGCTTACCGATGTTATCGGCGGCCTCATCGCCGGAGTTATCGGCTTAGCAGTTGCGCTGCTAGTTCTTAGGAGATGGCCACGAGCACGGCGCTACGCGCTGCCTTAGTCTCCTCGTAGAAGGCCACGAGTTCGCGGTACCGCTGTGTCGCAGTGGCTTCGTCGATAAGCGAACCATTGTCCGTGATGCGGGCGGCAAGATCGATGCTTGCCAGCGTCTGGTGCACGTCGCCGACGCGATCGGCGCGGATGACTGCAGACAGCGGCTTGCGGCAGACGCGGTCGGCGCCGAGGATGGCCTCCGCCAGCGGGTCGCCGAGTGCTTGGCCGTCGATGGGATTGCCGGTCAACGTGCGCAGCAGGGACTCCCAGTCCGTGTCGATGTCCAGGGCGTCTTCGTCCGGAACGTCGACGAAGTGCTGCAGGATAATCTTCTCCGCGCCGTCGTTAACAAGCCCCGCCGTGCCGCCGTCGCTGGTTGCCGCAGGTGCTGCGACCTCAACTAACCGCGCTGCCTCCTCGTCGGAGATGCGCAGGTATTCGGCACAGAGTTTCTGCTTCATGGGGCTCCTTTTCCGGTGTTTACTGCGAGCCTTCTGTGGGGCGTTCGCCAATTGGTACTTCCACGATAGTAAAGTTGCCCGGGTGATTTCATCAGTAATTGCCCGAGAACTCGCCGCCACTGGTGCGGACGTTGCCGAAAGTGCCGTCGCCGCCGCTATCAAGCTTCTCGACGAAGGCAACACCGTGCCTTTCATCGCCCGCTATCGCAAGGAAGTAACCGGCGGACTCGATGACACACAGCTGCGTTTCATCGAGGAACGCGTCGTCTACCTGCGCGAACTAGAAGAGCGCAAGCAAACGATTCTCGCCGCTATCGAAGAGCAGGGAAAGCTTAACGACGATCTCAAGGCCGCCATCCTCGCCTGCGATACCAAGGCACGGCTGGAGGATCTCTACCTGCCGTACAAGAAGAAGCGCAAGACCAAGGCCGATATTGCGCGTGAGGCCGGGTACGAACCGCTGGTGGAGGAGCTACTGGCCGACCCCGCCGCGGACCCCGAGACTCTAGCCACTAAGTACGGCGAGGCAGCTGGCAAGGATGCGAAGGACGCTCTGACCGGTGCCCGTGCCATTTTGGTCGATCGCTTCGCTACCGATGCTGATTTGGTTGGCTCTGTCCGTGAGCAGGTGTGGTCCTCCGGTTCCGCCGCCGCTGCCGTGGTGGAGGGCAAGGAGACTGCGGGTGCGAAGTACCGTGACTACTTCGAGCACAACGAACCTCTGGACACCATGCCTAGCCACCGTGTACTGGCCGTGCTTCGCGGTGAGGCCGAGGGCATCCTGACTCTTAACATCGATGCGGGTGAGGATGAGACCTACGAACACATGATTCGTGAGGCCTTTGAGCTTCCCGACGGCGGTGCCTCCAAGTGGATTGACCAGGCCGTTCGTTTCGGTTGGCGCACCAAGTTGGAGGTGTCCGCTGCCCTCGATGCCCGCACTCGACTGAAGGAGCGTGCCGAGGCCGAAGCCGTGGATGTCTTCGCCCGTAACCTGCGTGACCTGCTGCTGGCCGCACCGGCTGGCCAGCGCGCCACTCTCGGCCTGGACCCGGGATACCGCAATGGTGTTAAGTGCGCCGTTGTCGACTCCACTGGCAAGGTGCTCGACACTGCCATCGTCTACCCGCACCAGCCGCGCAATGACTGGTCCGGCGCCAAGGAGCAACTGGCCACTCTCTGCGCCACGCACCGCGTGGAGCTCATGGCCATCGGCAACGGCACCGCTTCCCGCGAGACCGAAACCCTGGCCCGCGAAATCGCTGACCTGATAGCTCAGGCCGGTGGCAAGAAGCCGACCCCTGTGGTGGTTTCTGAGGCCGGTGCTTCCGTCTACTCCGCATCGTCCCTGGCAGCAGCTGAGTTCCCGGACATGGATGTATCTCTCCGCGGTGCCGTATCGATTGCCCGCCGCCTGCAGGACCCGCTTGCTGAACTCGTCAAAATCGATCCGAAGTCCATCGGTGTCGGCCAGTACCAGCACGACGTTTCCCAGACCAAGCTCGAGCACTCTCTCGATGCCGTGGTTGAGGATGCCGTCAACGCTGTCGGCGTCGAGGTCAACACCGCCTCCGCGCCGCTGCTCGGTCGCGTTGCTGGCGTGTCCTCGACTGTTGCGGACAACATCGTCGCTTACCGAGACGAAAACGGCGCTTTCACCTCCCGCAAGGAGCTGCTGAAGGTTCCGCGTCTTGGCCCGAAGGCCTTCGAGCAGTGCGCCGGCTTCCTGCGCATCCACGGCGCTAACAACCCGCTGGATGCCTCCGCCGTGCACCCGGAGTCCTACCGCGTCGTCGATGCCATCGCCGCGTCGACCGGCGTTAGTGTCCAGGAGCTCATCGGCAACTCCCGCGTCTTGTCCAAGGTGCGTGCTGCAGACTTCGTCGACGAGTCCGCCGGCATCGGCCTGCCCACCGTCCAGGACATCTTAACCGAGCTGGACAAGCCCGGCCGCGATCCGCGTCCCGAGTTCGTCACCGCCACCTTCAAGGAAGGCGTGGAGAAGGTCTCCGATCTTCAGCCCGGCATGATTCTCGAGGGCACCGTCACCAACGTCGCGGCCTTCGGTGCCTTCGTCGATGTCGGAGTCCACCAGGACGGCCTCGTCCACGTCTCCAACATGGCCCGCGGTTTCGTCTCCGACCCACACGAGGTCGTCCGCTCGGGCGAGGTGGTCAAGGTGAAGGTTCTCGACGTTGACGTCGAACGCAACCGCATCGGTCTATCGCTCAGGCTTGACGACGACGCCTCGGATACCAAGCCAAAGCGTGACGGCGGTCGCGGAGAAGGCCGTGGAGGCGGCCGAAAGCGTGGTTCCCAGAATAAGAAGCGCGGTGGAGCCAACCGTGGTGGAGGCGGCGGTTCCATGGCTGACGCGCTGCGCAGGGCAGGCTTTTAGCGCTTGATCTTTTAGCGCTTGATCTGTTAGCGCATAGCCTATTGGCGCATAGCGTCGATGCGGCTGTTGATCTCACCCGCGACAGCCGCAGCCATTCCATCCGGTACGACGATGGTGTAATCGGACCCCGAGGTCTCAATCTTGACTGCCTCGCCTGACCGTGCCGCCACGGTGATGCGGCCATCATTGCCAAGTCGAAGCCCAATACCGCCACCGTCGGCCCAGTTATAAGTGGCCGGCTTCGCATATTTGATGGTTCGAAGCTCAATGGGGTGTTTCATCTTCAGCGGTCCACAGCCGTTAAAAACGGTAATGGAATCTGTCTTCGGGTCCGTGTCTAGTGTCATGCCGGTTTCATATGCGATGAGGAATAGCGGCGTGCACAGCAGAAAAACAATGCCGAGGCTTGGCAGGAACACTGCGAGCGCTACAGACACCACGCACCAGACTGCGAGGGTGACCTTGACCCCCTTAGAGATGGTCACACTGACATCGATGGGAGTCGGGGCTCCTTCTCGATGGGGCAACTGTGGCGATGTCGGCTCGGTGACCGTGGCGTCGGTAAGCGAGGAGTAGTCCTTGAGGCGGCGCGTCACGAGCAGGGCCGCTACTAGGCCGATGATGACGCCGGCTATTGCATAGATCCAGCCGATTCGGGCGGTCGTAGGGTCCGTCGTGCCGATCTGCGGGATGATAATCGCGAATTCAATGCCGATTAAGAAGCCGCAGAGGGCGAGGTTGGTTATTGCAATTGGCTTGCGCACGACAAGCGGCGTGCTGGTCTTTGCACCGAGCCAACCGATCTGCGCACATGCGATGACGATGATGGCCATAATCAATGTGCTTTGAATTGGCGGCATGAAACCGTTGGGAGTGCCGCTACCGCTCCAATGCGTTGCTAACTGCTCCGGTAGTCGGTCGGAAATGGCAATTACCCACAGAAGCTGTGCAATCGCCAGAACGCACGGGGCGATGATTGTTCCTCGAACAATCCAGGGGTCAAAGCGTGGAATCTGCTGCATGGAGACAATCTAGCAGTTGGGGGGGGGGCTTTGTAGCAACGGTCGGCAGCGGTCGTTATTGGAGTGCTGTATCAGCGTGACGTTGTAGCGAGCGGTTGTAGCGTGCCGTCTTAGTGTGCGCGGAGTTTCGCCAGAAGATGCACCTCGTGACATTTGATAACACGCTCAACAATTCACTCGAATGTACAAGCGACAAAGTTTTATTAAAGGGGTTGCGCAATCGAATGGGTGTGCTAAAATGGAGGCATCAAGAACAAAGTGCTTGAGCTTCTCTTCTTGGCGTTGGGCTAGTGGTATTCACTGGTTATCGACACTGAGCGGGGTTGGGGCTTTGGGGGAACAATGTCTGAAAAAGATAGTCCGGCCAAACAACCGTCCGATGTTTACCAAGCGGCTCTGCTGCCTGAAGCGCCGCAGTTTTTCCACGAGTCATCCACGAACCAGTTGGCGGTGGCGGGTATCCAACGCAATCGCCTGGAACTGGGTATAGCTTGCGGTTGCACGCCGAAGTCGCTTGAGATTGATGTGGATGCATACATTGCTGAAATCGCACCCGAGTTGGGTATTTCCCGCGGTAAGGCGCTCGAGTATGTAGAGGTCGGCATTCAGTTAGCGCGTATGCCCCGGCTGGGTGCCTTTATTAAAGCTCGAGCTCATTTGCCCTTTGCGCATCTGATCACCATTGCTCGCGCGACAGCGCCGCTCCACGATCCAGAGGTGCGTGCAGCTGTTGAAGAAGAAATTGCCCGCTTTGTCATTCCCCGAAAGCATGGCGAGGCACTCCGGGGAGTTCGCAGCCTACATAAATTCCTGCAACGGGTTATCGAAGAAATTGAACCTCAGCTTCGCCCCAAAAACCTTCCGGGTGATGTCGATCCGCTGCTTCCTGCAGGAGAACGCGAAATAGTAGGAGAGAGTATCGGTTTTGAAGAGAGCGACAACTTCGCGGAAGTTTTTATGGAGCTGGAAAAGACCCGCGCTCTCGAATTCAAAACCACCCTCGAGTCCATCTCCAGCTCAGCTGGCTGCACTCGAGTCGAAGCTTTGACACACCTCATCCGCGGCACCGCCGAGGCAAAAATCGTACTCAACCTATACTGTCCTGCCACAGAGGAGCGTCCCCGCACCGCCTGGCTTGGCGGCGTTGGCTGGATCTCGCAGTTAGCTACGCAGGCGTGGATTGATAAGGTCACGCATATTCGTATGCTTGCCGACGAAACCGCGGAGGGCTACGCCCCAACCGAAAGTCAGAGAGCCTTCGTTAAAGGTCGGGACGGAACGTGTCGCTTTCCGGGGTGTGATGTACCCGCGGAGCTCTGCGACATTGACCATATTGAGCCGTACGACAAAGAGCACCCAGAGGAGGGCGGGGCAACAGAAACGCCGAACCTCCACTGCCTCTGCCGCCGGCACCACAACATGAAAACAGCTGGTCTGTGGAATGTTGCACGTGATCGGGATGGGGTGGAACTGTGGACGTCGTCAAGCACGGGCAAAAAGGCGGTGAGCCTGGAAGACGGGCCGCTTGCCGGGCACGGGCGCTACACTTTCGACAAACGGGGACTGCGGATGACGCAGGCGCTGGCAGAATATAACGAGTATCGCCAGGAGCTGATAGAGCAATCACGGAAGCTGGTCGAGGAAGCGCGCAGGGGAGAAGACACCGATACTCCCAACCCGCAAGACCCCCAAGACTCGGAAGCTCCCCAAGACCCGCAAGACCCGCCGAACATGGATGAGTTTGGTTTCTGACCAGGGGGTGTGTAATAATTTCCAGGTTGTCTTTATAGGCAGCTTTACCTGTTTCGGGCATGAACCGGCCGAGCGTCCCTCTGTGGGAAAGCGCCGCCAGGGTCCTCTGTCTATGCAAAAAGTAAAGGAATAAGTTTCCATGAACATTCTTGACAAGGTTGATGCAGCATACCTGCGCGACGACATTCCGGAGTTCCGCGCTGGTGACACCGTCGAGGTCGACGTAAAGATTGTCGAGGGTAAGACCGAGCGTATTCAGGTCTTCAAGGGCGTCGTTATCCGTCGTCAGGGCGGCGGCGTCCGCGAGACCTTCACCGTCCGCAAGGTATCCTTCGGTATCGCTGTTGAGCGTACCTTCCCGGTGCACTCCCCGAACATCGACGAGATTCGCGTTGTCTTCAAGGGCGACGTTCGCCGTGCGAAGCTGTACTACCTGCGCAACCTGCGCGGTAAGGCTGCACGCATCAAGGAGCGCCGCTAGTCTTTTGGCGCAAAATAATCCCCATCGAGTGTTGAGCTCGGTGGGGATTTTTCTATCGCGTATAGTCTTTTCCCATGACCGACGACGATTCTCGCGAACAGACTGACGGCCAAAAAGAAGACCGTACTGAAGGCTTGAAAGGCTTCCGGAAACTTGACGAGGAGCCTGAAAAGCACACTCCGTGGTACATCGAGATTCCAATCATTATCGTGATTGCCCTGCTCATCAGTGCCGGTGTGCAGTCCTTTATCGGCCGCGTCTACGTGATTCCATCCGAGTCGATGCAGCCGACGCTCAACGGATGTGTCGGGTGCACCGGTGACCGCATTTGGGTGGATAAGGTTTCCTACCAGTTCTCAGATCCCAAGCCCGGCGATGTTGTCGTCTTTAATGGCCCGGAGTCCTGGAATAGTAACTACGTGTCACAGCGTTCAACCAACCCAGTGGCGAACTCGCTGCAGACGGTTGGTTCCTGGATTGGCCTTGTCGCCCCTGATGAAAATGCGTTGGTCAAGCGTGTGATTGCCACGGGTGGGCAGACTGTGCAGTGTCGCCCAGGAGATCCCGGCATCATGGTTGACGGCAAGATGACAGACCAGGATTTCATTAAAACTCCGGCAGACAAGCCGGTGGTGGATAATCTTGGCTCAGAGCAGTGTGGTGGCCCGTACTTCGGGCCGGTAACAGTGCCGGAGGGGAATCTGTGGGTCATGGGTGATAACCGCACCAACTCTGCGGACTCTCGCTATCACATGGGCGACGAGCTGCAGGGTACTGTGCCGCTGGATAACGTCGTCGGCAAGGTGCAGGCAATCATCCTGCCGTTTAACCGCATCGGTGGCGTCGATGATCCGGACATCCAGCACAACTAGGCAGCACAGTCTGCTCACGCCGCCGGCGCCGAAACTGCGGAGGCTGAAGCAGTCGCGCACGATAGAGGTCGCGCTGGCAAAGCGCGGCTTTGGACCTGTAGCCGGGGTCGACGAGGCTGGTCGCGGCGCCTGTGCAGGCCCGATAGTTATCGCCGCCTGCTGCCTTCCAGAACGCCCTATCGCAGAGCTGGATAAGCTCACCGATTCTAAAAAGCTCACGCCGGCCGCACGTGAACGGCTCTTTCCGCTCATCCAACGCTTCGCCACCTCTTTTTGCGTGACGACGATTCCCGCGTCCTACATCGACCAATTCGGCATTCAGGACGCGAATGTCACTGGAATGCGCCGCGCGGTAGCCGGGTTGGGACAGCGTCCTGGCTATGTGCTTACCGACGCACTCAAAGTGTCTGGCTTCACGGCACCCTATTTGCCCGTGATTGGTGGTGATTCCGCTTGCCGATGTATTGCTGCTGCGAGTGTCTTAGCCAAAGTCACCCGCGACCGCATTATGGTTGACCTATCGGAGAAGTATCCGGATTATGGTCTGGCGGGGCATAAGGGCTACGGCACGTCATCGCATATGGAAGCGATTTCACGCCATGGCGCAACCCCGGAGCATCGGTGGTCATACCGCAATGTGCGCTTGGCACACACGGAGTATCTTGAGCACCCCGAATAGACCAACATGTACAAAAAGAGCAACATGTAAACACTCGAAGGAGCCGTCGCGGTCGTGAGCGCAGAAGATCTAGAAAACTACGAGGCCGACGTTGAACTATCCCTGTACAAGGAGTTCCGCGATGTCGTTAGTCAGTTTTCGTACGTTGTTGAGACGGAGCGCAGGTTCTACCTTGCTAATGCTGTGGAGCTGATTCCGCACAACAGCGAAAACGAGGTCTATTTCGAGCTGCGGATGTCGGATGCGTGGGTGTGGGATGTCCATCGCCCGGCTCGGTTTGTCCGCTACGTGCGCGTTATCACTTTCAAGGATGTCAATATCGAGGAACTGGATAAGCCGGACTTGCGACTGCCGTAGGTTATCGTCGTCTGTCATCGCATGTTATGGCTAGCTGCTAACAGTTATCCACAGTCGAAAAATTATCCACAGTTAGGGCCCTCTGAGCATTTATCGGAGGGCCTTTGTCATGCCCGCTGTGCAAGAGTGTTTCCGAACCGCCAAGGCAGTAAACCGCCAAGGCACAATTCAACGGGGAACCAGGGGGACCGGGGCTATGACACAGAGCTTTGAAGAACTAACCACGAGACAGCTCGGCGCGTTTGGGGAGGATTTCGTCGCCGAGATGTTGGAGGATCAGGGGTGGGAAGTTATTGCTCGGAATGAGCGGGTGGGGCGCTATGAGCTCGATCTTATTGCTGAAGATGTTGACGGCAGGCTGCATTTTGTGGAGGTAAAAACGCGGCGCAGCTCGCGAAGTAGTCAGTTTGGGGACGGCAGAGAGTCCATCACAGCAGCCAAGCTTCGTCATTTGCGCAAGGCGGCGGGACAGTGGCTGTCAGAGAGTTCTACCTACTGGTTAGAGTCCGTAGTTATCGACTGCGCAGAAGTCACAGTGTCCAGCCCTTCGTCCGGTCCTCCAGTCGTTGCAGTTACGTACATTCCCGCAATCAGCGACGCAATCATGTGGGACTGCTAGATGACTGTCGGTACAGCTCTTGCAGTCAGCCTCAGCGGCATTGAAGGAACTATTGTGCAGGTGGAAGCCGATGTTGGGCGTGGCTTGCCAGGAATGTATATCGGTGGGCTCGGCGATGCCGCCGTCGGAGAAGCCAAACATCGCGTGCGCACGGCGGTTGCTAACTCGCAGTTGGCCTGGCCGAAGACAAAGGTCGTGGTGAGTCTGTCTCCGGCGCATATCCGCAAGCACGGCACTAGCTTTGACCTCGCCATCGTCTGCGCCATCCTTATCGCAACCAGCGATGACATGGAGGCCCGAGGTCGTCTCCGCCACACGGTTCTCATTGGCGAACTTGGGCTCGACGGTTCCATTCGCCCGGTGCGTGGAGTGCTGCCGCAAGTCCTTGCCGCCCGCGAGGCAGGTGCCCGTTGGGTTGTCGTCCCCGCCGCCAACGCCGCCGAGGCCGCGCTCGTCGACGGCATCGCAGTCTGCACCGCAGCCGACCTCGCACAGCTATGGGGCTGGGTACTCACCGGCTCAGGTTTGACGACCGCGCTTAACGACGACCCCAGCGAACAAGCCTTCTCGGTAGACCTGGCCGATGTCGATGGCCAACCTGAGGCGCGCTTCGCCCTCGAGGTAGCCGCAGCAGGTGGGCACAATCTGTTCATGCAGGGTTCTCCGGGAACTGGGAAGTCCATGCTCGCTGAGCGCTTGCCCACAATTCTGCCGCCATTGCAGAAGTGGCAGCAGCTGGAGGTCACCGCGCTGCATTCGGTGGCCGGAGCGCTCGATACTGCGGACACTCTTGTCCAACATCCGCCGTTTGTGGCTCCACATCACAGCGCGACTGTGGCAGCGTTAGTCGGCGGCGGTGCTGTGCCCAAGCCCGGCGCGATTAGCCTTGCCCACCATGGGGTGCTGTTCTTGGACGAAATCACCCTCATGCGCCCGGCGGTATTGGATGCGTTGCGGATGCCGATGGAAAACGGGGTGGTCGTCCACCTGCGTACGCACCATCGAGTGACCTTTCCGGCGAGAACACAACTAGTCATGGCGACCAATCCCTGTCGGTGTGGGGCGGCGTATGCCAGCGAATGCACCTGTTCTAGTGCCGAGCGAGCCAAGCATGGTCGCGCATTATCGGGCCCGCTTCGCGATCGCATGGATCTCAACGTCACGCTCAGTCCTGCCGGGGCCAAGCTGGGAATTAAAAACAAAGCACACAATGAGCCCTCCGCGGCCGTTCGCGATCGGGTACAGGCCGCACGTGACCGTGCCCGCCATAGGTGGCAGGCTCTGGGGCTTGCCGACGAAGCAGCCGTCACCAACGCGAGTGTGCCACGCTCGCTTCTCCGTCGTCACGCGGGCTTAGACGAAGAAGCGATGGCGTTATTGGACTTCCAGTTGAGAAACGGAGAGATTACCCAGCGGGGAGTGGACAAAGTAATCGCAGTGGCGTGGACGCTCGCAGATCTCGGGGGAGTAGACGCGTTTACCTTCGAGCACGTGCAACGTGCCTGCCAGCTGCATGACCGCGGGGGCGGCTAATACAACCGAACCATTATCAAGGGGGAAAAATGGACGAAATTCACGCGTGGGCTTACCTGAATCGTGTGATAGAGGCGACGCATCCGCAGATTGTGCGGCTCGTGACGGAGTTTGGGCCGGTAGAGGTAGCAGAGAGGATCAAGGCTCGCGCCGGGCTGCCGGAAGGTCTGCTCAATACGACGCAGGCGCGAGCCGACGTTGACCAGAGCGGCCACGATTTGGAGCTGGCGGCAGCGATGGGGTGGCGTCTTATTTATCCGGGGCACCCAGAGTGGCCGGGGGAGCTGCTGTCCTGCTTTACGACGCTCGAAGTCCGTGACCGCGCCGATGCACCACCACTTGCGCTGTGGGTGCGTGGCCGTGACTTGCGGGACGTGGTCAGTGAAGCGGTGGCGATTGTCGGAACGCGGATGGCCAGCAGCTACGGGACACAGGTGGCGGCCCAATTCGCGGGACAGTTCGCGAACGCGGGGGTTAGTGTCATCAGCGGTGGTGCGTTAGGGATTGATGCCGCGGCGCATCGAGCTGCGCTCGACGCTGGCGGCACTACGGTTGTGGTCGGAGCCGGTGGTGTAGGGGTTGACTATCCGCGGGCGCATGCAGAGCTCTTCGACCGGATTGCAGAGCGGGGTGCGCTGATTACGGAGTATCCACCGGGGGTGCGACCAGCACGGCATCGGTTTTTGACTAGGAATCGGCTGGTAGCGGCCCTATCGCGAGCAACCACAATCGTCGAGGCGGGCTGGCGTTCAGGGGCGCGCAACACAGCGCACTGGGCAGTGAGGCTAAACAAGCCCTTGGGAGCAGTGCCGGGACCGGTGACGCTGCAAACTACCTCTGGCTGTCATGACCTAATCCGCAGTGGCGAGGCTGTCCTGGTGTGTAGTGCCGATAATGTGCGGTCGCTGTATCGGTCAGTTGGCACAGTGAATGAGGATGCTCAGCTTGAATTGTTGTGGGAAAAGTCGGCGGTGCAGAAGCTTTCTCGAAACGAGCTCGCTGTCTACGACTCTCTGAATTCTGCGGAGCCAACGCCGGTGGGAGAAGTCGCAGCGCAGGCGGGATTGGCCGTGGCGCTTACGACACATTTGTTGCTGGAGCTGCAGGGACAGGGGCTGACCAGTCGGGTGGAGGGTGGGTGGTTGCGCCAGGAACAGAAGCGTTAGTGAGGCGCTAATAAAGCCTTCTGCAGAGAATCTCGAAAAAATCTTGAATTAGGTATTGCAATTCTCTGTACGCTCAGTAATATAGGCAAGGCAAGCCTAAGTAACTGTTACGGAAACGGGCTTGTGACATGGGTGAGGCAATAGGGCAGTGGCTCTGGCGAAAGTCGGAGTCACTGCCTTTTCCGCTGTCTGGTGAGGTCTCGCGGTGTGCGTCTACTAAGGTCAGAACCGTGAAGCGCGCAACCAATAACGACGACAGGACTGAGCCGGATCTCGGGTTATCCGCCAATATTGAGGCCGTGCTCATGGATTTTCTCGATGAGCTGACTTATTCCCGCAGACTCTCTGACGCAACCGTCCGTGCCTATCGAGCCGATCTCATCCCCCTCCTCGCCGGCCTGGACCACATCAGTGAACTCTCCACCCCTGTCATCCGTGCGCACCTCGGCGCGAAGCATGCGGAGGGTGCTGCGCGGTCATCGCTGGCTCGCTTAACGACGTCCATTCGCCAGTTCTGTAGTTGGCTCGTAGCTCGGCAAATTCTCGATGCTGATCCGTCGCTGCGGCTGTCAACGCCGAAGAAACATCAGCATCTTCCGGAAGTGCTCTCGCCGGAGAGGATTGAGGAGGCAATCGAGAAAGTCTCCTCCGAGGACAGCGCAGTTGCGGCTCGCGACTTGGCCATTGTGGAACTGTTGTATGCCACTGGGATGCGTGTAGAGGAGCTGTGCAAGGCCGACGTCTCTGATGTGGACTTTTCCCGCCACATCATCTCGGTAGTGGGTAAGGGGAACAAGCAGCGCATCGTGCCCTTCGGTGCACCAGCGGAGGCGGCACTCAAAGGCTGGCTCCAGGTGCGTGGAAGCTTTCATGCTTCCGCACAGGCCGAACATGCGCTTTTTCTCGGTGTGCGTGGAGGTAGATTGAATCCTCGTCAGGCGCGCCGAGTGATTCATAAATGGGCTGATGTTTCACCGCATTCGCTCCGGCACTCTGTGGCCACAGCCATGGTGGAAGGTGGCGCTGACTTGCGTGTGGTGCAGGAGATGCTCGGTCATTCGAGTCTGGCGACCACGCAGATTTATACCCACGTCTCAGCGGACCGCCTCCGTGAAGTACACAAGCGGGCACATCCGCGCGCTTAATCCCGCAGGGTTGTTTAATTGCGCACGGGTTTGAGCACGATTGGCCTCCGCTGTATCAAATCAAGTGGATTGAGATAGTCCTTGCCGCGCAGTGCGCCCCAATGCAGGCCCGGTTCGGGATGTTTGGCGTTGACCACAAGATGGCCAATCACCTGGCCAGCGGCCACGTGGTCTCCCTTTTCTAACGCGGTATCTATGGGCTGATAGGTTGTGCGGATGCCATCGGCGTGCATGATTGACACGGAAGTCATTCCGGCGATCGAACCGGCGAAATGCACCACACCGGGAGCTGAGGCGCGGATTGGCTGGCCCGGGGAGGCGTTCAGGTCTACTCCGCGATGTCCAGGCTGCCAGCGTTTTTCCGGTGGGGCGTAGTCGCGTAGTATTTTGCCGTGCACAGGGAAGGTATGCGCAATGGCGGATATTGGCTCGCCGGTAGCTGCAGGTGGGCTTGGGGGTGTTGTTAGCGCGACAGCGAGCACGAATAGCGCTAATGTGCGCATTAGCGAGCGCCTGAAACTCTGCTTGGTCGTCATACGCGATAGTGTGGCGGACGCTGCACTCGTCGACAAGCGGCAGTGCATTGCAAACGGTTCTAGCTGTGGATGACTTTTTGTCCTGTGGATAGCAGGGCGTGTCAGATATTGCGACCTGCGCGATGTATCAGATAAGATGACGCTCGCGGTGTCTGCCTTAATCGGGAGGTCATTAGCACAAAGACTACGCGCGCGACCCATTCCGGCTGGTTCACGGGTGCTCGGCAAGAATATCTGTCGGGTGTGAGGCAGCGGGGGAGCGCTAGGGCACAGGGAAAGCCTGTGCGTGAACTGTAACCACCTATATCGGATAAGAAAGGAAGGGAAGCAGCCGCAGCCCTAGTCAGGCTGGACGTGAGGATCTTCCCTGAATATGACATGGCTGTTGTATCCATGCGAGAACTGCTCGATGCAGGTGTCCACTTCGGTCACCAGACCCGTCGTTGGAACCCGAAGATGAAGCGTTTCATCTTCACCGAGCGCAATGGCATCTACATCATCGACCTGCAGCAGACCCTGACCTACATCGACGAGGCTTTCGAGTTCGTCAAGGAGACTGTCGCTCACGGTGGCAACATCCTGTTCGTCGGTACCAAGAAGCAGGCTCAGGAAGCCGTTCAGAACGAGGCAGAGCGCGTTGACATGCCATACGTTAACCACCGCTGGCTCGGCGGTATGCTGACCAACTTCGCCACCGTTTCCAAGCGCCTGGCTCGCCTGAAGGAGCTTCAGGCAATGGACGCTGCTGAGAACGGCTACGAGGGTCGCGGCAAGAAGGAAATCCTGATGCTGACCCGTGAGCGCACCAAGCTGGAGCGCACCCTGGGCGGCATTCGCGACATGTCCAAGGTTCCGTCCGCACTGTGGATTGTTGACACCAACAAGGAGCACATCGCTGTCGCCGAGGCTAAGAAGCTGGGCATTCCGGTTGTTGCCATCCTGGACACCAACTGCGACCCGGATGACGTTGACTTCCCGATCCCGGGCAACGACGACGCAATCCGCGCTGCTTCCGTGCTGACCCGCATCATCTCCACCGCTGTTGAAGAGGGCCGCAAGGCTCGCGCTGAGCGCGAGGCCAACGCTGCTCGCGAGGCAGCAGGCGACGCTCCGATCGAGTCCGCCGCTGAGAACACCGACCAGGCTGCAGAGATGGACGCCGAGGGCTCCACTGCAACTGAGACGGCATCCGCTGAGTAAAGCTGAACTTTCTAACCACCACAAGTTCTAACCACCACAAGGAGGAACGCCCAGCATGGCGAATTTCACTGCTGCTGACGTCAAGAAGCTCCGTGAGCTGACCGGCTCCGGCATGAAGGCTTGTAAGGACGCACTCGTCGAGACCGACGGCGATTTCGACAAGGCTGTCGAGATCCTGCGTATTAAGGGCGCAAAGGACGTCGGCAAGCGTGCAGAGCGCACCGCCGCCGAGGGCCTGATCGCTGTTTCTGGTAACACCATGGTCGAGGTCAACTCCGAGACCGACTTCGTTGCCAAGAACCAGGAGTTCATCGACTTCGCCAACAAGGTCGCCGACGCTGCCGCAGCAGTCAAGGCAAACTCCCCGGAAGAGCTCGCAGCAGCTGACCTCGACGGTCAGACCGCAGCTGACGCTACCCAGGAGCTCTCCGCAAAGATCGGTGAGAAGCTGGAGCTGCGTCGCGCCGCTACTCTCGAGGGCGACAACATCGCTGTCTACCTGCACCGCCGTGCAGCAGACCTGCCGGCAGCTGTCGGTGTTCTGGTTGCTTACACCGGTGAGGGCGAGGGTGCTGCAGAGACTGCTCACGCAGCAGCTATGCAGGTTGCCGCTCTGAAGGCTCAGTACCTGTCCCGCGAGGATGTCCCGGCCGACCGCGTCGAGGCAGAGCGCGCTGTCTACGAGAAGATCACCCGCGAAGAGGGCAAGCCGGAGCAGGCTATCGCGAAGATCGTCGAGGGTCGTCTGAACGGCTTCTACAAGGACGTTGTTCTGCTGGAGCAGCCGTCTGTCGCCGACAGCAAGAAGACCGTTAAGCAGCTCATGGAAGAGGCTGGCGTTACCCTGACCGGTTTCGTTCGCTTCGAGGTTGGCCAGCACTAATTCGCTGTAGTTTGTGCATAAGCCTCTAGCTGTGAGCTAGTTTAAATGCCCCGCTCGGGAACCCGGGCGGGGCATTTTGCTGTCCTGTAGCCGATAATGCGGAGCGTCAAGTGTGCCTTGCTGTCGTGACCGGGTAGACTCGTCTGCGACTTTTTAAACGGTGTGAGAAAGGTGCATGGTCATGGCAGAATCTGTCGAGCGCAATGGCTTCAAGCGTGTGATGCTCAAGCTCGGTGGTGAGATGTTCGGTGGCGGCAAGGTTGGCGTTGACCCGGACGTGGTGCAAAACGTTGCCCGACAGATTGCGGAAGTTTCCCGAAAGGGTGTCGAGGTCTGTGTCGTCATCGGTGGCGGTAACTTCTTCCGTGGCGCACAGCTTCAGCAGCGCGGCATGGACCGCGCACGCTCTGACTACATGGGCATGCTGGGCACGGTCATGAACTGCCTGGCTCTGCAGGACTTCCTCGAGCAGGAGGGCGTGGACTGCCGTGTGCAGACTGCTATCAACATGGCACAGGTCTCAGAGCCGTACCTGCCGCTGCGTGCTAAGCGCCACCTGGAGAAGGGCCGCGTGGTCATCTTCGGTGCAGGTATGGGTATGCCGTACTTCTCCACCGACACCACTGCCGCCCAGCGCGCCCTGGAGATCGGCTGCGAGGTGCTGCTGATGGCCAAGGCCGTTGACGGTGTCTACTCGGCCGACCCACGTGAGGTGCCGGACGCAGAGCTGTTCGATGACATCACTCACCGTGAGGTTCTGGAACGGGACCTGCGCGTTGCTGATGCCACCGCCTTCTCCCTGTGCATGGACAACAACATGCCGATTCTCGTGTTTAATCTGCTTACCGAAGGAAACATTGCGCGCGCGGTAGCCGGTGAACAAATCGGTACTCTCGTCCACAGCTGATAAATTTGTTCGTAATACGTTCTTTCCACAGAGCGCTCTAGAACTATCTAGAACCCGAGTAGAAACCCGAGGTTAAAAACACAATGATTGATGAAGTCCTGCTTGACTGTGAAGAAAAGTACGGTAGCTCCGTAGAGCACTGCCGCGAAGAGTTGACGCACATTCGCACTGGCCGTGCGAACCCGGCGATGTTCAATGGCGTTATTGCGGAGTACTACGGTGTTCCGACTCCGATTACCCAGATGGCTACCATTTCGGTTCCGGAGCCGCGCATGCTGCTAATTAAGCCGTATGAGCTGAGCGTTATGGGCGACATCGAAAACGCGATTCGCAACTCCGACCTGGGCGTGAACCCGACTAATGACGGCCAGGTTCTGCGCGTAACTATCCCGCAGCTGACCGAGGAGCGCCGTCGTGAGATGGTCAAGGTCGCACGTTCGAAGGGTGAAGACGCCAAGATTGCGATTCGCAATGTCCGTCGTAAGGGCATGGAAACTCTGAAGAAGATTCAGAAGGACGGCGACGCTGGCGAGGACGAGGTGCAGGCAGGCGAAAAGGAGCTGGACCAGGTCACCAAGAACTACGTCGAGCAGGTGGACTCCTTGGTTGAGCGCAAGGAAGCGGAACTGATGGAGGTTTAGGCCTTCATATTCAACCGGGAGAGGGGATTTGAGGCGCCAATGCCAACGTCGAAGCCAGCGTCCAATAAGGAACGTGTTCTAGACGAGCTACGGCTTATTAAGCCGCGTAACTCGGCAGGTCGGAACCTGCCGGTTGCAATTACGGTGGGCGTAGCACTTGGTGCAGTCGTCATCATCGGCTTGCTGCTGGGGGCGCTCGCCTGGACCGTTCTGGTCGCCGCGGCGGTTGGCCTTGCAACCTGGGAGGTCTGCGAGCGGCTCCGCGAGTCCGATTGGCAGGTCCCTCGCCCGGTTCTGATTTTCGGCGGACAGCTGATGGTGTGGCTGTCCGCCTACTGGGGGATTGACGGTCTGGTCATGGGCCTGACTGTTACCCTGATGCTTTTACTAGTCACCCGTCTGTTTTTGCACGGGATGGCTGAAGCACCACGGAACTGGCTGCGGGATGTCGCAGTCGGAGTTTTCGTGGTGATGTGGATTCCGTTCTTTGCGGCGCTAGCTGTGCAGCTGGTGCACATGGACAATCCCTGGGAAGTCGATCCCCGTCTGGTCATTGTGACCTTCATGATCGGGGTGATTTCCAATGACGTCGGAGGCTATGCCGCCGGTGTCATGTTCGGAAAGCATCCGATGGCTCCGAAGGTAAGCCCTAAAAAATCCTGGGAAGGGTTCGGCGGCTCTCTCGTACTCGCCACTATTACTGGAGCGCTCTGTGCAATCTTTATGTTGCACGCGCCGTGGTGGCAGGGCATCGTGCTGGGCATTGCCTTGGTTATCTCCGCCACGCTTGGTGACCTGATGGAGTCCCAGTTCAAACGCGATCTGGGGATTAAGGATATGTCCTCGATATTGCCGGGCCACGGCGGTCTGATGGACCGCCTGGATGGCATGCTGCCATCAGCCGCGATGACGTGGCTGATATTGCAGCTTTTCAGCCTGGTTTAATTTGGCTGGTTCAGTCGGGCTTTAGTTGTCGCCCTTACGAATCTGGCGGCGCAGATCAAACATTCGCCAGCCACCGATTAGCGCAGTGATGAGGGCGCCGAGGATAGCAGCGAACAGCATTCCGACACCGACCGGGAAGTTCCAGGCCCAGCCGAACAGGTTTAGTGTGGTCTCCTGCTGATTCTGCAGAATGAATACAAGCAATACGATCAGCAAAACTGCACTGATGACCAGGCCAACCCACATCGAGCCCGCGGTAGTCTTTTTCACCTTGCGCCGGCCAGGAGCGGGCGCTGGCTCCGGTGTGGAGTCCTTCTCTGCGGGCGCGTCAACGACTGGCTCTGGAAGGTTGTCCTGCTCTGGTGCAGGAGCCACGGAATCATTTGGAGAGTACGACGGAGTATCGTCGAAAAGCGGACTGTCGTTATTCGGCTGATTAGCGTTAGTCATACCTATCATTCAACACGTTTTGGCAGGTATGTACCACTTGTAAAGGTCCACTTAGTTGCGGCTGCCTAGTCGCTCATTAGGCCAAAACCGTTATTACATGCGAAAATGGGTGCCATCATGGCATCTTCACTTCCAATCGTTCTTAAAGCTCCACGTCGCGGCATGCCCGCGACCCATTTTGCGGACCTCGATGTTGAGGAACGGAAGGCTGCGGTCAAGGAACTGGGCCTGCCGGCCTTCCGCGCCGATCAGATTGCCCGGCACTATTACGGTCGGCTTGAGGCTGACCCTATGACGATGACTGATCTGCCGGAAGCAGACCGTCAAAAGGTCAAAGACAGTCTGTTCCCACCTTTGTTGACTCCCGTTCGCCACATCACCTGTGACGACGGCGAAACTCGTAAGACTCTGTGGCGTGCAGGTGACGGTACGCTGCTGGAATCCGTGCTGATGAAGTACCCGGGGCGTGCGACCCTCTGTATTTCCTCACAGGCCGGTTGCGGTATGGCATGCCCATTCTGTGCGACGGGTCAAGGCGGTCTGCAGCGTAATCTCTCCACCGCGGAGATTGTCGACCAGGTTCGTGAGGCCGCTGCCACGATGGCAGCCGAGGGCGGTCGCCTGACCAACATCGTATTCATGGGCATGGGTGAGCCGCTCGCGAACTACAATCGCGTTCTCGCCGCCGTCCATCGCATCACGCGGCCGTCGCCGGAGGGATTCGGCATCTCGATGCGCAATGTCACCGTCTCTACGGTCGGTTTCGCGCCGAACATCCGACGGCTTGCCGACGAGGACCTGTCAGTCACCCTCGCGGTGTCTCTGCACACTCCAGATGACGAGCTTCGCGACGAGCTGGTACCGATCAACAATCGCTTTACAGTGGCCGAGGTACTTGATGCAGCTCGCTACTACGCAGACAAGACAGGCCGTCGCGTATCTATTGAGTACGCTTTGATTCGCGATATTAACGACCAGGATTGGCGTGCAGACCTGTTGGGTAAGAAGCTCCATAATGCTCTGGGCTCACGTGTCCACGTCAACCTCATTCCGCTCAACCCAACTCCGGGTTCGAAGTGGGATGCCTCTCCAAAGAAGCAGCAGGAGGAGTTCGTCCGCCGCGTACAGGCGCAGGGGGTACCGTGCACGGTCCGCGATACCCGTGGCAACGAGATTGCGGCAGCGTGTGGTCAGCTGGCGGCCGAAGAGGTTTAGCCGACAAATAGCAAAAAATCCGCACCGAATTCGGTGCGGATCTTTTTGTGCGCTGTAGCGCTATAGAGCTGTTGCTATAGAGCTGTTAGGCCAGACTTTCTGCAAAAGTGGCTAACTCTATTGGTTCTGGCCTTCCGGCAGGCGGTTCCAGGAGCGCAGCTGAGAGTCGGTCAGGTTAGCGTAGACGCCAGTGCCGTTTACCTGGTCGCGTGCCCACTCCGGCTCAATGTGGCCTTCCGGCTTGTTGTGACCGGTAACGGTGCGAACCTGAGAACCCTGCGGGGCGAACAACTGCAACAGCAGGCCAATAGCAATCAGGGCGGCGATGACGACCAGCCACCAGTTCTCGACGTTGCCCTTGTGGTTACCAATGGTCATGCCCAGCAGGAAGATTACGGAAATCCAGCCGGCCTTCTGCATAGCGCTCTTGCTAATGCCGTGCCAGCCCCACTTCGCCGACGGCTCGTCGAGGGTGCTGACGCCGCGGTAAATTTCTTCCTTTGGCTCGTGGTTGCTCACTTGAAAGTCCTCCTGTTAACACTTTCGGCGAATTGCACTCTATATGCACTTCAGTCTATCTGCGGTTTTGCTGAAAGCGACTGAGCGCATTTTCAGACAATCTTGAGTATCGGGTGTAAGGATACCTTAGAACTTGCTGAAATTGGGACTTAGCCCGGCCGGAAACTGTTCGCCGGTGTGCTCGTTTGCCCAAAGTGGGGGTAGGGTGAGCACTCGTGACATTTCTTCTTGGAGTTTTACTCTTCGCAATCGGCATCGCGGTGACAATCGCCCTTCACGAATGGGGCCATCTCACCGCAGCTCGCCTGTGTGGAATGCGAGTGCGTCGATACTTCATTGGCTTCGGCCCAACGCTGTTTTCCTTCAAGCGGCATCACGCTGCGGCAGGTGGGCATGACACCGAGTATGGAATAAAGGCAATTCCCTTTGGCGGATTCTGCGACATCGCAGGCATGACAGCAATGGATCCCATCGCTCCTGCCGAAGAACCCTACGCCATGTACAAGAAGCCGTGGTGGCAGCGCATTATCGTGATGCTCGGTGGGGTGGCAATGAACCTCATCGTTGGATTCATCATTCTTTACTTCATTGCCGTGACGTGGGGTTTGCCCAACATGGGTAAGGAAATGGCGCCACGCATTCAGGCGGTGCAGTGCGTCTCGCCGGCACAGCGTGCCGACGGCACGCTGGAGCCCTGCACTGGTTCCGGTCCTGCAGAGCGCGCAGGGCTACGTGCCGGAGATGTGATTGAGAAGATCAATGGCACCAAGATCACGTCCTACCCCGAGGCTGTGTCTCTCATCGGTAGCTCTGCAGGTGGCGACATCAAAATGACCATCGACCGCAATGGCAGCACCCAGACGGTCACGGTCACCCCGGAAGTCGTCAAGCGCAAGACTAACGACGGGCAGGACATCGACCAGCCAGCAATTGGTATCGCCTTCCAGCGCCCAGAGACCATCCTCCACGAGTACAACGCAGTGACTGCCATCGGTGGTGCGGCCAGCTTCACAGGCAGCCTTTTCGGGGCGGTTTGGAACGGGCTGCTCTCCATCCCGGAGAAGGTTCCCGGCGTGGTCGCCTCTATCTTTGGTGCTCAGCGTGACCCGGCCAGCCCAATGAGTGTCGTCGGCGCGTCGCGTGCCGGTGGTGAATTGGTGGAGATGAACCAGTGGCCTTCATTCTTCCTGTTGCTGGCTAACCTCAATTATTTCCTGGCCGTGTTCAACCTCGTGCCGTTGCCGCCACTCGACGGTGGCCACATCGCCGTTGTTATTTATGAGCGCATCCGCGACCTGATTCGCAAGGCGTTCGGTAAGCCTGCGCTTGGGCCTGCCGATTACACCAAACTCATGCCAATTACTATGGCCTTTACCGCAGTTTTGCTGGTCTTCGGCGTTCTGGTTATGGCTGCTGACGTGGTCAATCCAATTGTGCTGAACCGCTGATAGCAGGTTGCGGCGCGCCAGCGTCGTCGTAAAGCAAAGCGGTGCTAACGTCAGCCCACATGGAACAAACTTCGCGCCGCAAGCCCCTGCTTCGCAGTATCTCGGCTGTGGCAATCACGGGTCTGGTGTTGTCATCCGCCGCGTGTACGCCGCGGCCTGACACCGGGCGCGAGGTGCTAGAGGAATTCCTGGGGGCGCTGGCGGGAGGGGATGTCGCTAAGGCGGCGGCGCTGACCGATCATCCGGATTCCGCTGAGGGGGATCTGAATGCGGCCACCGACGGCCTTCAGCCGGAGGGGCTTGACTATGAAATCGAGGGTATCGATACCAGCTCGAATCAGTCCTCGGCCGAAGTCACCATGAATTGGCAGCTGCCGCATCAGCGACGCTGGGGATATGACACCACTTTCACGCTGACCAAGACTGAGGCTGGGCAACGGGATTGGGCGTTGCGCTGGTCGCCAGCATCCCTGCATCCACAGCTGGGGCGTAATCAGCACCCAGAATTGCGCACTATCGCAGCTCCACGTCCGTCTGTGGTTGGTTCGGACGGTGCGGCCTTGCTTGAGCCGGGGACTGTGCACCGGGTAATTCTCAATCGTGATGGGGCGGAGAATGTGCAGTCGTCGATTAACCGGGCGGCGACGGTCATCAATAATGAAATGCCGGAAGATGGTCCGAAGCTCGACGCCCGAGCAGTGGGGGAGCAGGCAGCTGGTGGGAAGGGTAACTTTTCGCTGATTGTGCTGCCGGCATCCACGCCACAGCGAGTCAAGGATGAGCTCGCGGATATTGACGGAATTTCTGTTAACGATGAAGCGGCGATGGTGCGACCCGACCCGGGGTTTGCGCCAGATTTGATGAGCCGCGTGGAAAGGCTAGTGGACACTGGTGATCACGGTGCCGATGGCTGGAATATCGTGGCGGCCAACGAGGGCGGAGCAGTCGTCGGCACGCTCTATGAGGTGTCTCCGGATGTAGCCCCGGCGGTGCAGGCATCGATTAGTAAAAAGGTGCAGGACGCAGCGCAGAAGGCAGTCGATACGCGGCAAGATGCGAAGGCAATGCTGGTGGCTGTGCAGCCGTCTACGGGCAAGATTCTGGCGGTAGCCCAGACGGCGGAAGCGGATAAGGACGGCGACCTTGCGCTGATGGGACAGTTCCCGCCGGGATCGACGTACAAGATTGTCACTGCTGCTGCAGGTGTGCAGCACGAGGGGCTAAATGCGGGATCGACTGTGCCGTGCCCAGGTTCGATGGAAATCGGGCCGCGAATTGTCACCAACTACAACGGAAGTGGTGTCGGGGATACCTCGCTGAGCGATGCCTTCGCGCGGTCTTGCAACACCACGTTCGGCAACATCTCCCACAAGTTGGAACCAGGGCAGTTCAAGGAGGAGTCCAAGAACTTCGGCATCGGAATCAACTATCACATCGCGGGCCTCGACACTATTACCGGCAGCGTGTCTGACGGTAGTGATGAAGTCGAGCGTATCGATGCGGGCTATGGACAGGGCAATGACTTGGCCAGCCCGTTTGGCATGGCGCTGGTTTCCGCGACGGTGGCGGCCGGGCGCACTCCGACGCCGTCACTCGTGCCAAGCGCGGGAACGTGGCAGTCGCAGACGTCGAAGCCACTTCCACCTGAGGTTTTGAACGAGGTTCGCTCACTCATGCGGGCGGTGGTGACCTCCGGTACCGGTTCGGCCATTGCCGGACGCGGTGAGGTCTACGCCAAGACCGGTGAGGCCGAGTATGGAGGTGGCTCGCACGCTTGGTTCACTGGCTATCGAGATGACTTGGCCTTCGCCACGCTCATCGTCGGCGGTGGTGGATCCGAACATGCGGTGGCGATTACCGATGCCTTCTTCGCCAATATGGATGAAGGTTCAGGAGACGAGGGCTAGAGCATTTCTGGCTTCGAAACCGGCACAGGCCGAAAGGCTAATCCGGGGGTAGGGGTAGAGTATGTTCCATGACTCAGCGTTCTCCACTTACTCAGCAAAAGTCCACGCCAATTCGCACTGTTCCGGCACATATTGAACGGCCGGAGTACGCCTGGAAGGACGAGGTTCAGGAAGGCGTCGGCGAGCCGCTGGTACAGACTCCGGAAGATATTGAAAATATGCGAGAGGTCTCTCGCATTGCTGCCAACGCGTTGGTGGAGGCCGGCAAGGCCGTAACTCCGGGCGTGACCACGGATGAGATTGACCGAGTGGTGCACGAGTACCTGTTGGATCACGACACTTACCCGTCCACGCTGGGGTACCGCGGTTTCGAGAAGTCGTGCTGCGTGTCTCTCAATGAGATTGTCTGCCACGGTATTCCGGACACTCAGGTTATTGAAGACGGCGATATCGTCAATGTCGACGTCACCGGATACAAGAACGGCGTCCATGGCGACACCAACGCGACTTTCCTCGCGGGCAATGTCTCGGAGGAGCACCTCCAGCTAGTGGAGCGCACTTACAACGCCACCATGCGCGGCATTAAGGTCATCAAGCCGGGGCGCGAGATTAATGTCATCGGCCGCGTAATCGAGTCTTACGCTAAGCGTTTTGGATACAACACCGTTCGGGACTTCACCGGTCACGGTGTCGGTACCACGTTCCACAATGGTTTAATCGTTCTCCACTACGATGAGCCGAGCCAGGACACCATTTTCGAGCCGGGCATGACCTTGACTGTTGAGCCGATGATTAACCTCGGTGAGCTGCCGTACCACATCTGGGATAATGGCTGGACTGTGCAGAATGATGACTTCAAGTTCACCGCCCAGTTCGAGCACACGGTGCTGGTGACCTCCGACGGCTATGAAATCCTCACTCTGCCGGATGAGCAGAACGTGCCAGGTCAGTTCCAAACTGGTTGGAAGCCCGAGGCCTAACCCGTGCAGGCCCCTGCAGCTCTGATTGCCGGCTGCACCTCAGATGCCGGTAAGTCGGTTCTGGTCGCCGGCATGTGTCGGCTGCTCGCGCGCCGCGGCGTGAAGGTCGCACCCTTCAAAGCACAGAACATGTCCAACAATTGCGCTGTCACGCTCGACGGCGGCGAGATTGGGCGCGCGCAGGCTCTGCAGGCGCTCGCCTGTGGGCTGGAGCCGGATGTCTCCTTTAACCCGGTGCTTCTCAAACCGGGCTCGGACCACACTAGTCAGGTGGTGGTGAAGGGCAAAGCCGATGGGCATGTGAGCGCTCTGACGTACCGGTCGCGTCGAAAAGCGTTGCGCGGGGTAGTCGCGGAGACATTGGAAGAGCTGCGGGGGCAGTTCGATGTCGTCTTGTGCGAAGGCGCTGGCAGTCCTGCCGAGGTCAATCTGCGAGAGTCAGACATCGCCAACATGGGGTTGGCAGAGCTCGCTGATCTGCCGGTTGTGGTCGCCGGTGACATTGACCGCGGTGGGGTGCTTGCACATTTCGTCGGCACGCATGCAATTTTGAGCCCCGAAGACCGCGCGCGGATTACCGGTTTTATCGTCAACAAGTTCCGGGGCGATGTTTCGCTGTTGACACCGGGATTGGACGTGGTGCGCGAGCACACCGGCGTGCCCGTACTCGGCGTAGTGTCTTTTATTCCGGGGCTGTGGATCGATGCGGAGGATTCGCTCGGCACAGTCGCTGGTGCGTCGGTAGGGCCGGCGAACGCACCGCTGGGTACGGAAACGTTGTCCGTGGCCGCCATTCGCTTGCCGCGCGTGTCCAACGCCACCGATATCGAAGCGCTTGCCTGTGAACCAGGGGTACACGTGCAGTGGACGGTCGATCCGTCGGTCGTTGCTCGCGCCGACCTGGTCGTGTTGCCCGGGACGAAGTCGACGGTCGCCGATCTCAAGTGGTTGCGCGAGCGTGGGCTTGACGACGTGCTGGAGAACCGAGCCGCCCGAGGGCTGCCGCTGATTGGCATCTGCGGTGGGTTCCAAATGCTCTGCACCACCATCACTGACTCGGTGGAGTCGGTAGCCGGGACAGTGAACGGGCTTGGCGTGTTCGATACCGACATTGAATTCGCGGGGACGAAGACGCTGGTGAGCCACCCGGATGGCTCTTACGAAGTCCACAATGGACAGGTTGTGCGAAGCAGCGAGGCGCCTTTTATCACTGAGCCTGAAGAAGGGGCGCGGCGTGGCATGGTGATGGGCACGCACCGCCACGGCTACCTGGAAAATGATCAGGCGCGCCGTGAGTTGCTGATGGAAGTTGCAGTTGCCGTCGGTCGGGACGGCTTTGAGGTCAGTCCTAATACTTCGTTTGCCGGAGAACGGCTGCTGCAGGTCGACCTGTTGGCCAATGCAGTCGAGAAGTACCTGGCTGGGCCCGCATTGGCCCAGGCCACAGGTATTGAACAGCTGGGCTAGTTATCGAACTCCAGGCCTAGGATCGCGTTTTCAATCAGCTCTGGCAGTGCTGGGTGGATCCAGTGCTGGCCCTTGACAACTTCGCGCACATCCATTTCGAAGCTCATCATCTGGATGCACTGCTGCACTAGGGTGGCAGCCTGCTCGCCGATGAAATGCGCACCCAGCAGGCGGCCGGTGGCCCGGTCCGCAATCAACTTGGCAAAGCCATCGCGATCCTCCAGTGCCCAGCCGTAGGCAACGTCGCCGTAATTCTGTACCTTCACGGTAATCTCCGTGCCATTTTCCGCAGCCCAGGCGCGAGCTTCATCCTCGGTCATACCGACCTGACCAATCTGCGGATGTGAGAAGACTGCCGACGGAATGTAGCGGTGGTCAAATGCCCGCAGGTCCGACGGGTTCAGCACGTTGTGGAAGACAACCTTGGCCTCATGGTTGGCAATATGCTTCAGCTGGTACGGGCTAGAGACATCGCCCAGCGCCCACACACCTTCGGCAGAGGTGCGGCCGTACTGGTCAACCTTGATGCGACCATCGTCGTGCATCTCCACACCACCGGCTGCAAGGTCCATACGGTCACCGTTGGGGATGCGTCCGGTTGCCACGAGCAGGGCATCGGCTGCGAGCTCCGTGCCGTCGTCAAGCGTGACCGTGACGATCTCGCCCTCCTGGGAGAGCGCAGTGATGGAGGTGTTCATGCGGATGTCAATGTCGCGGGCGGCAACCTCGTGGAAGCGCTCGGAGATAGCGGCGTCTGAGCCACGCAGCATGACATCGGAGCGCACCAGCATGTGCACCTTCGTGCCGAAGGATGCGAAGACATGCGCGAACTCGCTAGCGATGTAGCCGCCGCCGACGACGATCATTTCGCGCGGAAGCTTGTCGACGCGCATGATGTTCTCGTTGGTGTAGTAATCGACCCCGGAGTCTGCGATGAGGCCCGGAACGTGAGGGCGGGAGCCTGCAGCGATGATGATGTTGTCGGCTGTGATGTCGACGGTTTCCTCGCCGATGCCGGTGCGAATAGTGCGAGGGCCGACGAACGTTGCGTGGCGGTCGTAGACATCGATATTGGGAGTCTCGTCCCCGCGGCGGTATGCCTCGCCGCCGTCGGCAATCTGGTCGACGCGCTGGGCAAAAACGCGATCCTGGATTTGCTTGAGATCAACGGAGTCGAAGGTGCCGTGCACGCCCAGGCGGCTGGCCTCGCGGATGTTGCGGGCGGCATCAGCGGCCAGAACGAACATCTTGGTGGGAATACACCCAACGTTGAGGCAAGTACCGCCGAAACGTCCTTCCTCCACCAGAGCGATACGGACATTGTCGTAGGCCGGGGCTGGAATGGAATTGCCGGACCCGGTTCCGATAATGATGACGTCGTAGTGGCGTGGGGTAGTCTCAGGCGAATTCTCAGTGGTCACAAGCACTCCTAGCATTCTGGTCAAACTAGTTTGGTTCAACCGTACTGAATGCTGATTTATTCCGAGTTCCTATTCTGTGCTCCTATTTTGAGCTGTCTCCTGGATTGACTGTGGCAAGGAACTGAAAGGTCTCATTTAAAGCGCGGTCAAGTGCTTCGGGTGCGGAAAGGTAGACGTCATGGAGAGCACCCGGAATCGCGACGTTGCGAGCCTGCGGTCCCAAGTGGGCAGTGGCATCGGCAATTTGCTCAGTGTTGAGGACAGAGTCAACGCGGCTGAGCTCCGGGGTGTAGTCGGAGCCGAGAAGGAAGTTGTCCGAGTGGAGGACGAGCGTCGGCACGCCGGTGTCGATACCGCGGCTGACACGTTGCTGGCCGACGATGATGGCATTGAGCCAACGCCAGTTCTTGTCATGGCCAGCCAGCGGCTTGAAAGTGCGGTTGTACTCCCAACGTCCCTGGTGGTCGGCGCTAATGGATTCTCCATAGCCGCCCGCAGACTGCACTGGAATAAGACTGTTGGGGCGAATCCGCGACATAACACGAGTCACCAGCGAGTACACGGGAGCCTTTGCCCGGGAAACGTGCAGAGTCAGCCACGGTGAGTTCAAGACGGCAGCTGTGACGGAAATATTGGGTGCTTGCGGGCAATGGCCGCCTGTGCTTCGTAACCAATCGAGCCAGAGCACGGCAATGAGACCACCAGTGGAGTGCGCATTAACAGTGACAGTTGTATGACCGGCGTGGTCTAACACTGCGAGTGCCCTGTTGAGATCCTCGAAGTAATTCGTTAGATCGCTGCAGCCATGCCAAGTCTGCCCCGGTTGGTGCGCGCGCCCGCACTTACGCAGGTCAATGGCGTAAAAGGCGTAGCCTTCGGCGTGGTACCGCTCCGCCACGTGCTTCTGGAAGAAATAGTCCGACATCCCGTGAATCCATAGAACCGCCGGACGCGTTTGGAAGTCGCTTGCCGACGAGTCGGGGCAGTAGCGGACCAATACCGCGTGTACGGATCCCTCACCGTCGGGATCCTGGCCGAGTTCGATGACATGTTGGCTGTAGTCTTCGCCTAGGTTATCGGGGTTAAAGGTGGGGGTAACGAAATCGGGAATATCGGTAGTCACAGGGTCAAGCCTAGCGCCGATTACCGGGGGTAGTGGGAATGTGTGCCACAATAGATTATGGACTGAGACGGTAGCTCTCTTTTGCGTCTTTAGTTGTGTGCGCGCATGTGAGCGAGCGCTAGTTTGAATCACTAATCAAGTTAGTAAGGATGTTGACAGCAAAATGGCTGATAACAAGCTTCCTGCTTCCAGTGGCGACGAGGTAGACGTCGTCCTCATTGGTGCAGGTGTAATGAGTGCGACGCTGGGTGTGCTGCTCAAGGAGCTCGAGCCATCCTGGTCACAGGTTCTGTTCGAGCGTCTCGATCAGCCCGCCAAGGAGTCTTCCTCCCCGTGGAACAACGCTGGTACCGGCCACTCTGCTCTGTGCGAGCTGAACTACACGCCGGAGAAGAACGGCAAGGTCGATGTCACCAAGGCTAAGCTCATTAATGAGCAGTTCCAGGTTTCCCGCCAGCTGTGGACCTCACTGATTGAAAACGGCACCCTGACTGACCCGAAGGAATTCATCAACCCAGTTGATCACACCACCTTCGCTCAGGGCCCGGAGCAGATGGCGTTCATGCGTCGTCGCTATGAGGCACTTGAGAAGGAGCCACTGTTCCACGGTCAGGAGCTCATTGAGGATCCGGACCGTTTCGCTGAGTACCTTCCGCTGATGTCCGAGGGTCGTGACTTCTCCAAGCCGGTCTCCGCTATTCGTAACCCGAATGGTACGGACGTTAACTTCGGTGCACTGACCAAGCAGTACCTGGCCGCACTGTCCGATATGGGTACTGAGATTCGCTACGGACACGAGGTCACCGGTCTGAAGCGCGACGGTTCCAAGTGGATCGTCACCGTGAAGAACCTGCACACCAAGGACGTTCGCACCCTGGTTGCCAACTTCGTATTCGTCGGTGCCGGCGGTGACGCACTGCCGCTGCTGCAGAAGGCTCGTATTAACGAGATTCGCGGTTTCGGTGGCTTCCCGGTCTCCGGCCAGTGGCTGCGCTGCACCAACGAGGAAGTCATTGCTAAGCATGACGCCAAGGTCTACGGTAAGGCTTCCGTCGGCACGCCGCCGATGTCCGTTCCGCACCTGGACACCCGTGTTATCGACGGCAAGCGCGGCCTGCTCTTTGGCCCGTACGCCGGTTGGAACATGAAGTTCCTGAAGAACGGTAACAACCTGGATCTGATTAAGTCCCTGCGTCCGGCCAACCTGCCGTCCATGATGGGTGTTGGTGTTCAGGAGATGGGACTGACCAAGTACCTGATTACTGAGGTTCTGAAGGACTTCGACGCACGTATTGAGTCCCTGCGTGAGTACGTCCCGAACGCTCGCCCAGAGGACTGGGAGCTGATCGTCGCTGGTCAGCGCGTCCAGGTTATTAAGCCGATGAAGGCTCCGGTCTTCGGTACCCTCGAGTTCGGTACCGCGGTCATCAACTCGTGGGACGGCACCATTGCCGGCCTGATGGGTGCATCCCCGGGCGCTTCCATCGCTCCGGCTGTGATGATTAGCCTGATTGAGCGCTGCTTCGGTCGCCACATGGGCAAGTGGGCTCCAAAGCTGAAGGAGCTCGTCCCGTCCTACGGTACGCACCTGGCTGATGACCCGGCTCTGTTCAAGGAGGTCTGGGAGGCTTCCCAGAAGACCCTGAAGCTGGAGCGCTAGTAACTCGCTGAAGAGCTTCAAAGAGTTCAATTAAGCCAACATTGTTCTACCCCGCTGTGAGCCATCCGTTCGCAGTGGGGTAGAACTGTTCTTATGGAAAAAATCACGTCAGCGACCACTGCACAAACAGAGCCCACTTTTCCTTTTACTGCGATCGTCGGGCAGCAGCGACTACAGCTTGCGTTGATTCTGACCGCGCTATCCCCGGAGATTGGTGGTGTCGTCATCCGCGGTGAGAAGGGCACAGCGAAGACCACTACGGTTCGCGCGTTGGCGCCATTTCTCAGCGGATCGTTGGTAAACCTGCCACTCGGCGCTACGGAAGATCGAGTCGTAGGCTCCATCGATGTGGAGACCGTCCTGACTACCGGACACGCACAGTTCAATCCGGGACTACTCAGCGCGGCTGACGGTGGCATTCTCTATGTCGACGAGATTAACCTGCTGCCGGATCATCTCGTTGACTCCGTGCTCGATGCCGCAGCCACCGGTCGCGTGGTTGTTGAACGCGATGGTATCTCGCACTCCGCAACCTCCAGGTTCGTGTTGGTCGGCACGATGAACCCGGAAGAGGGCGAATTGCGTCCCCAGCTTCTCGACCGCTTTGGTCTCGCCATCGACGTCACCGCATCCAAGGATCCGGCTGTCCGCGCGGAAATCGTCGCCCGCCGCCTCGACTTTGACGCCGACCCGGAGAGCTTTGTCGCGCGGTTCGCCGCCGACGACGATGCGCTACACGCTCGCATCGATCGCGCGCGCGCACTGCTTGACGACGTCGAATTGACCCCCAACATTCTTGGTCAAATTGCCACAGTGTGCGCTGCTTTTGATGTGGACGGGATGCGTGCCGACATCGTCATTGCACGTACCGCCCGCGCTCACGCTGCCTGGCGAGTAGCCGGGGACGAGTCGGCGCAGCCGGCACCCGGCAATCCAATTGAGATCACTGCGGAAGACATTAAGGTAGCTGCGGAAATGGCACTGCCGCACCGTCGTCGCCGTGACCCCTTTGATGAACCAGGACTGGACCAGGAACAGCTCGACGATGCTCTGCAGGATGCAGAGGAGCAGTTCCGAGATGACCAGAATCAGCCAGAGTCGAGTCCGGAGTCGGATCCAGAGCCCGATGCTGAGCAGGTCTCCCAGTTCGACTCCAACTCCGAACCTCAGGAGCCACAACAGTCGAATTCCTCGGGATCGAAGGGAGGTCGCGCCGCTGAAGGCGCCCCCTTTCGCCGTTCGTAAAATCAGCGTTGACGGTGTCGGCCAAGGGGATTCCGGTCGGCGTTCCAAGGCCATTGGCCCGCGGGGCAGCACCATTGGTGCCGAGCGGGGAGGCCATGGTCTCCACGTGCCGGCGACAGTGCTGGCGGCGGCCAATCGTGGCGCCCGCATGGGCGACTCCATGATTCCCCTGGAACCGGAGGACGTTCACGGCGCTATTCGACAGGGAACTGAGTCCAATCTGGTCGTCTTTGTCGTGGACACCTCGGGTTCCATGGCAGCACGCGACCGTCTGGCAGCCGTCACCGGCGCGGTCACATCGCTGCTGCGTGATGCCTACCAAAGCCGCGATAAAGTCGCTGTCGTTGCTTTCCGCGGAAATAACGCCGAATTAGTTTTACCGCCGACGAAGTCTATCGACACCGCAGTACGTCGCCTCGCAGATGTCCGCACTGGTGGCCGAACTCCATTGGCCGAAGGATTGCTGAAGGCACACGAAGTGGTAGTTCGGGAAGCCCATAGGGAGCCCACACGGCGCGCAATCATGGTCTTGCTCTCCGACGGCCGAGCAACGGGTAAAAATGGCCTGCAGCAGGCGAGGGCTGTGGCCGCAAAGATCCGTCGTCAAGCGTTGGCGGCGACGGTGGTTATCGACTGTGAGCGCTCTCGCGTGCGGCTGGGGCTGGCACAGGAACTCAGCGTGGAATTGGGTGCGACCTGCATAAATCTCTCCGAACTCAATGCCGAAGCCGTGGCGGGCGTGGTCCATGCCTATCATCGAGACCATGGCACAAGGAAAGCTTGACCCCAAATCAATTCCCAACGATGGACTGACCACCAGGCAGCGTCGCATGATTCCGATTACTGCGGTGCATACGGGCCCAGGTAAGGGCAAGTCCACCGCGGCATTCGGTATGGCGATGCGCGCGTGGAATCAGGGGATGAATATCGGTGTCTTCCAGTTTGTAAAGTCGGCAAAGTGGAAGGTTGGCGAGGAAGCTGTCATGCGCCGGTTGGGCGGGCTTCACGACGACACGGGGGAAGGCGGCCCGGTCGAATGGCACAAGATGGGCGAAGGTTGGTCTTGGTCGCGTAAGCAGGGCACTGAGGAGGACCATGCGGCAGCTGCTGCCGAGGGATGGCAGGAGATTAAACGGCGCCTGGAAAATGAGGTGCACGACTTCTACGTCCTCGACGAGTTCACCTACCCAATCAAGTGGGGTTGGATTGATGTCGACGATGTGGTGGAGACATTGAGGAACCGTCCCGGCCGCCAGCATGTGGTGATGACTGGCCGAGATGCGGATCCGAAGCTCGTGGAGGTCGCGGATCTGGTGACGGAGATGACCAAGATTAAGCACCCGATGGATGTCGGACGTAAGGGACAAAAGGGCATCGAGTGGTAGCGCCTGGAATTGTCATCGCGGCGACAGCTTCAGGCACGGGAAAGACGACAATCTCCACGGGGCTGATGCGTGCACTGTCGCGTCGTCACGCGGTGGCACCTTTCAAAGTCGGACCCGATTATATTGATCCTGGCTATCACGGGGTAGCCGCTGGTCGTCCCGGGCGCAATCTGGATTCCTTTATGTGCGCGCCTGAGATGATTGGGCCGCTCTACGCACATGGAGCTGCCGACAGCGATATTGCGGTGGTCGAAGGGGTTATGGGGCTTTTCGACGGCCGCATTGGTGACGACCCGCTATCGGTGGAGGGCTCGACGGCTGAGATTGCCTCACTGTTGGGCCTTCCGGTGGTGTTGGTGATTGATGCCCGGCATATGTCGCAGTCGGCGGCGGCTGTTGTCCACGGTTTCTCCACGCTTCGCACTGACGTCCGTGTCAGTGGCGTGATTATTAATCAGGTGGGCAGCCCGCGGCATGCGGACATCATTACCCGTTCTGTGGAGGCCATGGGGGTCGAGGTGCTCGGCGCTATTCCGCGAGTGACTGATATCGAGGTGCCCAGCAGGCATTTGGGGCTGGTCACTGCGGTCGAGCAGGGTGAGCAGCTAGAAGCGGTCATTGAATCGATGGCCAACTTGGTGGAGACCTACATCGACATCGACCGGATTATCCAGCTTGCCCGGCAGCCCTATCCAGCCGAACCATGGGACCCTGCACAGTTCGTTGCACCGCTGGCTCTTAATCGCCGCGTGCGCGTGGCGGTCGCGGCGGGTCCTGCGTTCTCGTTTACCTATGCAGAGCACCGTGAGCTATTGCAGGCCGCTGGAGCCGAGGTCGTGGATTTCGACCCATTGGTTGACGAACTGCCGGAAGCCGAAGGCTACATCGTGCCCGGTGGATTCCCGGAAGAGCATGCCGACGCGCTATCTATTCGTGATGACATTCGCCGCGATCTACGTCAGGCTGCCGATGATGGTGCGCTGATTCACGCCAACCCCAGGCTGGTTGCCACCCGGCCGC
>NZ_KV806703.1:0-151172 GCF_001811805.1 Corynebacterium sp. HMSC064E08
AAGGCTGCCTCATCGCTAACTTTGCAACAGTGCCCGCTCAGATCGACACCACGACTGCGTCCGGTCGCATGGTGTTCGGAATCTTCGCCACCTTGGCCGAGTTCGAGCGGGATCTGATCCGAGAGCGCACCATGGCGGGTCTCGCCTCCGCGAGAGCGCGCGGTCGCAAGGGCGGACGAAAATTCGCGCTCACCAAAGCTCAGGTGCGTCTCGCGCAAGCCGCCATGGCCCAGCGCGATACTTCAGTTTCCGATCTCTGCAAGGAACTCGGCATCGAGCGCGTCACTCTCTACCGATATGTCGGTCCCAAAGGCGAGCTCAGAGACCATGGAAAGCATGTTCTCGGACTTACGTAGCAACTCGTTTCTTTTCGCAGGTTGAGCCACCTCCGCGCTTCATCAGAAAACTGAAGGAACCTCCATTGAATCGAACTAATATTTTTTTTGGTGAATCGCATTCTGACTGGTTGCCTGTCAGAGGCGGAGAATCTGGTGATTTTGTTTTTCGACGTGGTGACGGGCATGCCTTCGCGAAAATCGCACCTGCTTCCCGCCGCGGTGAGCTCGCTGGAGAGCGTGACCGCCTCATTTGGCTCAAAGGTCGAGGTGTGGCTTGCCCCGAGGTGATCAACTGGCAGGAGGAACAGGAGGGTGCATGCTTGGTGATAACGGCAATTCCGGGAGTACCGGCGGCTGATCTGTCTGGAGCGGATTTGCTCAAAGCGTGGCCGTCAATGGGGCAGCAACTTGGCGCTGTTCACAGCCTATCGGTTGATCAATGTCCGTTTGAGCGCAGGCTGTCGCGAATGTTCGGACGCGCCGTTGATGTGGTGTCCCGCAATGCCGTCAATCCCGACTTCTTACCGGACGAGGACAAGAGTACGCCGCAGCTCGATCTTTTGGCTCGTGTCGAACGAGAGCTACCGGTGCGGCTCGACCAAGAGCGCACCGATATGGTTGTTTGCCATGGTGATCCCTGCATGCCGAACTTCATGGTGGACCCTAAAACTCTTCAATGCACGGGTCTGATCGACCTTGGGCGGCTCGGAACAGCAGATCGCTATGCCGATTTGGCACTCATGATTGCTAACGCCGAAGAGAACTGGGCAGCGCCAGATGAAGCAGAGCGCGCCTTCGCTGTCCTATTCAATGTATTGGGGATCGAAGCCCCCGACCGCGAACGCCTTGCCTTCTATCTGCGATTGGACCCTCTGACTTGGGGTTGATGTTCATGCCGCCTGTTTTTCCTGCTCATTGGCACGTTTCGCAACCTGTTCTCATTGCGGACACCTTTTCCAGCCTCGTTTGGAAAGTTTCATTGCCAGACGGGACTCCTGCAATCGTCAAGGGATTGAAACCTATAGAAGACATTGCTGATGAACTGCGCGGGGCCGACTATCTGGTATGGCGCAATGGGAGGGGAGCAGTCCGGTTGCTCGGTCGTGAGAACAATCTGATGTTGCTCGAATATGCCGGGGAGCGAATGCTCTCTCACATCGTTGCCGAGCACGGCGACTACCAGGCGACCGAAATTGCAGCGGAACTAATGGCGAAGCTGTATGCCGCATCTGAGGAACCCCTGCCTTCTGCCCTTCTCCCGATCCGGGATCGCTTTGCAGCTTTGTTTCAGCGGGCGCGCGATGATCAAAACGAAGGTTGTCAAACTGACTACGTCCACGCGGCGATTATAGCCGATCAAATGATGAGCAATGCCTCGGAACTGCGTGGGCTACATGGCGATCTGCATCATGAAAACATCATGTTCTCCAGTCGCGGCTGGCTGGTGATAGATCCCGTCGGTCTGGTCGGTGAAGTGGGCTTTGGCGCCGCCAATATGTTCTACGATCCGGCTGACAGAGACGACCTTTGTCTCGATCCTAGACGCATTGCACAGATGGCGGACGCATTCTCTCGTGCGCTGGACGTCGATCCGCGTCGCCTGCTCGACCAGGCGTACGCTTATGGGTGCCTTTCCGCAGCTTGGAACGCGGATGGAGAAGAGGAGCAACGCGATCTAGCTATCGCGGCCGCGATCAAGCAGGTGCGACAGACGTCATACTAGATATCAAGCGACTTCTCCTATCCCCTGGGAACACATCAATCTTACCGGAGAATATCGTTGGCCAAAGCCTTAGCGTAGGATTTCGCCCTCTCCCGCAAACGACCCCATCTTTGCGGCGATCGTGGCCGGATAGCCGTCTTCGACAATCAGCCGAGCTAACCGGAGACGGGCACGAGGAGTGAGAAGAGCGTTCGGATGGGTCATCAATTGGCCTCCGCCGCGGTCTTCGTAAGCGCGCGTCTGGTGAGAAGCATGATGACGAGAGCGATCGCTGTCAGCACCGAAGCGACCCAAACCGGCGCGAGCAGCCCCAGCCCGGTCGCGAGCCCGAGCGCACCAAGCACGGGCCCCGCTGCAGCTCCGATATTCAATGCTGCGGTTGCGTACGAACCGCCCATCGTTGGCGCACCCGATGCTGCATACAGCACACGCGTGATCAGAGTACTGCCGACGCCGAACGACAGGAATCCCTGAACGAGGACGAGGACGATAAGCGCAACGGGATGAGATGCGACCACTGCCAACACGATCCAGCCTGTCAGCAATAGCGGTCCGCCGACTGCGAGCACGAGGCCAGGTCGTTGATCTGATAGTCGTCCTGCGATCGTGACGCCAAGGAACGATCCGATGCCGAACATCACCAGCGCGACGGACACCCACGCTTCGGCCAAGCCCGCGGTCTCGGTCACGATGGGTGCCAGGAAGGTGAATGCCGCAAAGGTCCCTCCGTTGATCAGCGCTCCGAGTGCCATGGCCAGGATGAGCCGCGGCGTCGCCAACTGGCTGAGCTCGACACGGAGCCTTGGTGAGGTCGCGCTAGTCTCGCTCCGACCAACATTGTTCGTGACGCCACGAATGACTCCAACGGCCGCGGGAATACAGAGGATGGCGATCGCCCAGAACGTCGTTCGCCAGCCCAGCGCTGTGCCGAGCAGTGCCCCGGCGGGGACGCCCACGACGGTTGCGATCGTCGTGCCGGAGAGCAGGATCGACAGTGCACGCCCCTTCTGGTTCGCTGGCACGAGGGTAGTGGCCGTGCTCAGTGCTACGGCGAGGAATCCTGCGTTTGCGAGAGCGCTGAGCACCCGGGTGATGAGCAGGAGAGAGAACACTGGTGTCATCGCTCCGATGACGTGGCTTCCCGCGAACACGAGAAGGCAAACGATCAATGTGAGCCGCGGTGGCCAACGGCGAGCGAATGCCGCCATCACTGGCGCGCCGACGACCATACCGACTGCGAATGCGGAGGTCAGCAGGCCCGCAGTGCCGACCGAGACGTCAAGTTCGGTCGCGATCGCGGGGAGCAATCCCGCGAGCATGAATTCTGAAGTGCCCATGACGAAGACCGCCAGGGCAAGCATGTAGAGGGCAAAAGGCATCGAGTACTCCGAGGTGTGAGATCAAGAAATGGTTCTTCTTGTCACCACGGCCAGCGCCCCGGGTACGCCAGACATACGCCCACACAGATCGTGGGCGTCGTAACTAGTGGTTCAAGGGGCTGGCGGTGTGACCGACAACCCCTGACCTGTCTGATTCGGGACTCGACATGCCCCAAACTCTAACATGCCTTCAATGGCAAGCGGTCTGGACAGATACTTCTTGAATCGGCACGGTGTCATTACGGGCGGGGGCCAGAACAACGTCCCTGGACATCACAGCTAGGCGCCAGTCGGTTACTGCCCACGTGCTCCGGCGCACATGCTACTGCCCACGTGCTACTGCAGCATGCTCTAGTGCGGTACGCGCTTGACCTCGACGCCACCGAAAGCGACGAAGCCGCGCACAATAATCTTCGGAGCCTGGCCTGCGCCAGGAGCTGGAAGGTGACGTCCCGGCTTTCCAGTAACATCCGTGCCGCCGAAGATGGGCAGCACGTCGACATCAACTTGGTAGTGGTCGGGGACAATGACGTCGACTCCACCGAAGGCGCAGCCAATGTTGACGACAGTGGTTTCCGCGGTCAGGATGGCCTCGCGGAAATCCAAGCCGGTCCCGCCGAAGGCCGCCACCGTGGTGTGCGTGGGAGCGCACGTCCAAGGGCCTCTCTTGTCGGTGCCGCCGAAGATGCCGATGGAGAGCTTCGAACCAGTTGCCGCGGCGGAGCTATCAATCCGAGCTGGTTGATGATTGTTGGCTGCATTCGGTGCCACCGAATGGTGCTCGTCCGGGACGCTGTGTAGGTTCGGGCGCAGGTTAGGGTTTGGGTGTGCATGTGGAGTCGGCTCGGCCAGGTTCGCGGGCAGCGACAAGTCCTGTGTCAATGCGGGCAACTCATCGATGTACGTCGCCTTTTGGGCTTTCTCGGTGCGCTCCTGCAATTCCGCAAAGTCAATCTGGCCATCGCGGAATGCCCATTCCAAGCGTTCCAGCGCAGTGTGGCGGGCTTGGTCGCCAGCGCGTAGCCGTGGGGTGTTGTCGGTCATGATGCTGTCCTATCGAGGCAGTGGCGGGCAGTGGCTTTAACACCCAAATGTTATCTGTACTCGAACTTTCGCGCAGGCCGCTTTCGCGCAAGCCACTTTCTCATGGGCAGACCGTGGCTATTGCCCGCCGCAGTTAGTGCACAATCTGCAAGTCGCGAAGGTGTCGGTACAGAGTTGTCTTCTCTCGCGGCTTTCGAGACTCGACTCCATCGCGCACATATCGGAAGCCCAGGCCACCAACTTGAACTGCCCGACCCGTCATCGGACGGTGTAGCTCGCGGGCCGGGGCTTCTTTCGCTTTACGACGGCCACCGCGCCCCAATCCGAGTCGGCTCAGCAGGCCTTTGTCGCCCTCACCCTCGTTACCGATTTCCGCTTCCGGAGCCGGAACTTCGGCCGCAACGATGCCCGGGGCGTCGGGGGTAGGGCGAATCTGCAGGCCGGTGGATGTGCCGGAGAACATCTGATGCTCGTCGACATAGACCTCGCCAGTAAACCCGTTTGCCGAGGACACTCCGGTAATTCCCGGCTCTGTCAGTAGGGCGTAACCAACAATTGCGTGCCCGGTGTCATCGCGAATCAGCGGCACTGGCGTCGTCGGGCGCGTGAGCGCGGCCGCCGCATCGAGCCCTTCCCCTCCATCGATGCCCCAGTTTTTGGCCGCGGTCGAGGGCGCGGTGGGGACATGTGCCACTTCAATCCACAGGAGGTTCTTGCGCATCAGGTAGGTTGCCACGGTAGCCAGTGCCGCGTCGGTGCCAACGACCACAATTCGTAACGGCTCGCTCGGCTTTTGCGGAGCGGGTTGCGGAGCGCCTAAGTGGTCGACTTTTTTCTGCTTGGAGATTTCCTCCGGCGTCGGAGCTGTATCGACAGGCAGTACGTCCTTGGCCAGGTCGTCGATGAAAGCCAGCTCCTTGCGGGTGGGGATCATCGCGACGTCGTGAAGCTCATAGGCGGGTGGTGCCGGAGTAGCTGGTGCTGATGGTGTGGACGGTGCTGATGTAGACCATGATTGGCGGAGCAATTGGGAAAACGCGGGTACATCGGGGCCACACTGCAGCACAACAATACGCATAGGACTACACTCTAATGCGTCGTCTGCAATCCCAGGAGTTGAAGTAGGACTATGGCCGCAATCATTATCGTCGGTGCCCAGTGGGGCGACGAGGGCAAGGGCAAAGCAACCGATATTCTCGGTGGCCGCGTCGACTACGTCGTCAAGCCCAACGGTGGCAATAACGCCGGCCACACCGTTGTCGTCGGCGGTGAGAAGTACGAGCTGAAGCTGCTTCCGGCGGGTGTGCTGTCGGAAAACGCTGTGCCGATTATCGGTAACGGCTGTGTGGTCAACCTCGAGGCGCTTTTCGACGAGATTGATGGCCTCGAAGCTCGCGGTGCAAAGGCCTCCCGCCTGCGCGTTTCCGGCAATGCCCACATGGTTGCTCCGTACCACCAGACGCTGGACCGCGTGACCGAGCGCTTCCTGGGTAAGCGCGCTATCGGCACTACTGGCCGCGGTATCGGCCCGACGTACGCCGACAAGGTCGGCCGTACGGGCTTGCGTGTCCAGGACATTCTGGACGAGTCGATTCTGCGCCAGAAGATTGAGTCTTCGCTGGCTCAGAAGAACCAGATTCTGGTCAAGCTGTACAACCGCCGCGCCATCGATCCGGATGAGGTCTTTGATTACTTCATGGGCTTCGCCGATCGTCTGCGCCCGATGATTATCGACTCGGAGTTTGAGCTCAATCAGGCTTTGGACGCCGGCAAGCACGTCCTCATGGAGGGCGGCCAGGCCACCATGCTCGATGTCGACCACGGCACCTACCCGTTCGTGACCTCCTCGAACCCAACCGCTGGTGGTGCCTGCGTGGGCACCGGCATCGGCCCGACGAAGATCACTTCGGTGCTGGGCATCATGAAGGCCTACACCACCCGCGTCGGTGCTGGCCCGTTCCCGACGGAGCTGTTCGACAAGTGGGGCGAGTACCTGCAGACCACCGGCGGTGAGGTCGGAGTCAACACCGGCCGTAAGCGCCGCTGTGGTTGGTACGACTCGGTGCTGGCTCGCTACGCCGCGCGCGTCAACGGTTTCACGGATCTGTTCATCACCAAGCTGGACGTCCTGACCGGTATCGGCGAGATTCCGATTTGTGTCGCTTACGACGTTGATGGCGTGCGTCACGACGAAATGCCACTCACCCAGTCGGAGTTCCACCACGCTGTCCCGATTTACGAGACCATGCCTGCGTGGGACGAAGACATCACTGGCTGCCGCACCTTCGATGAGCTGCCGGACAAGGCCAAGGATTACCTGAACCGCCTGGAGGAGCTCTCTGGCGCTCGCATTTCCTACATCGGTGTTGGCCCGGGTCGTGACCAGACCATCGTTGTCCACGACGTGCTGGACAACTAGCGCTGGCTCCTTAGCCTGGGGCAGTGGCGAACTAGCCGGAAAATAGTCCGGCTTTCGACCCGGCTTTATCGAACTGTTAAATAAAATATCTTCGGTGTCGAAACTGCTGGCTGCTGTAAAAAAGAACATTTGCTAACCACGAGAAGGCTCTGGGAATTGTCAGTTGGCACTGGCATCCCAGAGTCATTTTTGTATCGTAGGCCTCACCGCGTAGTCCAACGACAGAAGTCCAAACGACAGAAGGCGTGTGGTTTTCATGCAAAACACAGGACACCGAGTACAACGACTGGCAAGTTCCGCCGTACTTTCCGGCGCGATGGTTTTCTCCGCAATAGGTGGAGCCGTTGCAGCTCCTGCGGCTCAGGCGGAACCGGCCCCAGCGCCGGCACCGGCTCCAGCTCCCGCGCAGGCGGATAGCTGTACCCCGAACCCGGCAGCACCTGAAATCCAGGAGGCCCTGGATAAGGTCAACAGGGAGCGCCCGAACAACCATGATGGGTGGAAGTACACTGGCACCTCCAACTTCAGCCCGTGTAGCGATTTGAGCTTTGCTCTCGCAGATCAGGCCAAGCAGGGCAACGCTCAGTCCTCCACTGTGCTGTTGATGTTCCACAAGGGTGAGTTCATTGGTACGGACTCTGACCGGCCTCAGCACATCAACAAGGTGACGCCGACCCCTGATGGTAAGAACATCTCGGTCATCTACCACGACTGGGAGGCCCAGGAGGCCGCAGGTGCGCCGAACGCTGATGCGGCCAAGTTCACCTCTAATGTTCACTTCTTCTGGAACGGCGACCACGTCGTCCACGAGGGCAAGATTCCCGGCGGCGCGAAGCCCGCTTCCTAAGGACTCCCGAGAATTTTCGAGAGCTTTCGAGAATTCTTGGACACTCTCGGGGTCTCTTGGGTTTTCCCAAGTAAACTCAATTCAGAGTCGGACATGAGAAAGTAATGCTCCGTCGTAGCTCAGTGCTTGAGAAAACTTGAGAGAACAGAAGAGGTTCCAGCCATGAGTGGTCATTCAGTTCGTCGCGGGTCGATGCTGGTTAGCGCGGCGGTCGCAGGTGTAGTGGCTTTGTCCGGTTGCTCCACTGATGAGACCGCAGCACCGACCTCTGCTTCTCAGGTAGATCAAGAAACGACGACCATCACTACGACCACCACTGTCGAGGATGACAGTGAAAGTGCAGATACCCCCAATCCGGATGTCGATGACAACGACTCCGATGGGGGTTCTTCTGCGCCAACCCAGGAAGAGGCTTTCGAAGAAGCGGTTGCCGACCTGAACTCAATGGAAGGTGGCAATGGCAGCGGTTGGACAGTCACGGACGATACGAACTGGGATACCACCAGCGAGTTGACCTTTGCCTCAGCAGTACAGAATGAAATTACGCATTCAACTACCGCTGGTGCAGTGCTGCTGTTTCATAAGGGCGAGTACGTGGGGACCGCCGGTGGTCCGCAGACAATCAACTCGGTCGAGGGTGATGGCAAAACTGTGACCGTCAATTTCTTCGATGTCAATAAAATGATCGAAGACGGCGGTGCCTTCGCCTTTAAAGACCAGTACAACGCTCCCGTTACGTACTCCTGGGATGGGTCAGAGGTCGCTCAAGAAGGCGAGATTCCAAAGGCAGAGGGAAATTAAACGCTCACCCCGCACTCTCTCCAGATGCGAGTGCTGTCAGGCCGTTTTAAAGTAGTGGCGCGCCACACAGTTTTCACCTAGATTTCTGTGTTCCGTAAACCTCCGACGGTAGTTTGTCGACACTGTGTTGTCGGTACTGCGCCGTCGCTATGAAGTCGCTAATACTACGCCCAAAGAGGAAAATCACCGGCCATGTCTTCTCGCAACTCATCTGACTCCATGTTTGACGAACGGACCAAGCAGAGCGAGCAGCCTCAGAATTCACGCGTCCACGGCACACGCCGCGCAATCGCGGCCATCGCTATGGGCGCGTTTGCTATTTCTCCTATTGCAGCCTGCAGCAATGATGCAGACAACGACGCGGCATCGTCGTCAAGCAGTGCAAGCGCGGTCAGCACTACGTCGAGCGAAGAGAAGACCTTTGAGAAGCAGCAGGTCGCTGAGCTGAATGCGGCCGCGAATGTGCGGCCGGCTGCGATGGCTAAGCTGCCGGAGGGTTTTGATCTGCAGTCGCACCGTGGTGGTCGCGGTGAGTGGACGGAGGAGTCCAAGCAGGCGATGATCAACTCGTTGGAGCTGGGCGTTACGACGTTGGAGCTGGACATCGTCCTGACGAAGGATGGCGTGCCTATGGTCTGGCACGATCCGGAGATCCAAGACGACAAGTGCTCGGACACTGATCCAGTGACGGAGGGGGACCCGCAGTACCCGTACGTCGGCAAGCTCGTACATGATCTCACCTATGAGCAGGTACAAACCCTGGTCTGCGACAAGAAGCTCAAGGACTTCCCGGATGCGGAGCCAATCAAGGGCAATAGGATGATGACCCTGCCGGAGCTGTTCGAGCTGACTAAGGATAACCAGAACATCCACTTCAACATTGAGACCAAGATCGAGGGCGAAAAGCGCGCTGACTCGGCAGAACCGCAGGAGTTCGTCGATGTGATTCTCGACGAGATTGACCGCGCGGGTGTGGCTGATCGTGTGATGATTCAATCCTTCGATTGGCGCTCGTTGCCGCTGGTCGCGGAACGAAACCCGGAGATTCCGCTGGTCATGCTGTGGGACGAAACCACCTGGAAGAAGGATTCTCCTTGGATCGGCGATGTCAATTACGACGAGGTTGATGGCGACATCATCGAGGCCGCCAAGCAGCTTGGAGTGCAGGTGCTCTCACCGACGCACAGCATTCCTTACGGCAAGACACCGTCGGATTCTGACTACCACCCGGTCGCCACGCCGGAGCTGATTTCCCGCGCACACGAGGCCGGTATGAAGGTGGTGCCGTGGACGGTGAATGAAAAGGAGACCATGCGCGAGCAGATTGCCGCTGGTGTCGATGGCATCATCACCGACTACCCGACGCGACTGCGCGAGGTCTTGGCCGAGCTGAATATGCCGCTGCCAGAGCCCGCTCCGGTGGGTGATGCAGCGATGTCGACGAACTAGTAAACCCGGCCAGCACCAGCGAAAACTCGTCTGTATCCCTGTTTTGCCCGTGTTTAGCTCTGCAGGCCGAGCGTGTTTCGTGTCACACTTGACCTTATGACGCGTTTGAAAGTGCTTGCCGACGTTGACACGGGTATCGATGACAGTCTTGCTCTCGTCTACCTCGCGGGGTTGCATACCGCAGGTGAGATCGAGCTGGTGGGTGTGACCTGCGCAGGTGGTAACACCACTGCGGCATGGTCTGCTCGCAACACCAAGTACATGTTGAATCTCTGCGGTTGTCCGGAGGTTCCGGTTGTCAGCGGTTTCGAGGGGCCCGCTGACCGTGAACTGACCACCACGCCTGAGACGCATGGCCCGTACGGGCTGGGCTACAACCTGGCGCCACCGGCCGTCATCTACGAACCGGGGCGCGCAGGAGCGGCGGATCCGCTGGCGCTGTGGCGCCAGGTCATCGAGCAGGCACGGTCGACGGGGGAGAAGGTGCACCTGCTGGTCACTGGCCCTATGACCACCTACGTGGCCGCTTTGAAGAAGTACCCAGAACTCATGCGGGAGCTCGACGGCGTGACCATTATGGGCGGTGCTGTGGAGTACCACGGTAACGTTACCGAGTTTGCGGAATGGAACTTCTGGGTTGACCCCACCGCGGTCACCGAGGTCTTCGGCACCGCGGGCGCTGTGGCCGTCGAGCGCCCGGAGGATGCCGTGCGCAGCATCGCCACCGCCGCAGGCGCGCCGGTGCCGACGCTGGTTCCGCTCAATGTCACCGAGACCATCACCATTAGTGATACTGAGATTGAATCCTGGCGAGATGCCGGTATGAACTCGGAGCTGCTGCGTGTTCTGCGCCGCTCGCTGAAGTTTTACTTTGAGTTCCACCAGGGAGTTGGAGTCGGTTACAAGGCGCAGGTTCATGACCTCTTCGCTGCGATGGTGGCCGTCGGTGCGGTGACAGGGGAAGTGGAGAAGATGCGTCTCGTGGGCGTCGATAAGCGAACTTTTGCAGATGAGCCTGCGCGGCGCGGACAGGTGGTGGAAGATCCTGCCGGTTCGGTGGCGAATGTTGTCCTGGCCGCTGACCGTGAGGTGGCGCTGGCTGAGTTCCAGCGGGTGTTCCCGCGCTAGGTTCCCCGCCCGTGCCCGCCGCGGTGAATCAGCTCGCTGTCGTATGCTGGAGGCAATCAATTTAACAGCTGCTGGTTGCGCAGCGTATGTGCCGTAGACGAAAGCGAGTTTATCTCGATGTTCACCCCTGAAGTCACCGGAACCCCGTACCAGCCGGGAGCAACGCGAGTGCTGCTGCTCGGCTCTGGCGAGCTCGGCAAGGAGGTGACCATTGCTTTCCAGCGTCTTGGCGTTGAGGTGCACGCTGCCGATCGCTACGAGCATGCACCGGCACACCAGGTAGCTCACCACGCCTACGTGTTGAATATGTCGGACCCCAGCGCACTGCGGGACCTGATTCTCCAGGTCAAGCCCCACTTCATCGTCCCTGAGATTGAGGCTCTGGCAACCGAGGTGCTGGCAGAGGTTGAGGAAGATGAGACGCTGGATGTCACCGTTATTCCGACCGCACGGGCGACTCAGCTGACCATGAACCGAGAGGGTATTCGCCGCCTGGCTGCGGAAGAGGTCGGGCTGCCGACTTCCCGCTATCACTTCGCCTCCAGCTTTGATGAGTTCACCGCAGCTGTTGATGAGATTGGCTTCCCATGTGTGGTCAAGCCGGTCATGAGTTCCTCGGGCAAGGGACAGTCCACGCTGCGTTCGCCGGAGGATGTCCAGGCCGCGTGGGATTACGCCATGAGTGGCGGTCGCGTTGAGTCCGGCCGCGTCATCGTGGAGGGCTTCGTCGATTTCGACTATGAGATTACGCTGCTGACCGTGCGCTCCGTTGATCCGGAGACCGGCGAGGGGGCAACGTGGTTCTGTGAGCCCATCGGCCACCGTCAGCAGGATGGCGACTATGTGGAGTCCTGGCAACCGGCTGCCATGAGCGAAAACGCCCTGGACAATGCTCGCTCTGTCGCCGCACGCATCACCAACGCGCTGGGCGGCCGCGGTATCTTCGGCGTCGAGCTGTTTGTCCGCGGCGATGAGGTGTGGTTCTCCGAGGTCAGCCCGCGTCCGCACGACACCGGCATGGTCACCATGGGTACGCAGCGTTTCTCCGAGTTCGAGCTGCACGCGCGCGCAGTGTTGGGTCTGCCTATCGACGTCACGCTGGTGTCCCCGGGAGCCTCCGCTGTCGTCTACGGCGGTGCTGACATCGAGCAGCCGGGTTACACCGGGCTGACGGAGGCCATGGCTATTCCGGAGACAGACATTCGTATCTTTGGTAAGCCGGTTGCTGGCCCGCGTCGCCGCATGGGTGTTGCTGTTTCGACCGCAGATTCTGTCGATGCTGCTCGTGAGCGCGCATCGGAGGCGGCATCAAAGATTAAGGTCGTCGAACTGGGCTAGTTCGACGACCTAGTGTGCGCTGCTGGTGTTGCTTGGGAAAGGAACGCTGCAGCGCACTTTTTTGTGCCCGCTGTGGTGCGTAAGCTACTCGATCTACTTGGACTTCTGTACCGGTGGCTCGGCCGACCAGGGGAAGACGATCCAGTCATCGGTGTGTTTCCAGACGTAGTCCGGTGCAATCTCCGAGCGGGACTTGCCGTAGAGCACAGCGGAACGGACTTCAGCGCCGTGCTTCTTGAGTAGGTCGAGCACCAGATGCAGCGTGCGACCGGAGTCAGCCACATCGTCGACGACCAGCAGGCGGCGGTTGGAAATCGATTCGATGTCCAGCAGCGGCTCCAGCAGAACCGGATCCGGCAGGGTCTCCGCCACGTCGGTGTAGAACTCGACGTTGATGGCGTCAGAGAGTTTGACGCCCATGGTGTAGCTGAGTGCGCCTGCTGGCAGCAGGCCACCGCGGGCCACGGCGATAATAATCTCCGGGTCGAAGTCCGAGTCGACAATCTGCTGTGCCAGTTCACGGGAGGCGACGCCGAAGCCTTCCCAGGTCAGAACTTCCTTGACGTCCAGGTTGGATGAGTCTGCATGATAAGCCATGTATTAACTCTAATCCGAAAATCGACTGACGTGCACAATCAACTGTCCGGTTAGACCCGATGCGCTAGCTCGCGACGGTCTCCACAATGGCTTCGTGCACAGCTTCGGCCAGGTCATCGGCATCTGGCTGCTTTGCGACGACCGTGGAGGCCGCAACCATGTCAGCCCACTCGACCAGCTTCTTGCGCTCGCGGCCTTCGGCTTCGCCCGCGGCACGCTCGGCGGCGTCGAGTGCGTGCCAGCCCTCCCAGGTGGTGACCTGGAGGCCCTTGTCGGCCAGGAACTCGTCGACGTCGTTATGCGTGGGCTTTGCAGGTGCGGCCAGGCGACCTGCCTCCCAGTCGGCGATGAGGTTGCCGACAGTTTCGTTGGCATCGCCCTTGGTGTTACCGATTAGGCCGACCGGGCCACGGCGAATCCAGCCGGTGGTGTACAGGCCCTGGATGTGGTTGCCGTCGATGTCGTCAAGCACGCGGCCGCCGGCATCTGGGATGGTGTGCGTGCCGGTGTCGAACGGTACGCCGGTGACTGCGTCGGAGCGGTAGCCGACTGCGCGGTAGACCGCACCGACCGGCCATTCAGTGAACTTGCCGGTGCCGCGGACGCCACCCTCGCCGTCGAGTTCGGTGCGTTCGGTGCGGATAGCGCTGACGTGCTGTACTCCATCTTCACCGGTCTCGCCGATGATTTCGACCGGGGACTCGAAGAAGTGGATGAAGAGCTTGTGCGGGGCGCCCTTGGGCTCGCGGATGGCGTAGTTCTCCAGAATCGTACAGATCTGATCGGTGATCTTGGACTCGCGACGGGACGTTTCGGAGGCGGCATCGTACTGGATGTCCTCCGGATTCACGACAACCTCAATGGTGTCAGAGTGGTCCAGTTCCTTCAGCTCCAGTGGAGTGAACTTTGCCTGAGCCGGACCGCGACGGCCAAAGACATGGACTTCGCGGGCGGCATTCTTTGCCAGGCCGTCGTAGACGTTGTCGGCGATTTCGGTGACGTGCAGCTCATCGGCAGTCTTGGCGAGAATACGGGCGACGTCGAGGCCCACGTTACCGACGCCGATCACAGCGACCGACTCAGCGGAGAGCTCCCATTCGCGAGCAAACTCCGGGTGGGAGTCGTAGAAACCTACGAACTCACCGGCGCCGTAGTGCTCCGGCAGGTCCGAGCCCGGGATGTTCAGATCGCGGTCGCCGGTCGCGCCAGTGGCGAAGATGATGGCGTCGTAGAACTGGCGCAGTTCATCAACGCTGACCTGCTTGCCGACGTCCACGTTGCCCAGCAGTCGAACCTGCGGCTTGTCCAGCACTCGATGTAGGGACTTAATGATGCCCTTGATTCGCGGGTGGTCTGGCGCAACACCGTAGCGGATGAGGCCGAACGGCACTGGAAGGCGCTCGTAGAGGTCGATGGCGACATCGCGGCCGGACTTCATCAGCGCGTCGGAGGCGTAGATACCGGCCGGGCCCGAGCCAACCACGGCTACACGCAGTGGCGTGGTGGAGTTGGCGAGATCGGGCAGTGAGGAAGCGGCCGTGTTCTGGGCTGCAGTCTGGTCGTTGGTCATTGGGTGGAATCCTTTTTCTACGTTTTCTTTGTCGCGATTGCTTATCGTAGACCAATCGGTCTATGCTTGCTGAAACAGAATATAGACAAACTGGTCTACAAAAAGCAAACACAAAACACCGCAAGAATCACTGCTTTGGCTTGAGAGGGTTTTGCTGCGCATCGCTTCTGCTGAATGAGCTCTGAAAGGGGCTCGGCGTGCGGGCATCGTGGCAACGGCAGGCTCTGGTTGGGTAAGCGGGGAAGGGCTTGTCATGGAAAAACTCATAGTCTTCGTGCTAATCGGCCTTGGCGCGCAATTAGTCGACGGCACTCTGGGGATGGCTTTCGGTGTCACCGCTACTTCGCTGTTTATTGTCGCTGGTAGTAGTGCTGCCACTGCGTCGGCGGTGGTTCACGTAGCAGAGGTGGGTACGACACTGGCCTCCGGTATTTCACACTGGCGATTCGGCAATGTCGACTGGCGACGCGCGCTGAGTCTTGGCGTGCCGGGTGCTATCGGTGCCTTTATTGGTGCGACCTTTTTGGCGAATCTCGACGGTGATGCCGCGACGCCTGTGACCTCGACAATCTTGCTTTTCCTCGGTCTGTGGGTGATTATCCGCTTCGCCTTTTTGGCCAATGTTAAGCGCAAGAAGAAGGCCTGGGGGGCGAAGAAGCTCGCTCCGCTGGGGCTCTTTGGTGGCCTGCTTGATTCCACTGGAGGCGGTGGTTGGGGGCCTGTTACCACCTCAACTTTGCTCGGCGCTGAGGCTGACCAACCGCGCAAGATTATCGGTACTGTCTCTGCGGCGGAATTTCTCGTTGCCTCGGCGGCTGTACTGGGCTTTTTACCCAAGCTGCGGGAGGAATTCACCCAGCATGCCGCACCGGTAATTGGTTTGTTGTGCGGTGGTGTGATTGCGGCACCCTTGGCTGCGTACCTGGTGGGGCGCATTAATCCGCGGCTGCTTGGGATTGCGATCGGCGGCGTGTTGGTGGGGCTGAATATTCGCACTCTGTTTTCGTCGCTGGTTTCTGGTGGCGTGCTGGCAACGGTTCTGCTCGTGTGGGCTTTTGTTGTCGTCGCGCTGGTGCTGTGGGCGCGTTCGCACGACACTCTTCCGGGGCTGCGTCAGCGGATCCAACTTGAGCCGACTTCTCAGTCTCCCTCGGCTGATGTGTCTAGTTCTGGATCTCCATCACCCGCTTCGGTTGATGTCGGGGCCGAGGATGCTTCTGAAGGTGTCAAAGTGGGTGCGAAAAACGGTGTCCGCGTGGGCGAAGCGGGGGTCCGCTAGGTGTCCGAGCGTGTCCCGGCTTGCACTAGCCAGACTGGTCGGTCTAATGTTGCCTGCAATGCAACGTAGACCAAACGGTCTATAAAGATTAGAAACTAATTCGGTCAACGAGAACAAAACGAAAGTGATTCGGTAGATTCCCCATGAGCTCTCCTACGAAAACCGCCGAGCGTCCAGCTTCCGCAGCGGCTACCCGACGTAAGAAGCGCGCACCGAAGCCACAGGGGCAGTGGCTTATCGACGGCCGCGAGCCACTTAACGACGACGAGCGCATTAAGAAAGAAGATGCTGGCATCGCCGTTAAGCAGCGTGTTATCGACATCTACTCCAAGCAGGGGTTTGACTCCATCCCCGCGGAGGACCTAGCGCCTCGCTTTAAGTGGATTGGCCTCTACACCCAGCGCAAGCAGGGGCTTAGCGGTGAGCACACCGGCGTGAAGACCAACGCCGAACTGCAGGACAAGTACTTTATGCTCCGCGTCCGCCTCGACGGTGGCCAGACCACCACCGAGGGTATTCGCACCATCGGCGAGATTTCCCGCGACTTCGCCCGCGACACTGCGGACTTCTCCGACCGCCAGAACGTCCAGCTGCACTGGATTCGCGTCGAAGATATGCCGGAGATCTGGGAGCGCCTTGAGCGAGTTGGTCTCGACACCAACTTTGGCTGCGGCGACGTTCCCCGCGTTATTCTAGGCAGCCCGGTTGCCGGTGTTGCGGCCGATGAAATTGTCGACGGCACCAACGCCATCCGCCGCATCAAGGCGGAGTACCTCTCCGGCGACGAGTTCTCCAACCTACCGCGTAAGTTTAAGTCGGCAGTTTCCGGTTCCCCGCGTCTCGATGTCACCCACGAGGTCCAGGACGTTGCCTTCGTCGGTGTCAATCATCCAGAGCACGGCCCCGGTTTCGACGTTTGGGTCGGTGGTGGTCTCTCCACCAACCCGATGCTCGCCCAGCGTCTCGGCGCCTGGATCCCAGAGGACGAGGTTCCCGAGGTATGGGCGGGCGTGTGCCGCATCTTCCGGGACTACGGCTACCGTCGCCTGCGCAATCGTGCGCGTCTGAAGTTCCTCGTTGCTGAATGGGGCGCGGAGAAGTTCCGCCAGGTACTCGAAGACGACTACCTCAACCGCAAGCTTATCGACGGCCCCGCACCCGAACCTTTCGAGGGCGACCGTGACCACATCGGCGTGCACAAGCAGGCCGACGGTCTCAACTACGTCGGTGTTAAGCCCGCTGTTGGCCGTGTTCCGGGCTCTGACCTGGTCAAGCTCGCCGACATCGCCGAGCGCCACGGTGTTTCCCGCGTCCGCACCACCGTGATGAAGGAGCTCATTCTCCTCGACGTCGCCGACGACCAGGTCGACTCCCTGCTCGCAGAACTCGACGAAATTGGCCTGTCTGCCAAGCCCTCAGCTTTCCGACGGGGCATCCTGGCCTGCACCGGCCTAGAGTTCTGCAAGCTCGCACTTGTTACCACGCGCCAGCGCGCAATTGATTTGGTGGGCGACTTGGAGGAACGCCTCGGTGACCTCGACGTCCCAATCACCATTGCGCTCAATGGCTGCCCGAATGCCTGCGCCCGCACGCAGATTGCCGACATCGGACTCAAGGGGCAGATTGTCACCGACGACGAGGGCAACCGTGTCGAGGGTTTCCAGGTTCACCTCGGTGGTTCGCTGGGGCTCGATGCCAACTTCGGCCGCAAGGTTCGCGGACACAAGGTCACCTCGGCAGAACTGGGTGACTACATCGAGCGCGTCGTCAATCACTTCAAGGAGCAGCGCCACGAGGGTGAACAGTTCCGCGAGTGGATTGTCCGCGCTGATGAGGAGGACCTGAAGTGAGTGAATCTCCCAATGGGGTTCGGTCGCAGGGGCCGTCGTCAAGCGAAAAAGACGAGACGCCAGCGCGACTGGGAATCGGTGGCCGAAGCGCACACCCCAATCCGAACCGGGGTGCGGTGATGCATTGCCCTTACTGCGGCGGTGATGATCTGTGGCCCGACCTGGAAACCGATTACGCCTGGCAATGCCGCGAATGCTGCCGGGTATTCACAGTGAAACTGCACGGACATATCGATAGAAAGGTGGCGTCATGAGCACGGGACTGAAAACCGCTGAGGTCATTAAGACTCAGGAGGCGCTCGCGCGTGAAGACGCGCTGGACAACCCGGAAACTGCTCGCCGTCTGATTGAGCTCGCACTGGAGTGGGGCTCCAAGCTGGAGACCGCCACTGCTGGGGAAGTATTGGAATGGGGTGCGGAGCACCTGCACACGCCACTGGCTGTGACCCTGTCGATGCAGGACACAGTGTTGGCGGAACTGGCTGCTCGGCACGCGCCGGAGGCAGATCTGATTTTCCTGGATACCGGTTACCACTTCCCGGAGACCCTCGACGTGGCAGAGCAGGTCGCACAGCGTTACGACAACCGACTGCTGTCGATTGAGCCGAAGCGCACCCCCGCCGAGCAGGACGCCGAAGAGGGCGTTGATCTGTACAAGACCGACCCGACGCGTTGCTGCGCATTGCGGAAGGTCGAGCCGCTGTCTGCCGTGAAGCGCCCCTACGAGGGCTGGGGCACAGGTCTGAAGCGCGTCGACGCGCCGACCCGCGCACACACGCCGGTACTGGAGATCGACAAGACTGGTCGCATCAAGCTCAACCCGTTGGCCACCTGGACAGATGAGGATGTTGCCCAGTACATCGAGGACAACGACCTCATTGTGCATCCGCTGACGCAACAGGGGTTCCCGTCGATTGGCTGCGCGACATGCACCGCGCGAGTGGCAGAGGGCGCGGATCCGCGCTCGGGTCGCTGGGAGGGCTCCGAGAAGACTGAGTGCGGATTGCACCTCTAGTTCGAGCGGCTAGCAGACAGCTACTTGCCGCCAGCCACTAGTCGCCCGCCGATAACCGATATCAGCTAAAACAGCGCAGTTACAACAGCCAACACAGCCCCAACAGAAAGAACCCCCATGACTAGCTCAACCACCGTTTCCGTACAAAACCGCCTCGACCCGCGGCTTGCCGAGCTGGAAGCCGAGGCCATCGACATTATTCGCCAGACCGCCGGTCAGTTCGACCGTCCGGCACTACTTTTCTCCGGCGGAAAGGATTCCGTCGTCGTGCTCGAGCTGGCCAAGCGCGCCTTCGCACCGGCGGGTATCCCGCTGGAGCTGCTCCACGTCGACACCGGCCACAACTTCCCCGAAGTTATTGAATTCCGCGACAAGATTGCCGCTCAGCCGGGCATCAAGCTGCACGTAGCCAAGGTCCAAGACTGGATCGACAGCGGCGTGCTCACCGAGCGTGCCGACGGCACCCGCAACCCCTTGCAGACAGTGCCGCTGGTGGAGACCATTGCCAACCGTGGTTACGATGCCGTTCTCGGTGGCGCCCGCCGCGATGAGGAGAAGGCCCGCGCAAAGGAGCGCGTGTTCTCCGTCCGAGATTCCTTCGGTGGATGGGATCCACGCCGTCAGCGCCCTGAGCTGTGGGGTCTCTACAACGGTCGCCACGCCGCCGGAGAGAATGTCCGCGTTTTCCCGATCTCGAACTGGACCGAGGCCGACGTCTGGGCCTACATCGAAGCCCGTGACATCGAACTGCCGCCCATCTACTTCTCCCATGAGCGTGAGGTGTTCAACCGCGGCGGTATGTGGTTGGCGCCGGGCGAGTGGGGTGGCCCCCGCGACGGCGAGACCCTCGAGGTTCGCACTGTCCGCTACCGCACTGTCGGTGACATGAGCTGCACCGGCGCTGTCGAATCGACTGCCACCACTATTGCGGAGGTCATGGAGGAACTTCGCACATCCAAGCTCACCGAGCGCGGCGCTACCCGCGCAGATGACAAGTTGTCCGAATCCTCCATGGAAGACCGCAAGAAGGAAGGTTACTTCTGATGAGCCAGCCAAATTCCCCAGCTACCCTGATTACCGCTGACCGCGCCACTCGCGCTCGTCGCACTCTTCGCCTGTGCACCGCTGGCTCCGTCGACGACGGTAAGTCCACCTTCGTCGGTCGCCTGCTGCACGACACGAAGAATATCCTCGCTGACCAGTACGAGGCCGTCGTCGCCTCCTCACAGGCGCGCGGTCAGGAAAACCCGGACCTGTCGCTGCTGGTCGACGGTCTGCGGGCCGAGCGTGAGCAGGGCATCACCATCGATGTCGCCTACCGCTACTTCGCCACCGACGTCCGCTCCTTCATCCTCGCCGACTGCCCAGGTCACGAGCAGTACACCCGAAACACCGTCACCGGTATGTCCACCGCCGAGGCCGTCGTTTTGCTTATCGACGCGCGCAACGGCGTCGTGACGCAGACCAAGCGTCACGCAACGGTGGCCGGTCTGCTGGGCGTTCGCCACGTGATTTTCGCAGTCAACAAGATTGACTTGCTGGACTACAGTGAAGAGGCCTTCCGCAAGATTGAGTCGGATGTGGCAGCACTAGCAGAGCGCCTGGGTCTGCAGAACACCTTCGTTGTTCCAGTGTCGGCTCTGGTCGGCGACAACATTGTCGATTCTTCTGAGCACACTCCGTGGTACGAGGGTCCGACCGTGCTGGAGCTGCTGGAAAACCTCAACATCGGTGCCGACCTGGAAACCGATGCCGAGGCTGACCTGCGCCTGCCCATCGACTATGTCATTCGCGATCACGCCACTGAATACCGTGGTTACGCCGGCCGTATCGCCGCAGGTAGCGTGCGTGTGGGCGATGTTGTCTCCGTAGACGCCAACCGTCAGGCTACGGTCACGAAGATCACCGTGGCAGCTGAGGATGTCACTGAGGCCGTGGCCGGCCAGTCGGTGGCCATCAGCCTGGATGCCGAGTTCGACCTAGCCCGTGGCGACCTCATCAGTGGCACGCGCCCGGAAGACGTGCGCCGTTTCTCCGCCGTGGCCGTCCACCTTGCAGACAAGCCGTTGGCAGTCGGTCGCGTCGTAGAGGTGCGCTATGGTGCCGCGCTGGTGCGTGGTCGTATCGCTTCCGTCGATGCGCTCATCGATATCGAAACCGGTGAGCCCACCGGTGTGGCTGATCAGCTTGCAGCCAACGACGTCGCTGAGATCACCGTCGAGGTCGCACAGCCGCTGCCGGTCGATGCCTACCGCGTCGGTGGTCGTGTCGGTGCGTTCCTGCTCATCGAGCCGGGCACCGGTGACACCCTCACCGCAGGCCTCGTGCGTGGCGCTGCCCAGTAGAGCTGCCAGGTAGAGAAACCAGAAAGCACAGCTAGCGAGCCTGAGGAGACCATCGATGACCGCACTGATTCTGCTTGCGCACGGTTCTCGGCACTCAGAGACCAAACCGGTGCTCGAAGACGTGGTCGCGCTCGTGCGCGAGAAGATGCCGCTCACCCGCCTGGATGCGCCCTCTCAGATTCGCCTCGCCTGGCTGGACCTCGACGAGCCCTCACTGGATACCGTATGTGCCGAGCTCGCCGCTGCCGGCGAGACTCAGGCACTGGCTGTACCGCTGCTGTTCACCGATGCGTTCCACTCGCGAGTCGACGTTCCCGAGCAGGTTCGACTCTGCGATCGGCATGGTGTTGACATCACAGTGGCTGAAGGTCTCGGGCTTGGCGACGGCACGAAGCGCGCCGTCATAAAGCGAATCATCGAAGCGGCGGAGAATGCATCTTTTTCCTGGCCGGTCGATGCGCTGGTGATGGGGGTCGGCTCCTCTGATGAGGATGCCAATGCGGCGGTGCACCAGTTTGCGGAAAATCTTGGCGGGATGCTGCCGGGACATGTGAGTGCGGCATTCGTGGTCGGGCCTGAGAAAATCAAGGGAGCCGATGCTGTGGCCGCGGCGCAGGAGCGCGCGGCCAAGCGCGGACGCGGACTCGTAGTGGTGCCGCTGTTTACCGCGCCGGGCCTACTGTGGGATCGAGTCATCGATGCGGGCGCTGCCGCCGGTGCCGGCCAGGTGGCTTTTGGTGAGCCATTGGCCGAGCTGTTGGCGCCGATTGTGTGCTGCCGCTGGGACTCGCGCGCCGCGTACACGGACGTGAAGGTAGTGGCGTAGCCGGCGCTTTTTATCCGCCCTAGTTACTCGCCGTTACTCGCCCTTGGAGTGGGTGACCATCTCATCCCACTCGACGTACTTCTTGCGTTCGCGGCCCTCGGCCTCGCCAGCGGCGCGTTCGGCAGCATCGAGCTTGTGCCAACCTTCCCAGTCCAGGTAGTCGATACCCTTGGACTCAAGCAGCTCGTTGACAGCGGACAACTCCGGCTTCGACGGGTTGAATATCTTGCCCTCAGCGGCATCGGCCAGGAGATTGGCCACGGCCTCGTTGGCATCGCCCTTGGTATTACCAATCAGGCCGACCGGTCCGCGGCGAACCCAACCGGTGGTGTAGAGGCCAGTGATGGCCTCAGCTGCTTCATCCTCGGTGTTGTTGGATTCGATGACTCGACCACCGACGTTGGAAATGACATTCTTCACGTTGTCGAACGGGATACCCGGCAGCGCATCAGAGCGGTAGCCCACGGCGGAGTAGACAGCGCCGACCTTCCAGTCGGTGGTCTCGCCGGTCGGCCGCAGCCCGCCAGCACCGTCGTATTCCATGCGCTGAGTGCGCAAGCCTGTCACATGCTGCTGGCCGTCGGTACCCTCCTCGCTGAGGATTTCCACTGGCGACTCGAAGAAGTGAATGTAGAGCTTGTGCGGTGCGTTCTTCGGCTCACGGATGGCGTAGTTCTCCAGGATGGTGCAGACCTGGTCAGTAATCTTGGAGTTGCGACGCATAATCTCGGATGCGGAGTCGTAATCAATATCGCGCGGATCGACAACGACCTCGACGTTCGGTGAGTAGTCGAGTTCCTTGAGCTCCAGCGGAGTGAACTTTGCCTGTGCCGGGCCGCGGCGGCCGAAGACGTGGACTTCCTTGGCCTTATTTGTCTTCAGAACCTCGTAGACATTGTCCGGAATCTCTGTGACGTGCAGTTCCTCACCGGTCTTCGCCAGGATTCGAGAGACATCCAGCGCGACGTTGCCGACACCGACGACGGCCACGGACTCCGCCGAAAGGTCCCAGGTGCGCTCAAAGAGTGGATTGCCGTCGTAGAAGCCCACGAATTCGCCTGCGCCGAAGTGCTCCGGCAGGTCCGCTCCCGGCGTTGGCAGTGCGCGGTCGCCGACGGCACCGGTGGCGAAGATGACGGCGTCGTAATGCTCCTTTAATTCGTCGAGTGTGATGTCCTTGCCGAACTCAACGTTGGAAAATAGGCGCAGCTCCGGCTTTTCCATCACGCGGTGCAAGGCCATGATGATGCCCTTGATGCGTGGGTGGTCGGGGGCGACGCCGTAGCGGATTAGACCGAATGGAGCCGGCATCTTTTCAAACAGATCGACTTCCACGTCAGTACTGGATTTCATCAGTGCATCGGAAGCATAAACACCGGCCGGGCCAGAGCCAATTACGGCAACGCGGAGCGGGCGATTCATGAAGTGTGTCCTTCTTTCTCTAATGCTTTACGACGGCCACGAGGCCGCGGCGTAAGTAGCTGCCAGCGGTGACCTCGTGGGGGAAAGGAGTTATTGGTGAGCTATCGGTTTATTCGACATTCCCAATGGTAGCGCCCCCAATCGTAGCGATAACTTACGAAAAATCGAGAGGCGAGCATCACATCATCGGTGAGATGCTTTTGAAGGCATACAAAACTAAATGTGACCTTAGTCACGTCTAATGTGGGAATTTGGGCTAGTTCACTAGAAAAACCGCATAAAACCCGCGATTATGCGGGAAAATTGTTGGAATCTGCGGGGAAAAGTGTGGCTACCAGGGGTAACCAAAGAGGTTTGAGTCCGCCGTGAGATGTAAGGTGACTCACAATAAGATGAAAATAATGATTTGGGACTCAGCGGGATTAGATTCAGCAGGATTAGAAGCTCAGCATGATCTTGAGCCTCCGGCAGTCCAACGGCTCGAGCCAAGTCAACGTTTAAATAAGTCAACGATTAAGCGCAGTGCGAGAAAGGAACGTCGGTGAGCGATAAGAACGCCCAAGCGTCCACCAACAACTCCGCAGTCCTGATTACTTCAGTGGACCGCGCAGACAATCTGCAAGATGTCATTACGGCATTGTCTGAGGCACTGGGTGGGGCACGTTGCCTCCACACTGTCGGTGGGGCGCACGGCGCCACCGTGGATCAGGTTGTTGTGGATCCGGAATCCGCGCTTGACACCATCGTCAGTGCTGTTGAGGCTGACCGCGCTGCTAACGAGGGGGCGGCTGTTCTGACCGGCTCCGGCAACCTCGATTTTGACTTCCGCATTGCCACCGTCGCCGGCGCCGGTGTCATCGTTGTCGCTGGCGGCGAGGGCTGCCACACAGAGGCCGCAAAGGCTCGCGTTCGTTTGGCTCTCAGCAGTGCAGCTCAGCGTCACAGCGAGGTACTCGCAGTTGTCCTTACAGGGGAGGAGGCAGCTGAGGCTGCTAAGACTCTCGAGCTCGACGTTCCCGTTGTTGCCGTTGACGATGCTGAGGGGCTGCGCAAGGTCGTAAGCCGCGAGGTCACCGCAGTGATGACTCCACAGCGTTTCCAGTGGTGGCTGTTGCAGCGCGCCAAGGCTGATAAACGCCACATTGTGCTGCCAGAGGGGGACGATGACCGCATTCTTGAAGCCGCTGATTACCTCCTGCGCGAGGACATCTGTGAGCTCACTATCCTCGGCGACCCGGATGCGATGAAGGCGCGCGCCGCCGAACTGGGTTTTGACATCGACGCCGCCCATCTCTGGAACCCGCAGACCTCCGAATATGTTGAGCAGTTCGCGGAACAGTTCGCAGAGATGCGCAAGGCCAAGGGGGTCACGCTGGAGCAGGCCCGTGAGACGATGCAGGACATCTCCTACTTCGCGACGATGATGATTCACAACGGGCTTGTCGACGGCATGGTGTCCGGTGCAGCCCACACAACTGCGCACACCATTCGTCCGTCCTTGCAAATCATTAAGACCAAGCCGTCGGCTTCCACGGTGTCATCACTGTTCCTCATGGTTATGGACAACTCGCTGTGGGGTTTTGCGGACTGTGCGGTGCTGCCGAAGCCGGCTCCGGAACAGCTGGGTGAAATCGCGGTGGTATCCGCCGAGACTGCAGCTTCCTTCGGCATCGATGCCCGCGTCGCCATGCTGAGCTACTCCACTGGAGTATCCGGCACAGGTGAGGATGTGGACCGTGTGAAGGCGGGCCTGGCCAAGGCCAAGGAGCTGGCTCCGGAGCTCGCTGTCGATGGTCCGCTGCAGTTCGATGCTGCTATTGACCCGTCTGTGGCTGCGAAGAAGATGCCGGATTCCTCCGTTGCGGGTAAGGCAACTGTTTTCGTGTTCCCGGATCTGGACGCCGGTAACATCGGTTACAAGATTGCCCAGCGCTGTGGTGGTGCATTGGCAATCGGCCCGATTCTGCAGGGCTTGAACAAGCCGGTCAACGACCTTTCCCGTGGCGCCACGGTGCCGGACATCATCAACACGGTTGCAATTACCGCTATTCAGGCTGGAGGAAACTAATTATTATGTCCCGTCACGTACTTGTTTTGAACTCCGGTTCCTCCTCTATCAAGTTTCAGCTGGTAGACCCGGAGAAGGACTCCACGCAGCCGCCGTATGTCTCCGGTCTGGTGGAGCGCATTGGTGAAGAAGACGGCATTATTAATCTGAAGTTCTCCGGACAGAAGATTGAAATCACCGAGCCTATCGCTGACCACGCCAGTGGTCTTGACCGCGCGTTCGAGCTGATGGATGAGCACGGTGTTGGTCCGGAGTCGGTGGATATTGCAGCCGTCGGTCACCGCGTCGTTCACGGTGGTCGCCTGTTCTCTGGACCGGAGCTGATTACCGACGAAATCGTCGGCATGATCCGCGACCTTATTCCGCTGGCGCCGCTGCACAACCCGGCCAATATCGTAGGCATCGAGGAGTCTCGCAAGCTGCTTTCGGGCGTGCCTCACGTCGCCGTCTTCGACACTGGTTTCTTCCACACCATGCCGCCAGCTGCTGCTCTGTACCCGCTCAACGCAGAGGTCGCATCGAAGTTTGATATCCGTCGTTACGGCTTCCACGGCACCTCGCATGAGTTTGTTTCCAAGCAGGTGCCGGACCTTCTGAATAAGCCGGCAGAAGAAATCAACCAGATTACGCTGCACCTGGGTAATGGTGCGTCGTGTGCGGCTATCCGAGGTGGCCAGGCGGTGGATACCTCGATGGGGCTGACCCCGCTGGCTGGTCTGATGATGGGCACTCGTACCGGTGACATTGACCCGGGCGTCATCTTCCACCTCTACCGCAACGGCATGAGCATCGACGAGATCGACAATCTGTGCAACCGCCAGTCCGGTCTGAAGGGTGTCTCTGGTGTCAATGACTTCCGAGTCCTGCAGGAGCGCATGGATGACCACGACCCGGATGCTTGGGCTGCATACCAGATGTATGTCCACCAGCTGCGCCGCTACATTGGCTCTTACATGCTGATTCTCGGCCGCCTCGATGCCATCACCTTCACCGCAGGTGTCGGTGAGAACCACGTCGGTATTCGCCGTGATTCTATGGCTGAGCTTGAGAACTTTGGTATCAAGATTGATGACGAGCTCAACTCCCAGCCGAATGACGGCCCGCGTCTGATTTCGGCGGAGGACTCGAAGGTCAAGGTCTTCGTGGTGCCGACTAACGAGGAACTGGCCATTGCCCGCTACGCAATGAGCTTCGTGGAGTAGGTTTTTGGACAGGAGCCCTGACGAGTAGGCAGGGGCTCCTGTAACCCTCCGTAATCGACGGCTTCTAGATGCCCCATCTGTTGAATCCGCAGCTGTGACCCAACAAAAATGAGCTCGCTCCCACTGCCTTCCAAACTGGAAGAACCTAGTGGGGCGAGCTCATTTTCACCGCCGGGGAAACTGCGCCTATGCCTCAACAGGCTCAGTCACCCGGTCATCGTTTCAACGCATCAGCGCAGCTAACTACCAGATGTAGACGCCGTCGCCGACCTGCAGGGTATCGAAGTACTTCACAGCATCATCGTGGTTCAGGTGGATGCAGCCGTGGGACATCTGATTAACAGAGCCCTCGTGGAAAGCTTCGCCGTCGTTGGTGAAGTACACCGAGAACGGCATCGGACCGTTGTAAGGACGGGACCACTCGTCGCGGACCTTGCGGGTAACGCTCAGGTGGCCACGGGTGGTTTCGTAACCCGGCATACCGGAGGACATTGGCACCGGACCGTAGGTGATGTTGCCATTTTCCTGCAGCCAGGTTTTCTGGTTAGCCAGGTCAACGCATGCGCGGGCGCTCGGCGGGCACGGGTTGTTTGGCTCTGGGCGTGGTTCAGGGCGTGGCTTCTGCTCTGGCTGTGGAGCAGGGGCAGGCGCCGGCTCAGGCTGCGACGGCTCGTCCTGGCCCCCCAGCAAACCGAAAATCTCGTTGACGACGCGGGTGGCTTCGGCCTTCTGTGCGGCTGACAATGGCAGGCTGTCGATGGCGTTCAGCAGCTGAGTTTTGACCTTGTCCGCCACCTGCTTGTTGTTTTCAGCGAACTTGAAGTTTTCATTAATCAGAGCGACGACCGAATCCGGCAGCTTCACCGAAGAGGAATCCAGTACCTCAGAGAGCTCAGGGGCAAGGTCGCCCGAATTCAGAGTCGAGATCTCCGGCAGCTTGAGGTCCCGAACACTTTGGCTAAGCGACTGCAGGTCTGGAGAAACCGGCAGGGCAACGGCAGTGCCGGCCCCAATACCAAAGGCGGTGGTGAGGGCTGCAGCGCTGATAATGACGCGCTTAGCGCTGCGGAGAGAGGATTTCGAAGAGGCAAACATAGAGGATATCTTAAACCACGAAAGGCAATTCTCTCTTTATTCACCAATTCTGGGGTGGCGCTCACGCCCACAACAGCATGTTTGACCAGGTTCGGTAAGGAGCTGTTAGAGAGCTAACGCCAAGTCCGTGGCCGGATGAGATTTGCGATATCCACCAAGTTGTAGCGGTGTCGCGGAAACTGCGAAGAGCGTGCCAGCATCCGTAAGTCTTTTTCCAATCCTTCACGCAGGCCGGCCACGGTAAAGGGCGCATCGAAAAGACCATTGGAGCTAGCTGCATGGTCGAGGTTCGAGCTGCGCAACCAGTTCAGCGCGGACGCCATCACGGCGATGCGCAGCTGTGGCATGCGCGGTTCATTCGTCGGCAGCTCCACCAGACGACGCGCAGCACGGCGAATTCTCGATTCAGTTAACTCGGAGGGCATCCCGGAGGTGAGCATCAGAATCGTCGTCAAACGTGCCATGCGATGGTGACGGGAGTTACCGGGTACGCGGTCAAGCTGGGAGATAGCCATTTCGTGTTGGCGCTCAGAGGCCAGCTGACGAGCTAGCCCGAAGGCGGAGGATACCGTCGTCGGGTTGGCCGCCCACACGACGGCGTAGAGACGCAGGGTGTTGAAGCGAATCGTCTGAGGTGACAGGGACTCGCTGGCCCAGGCGGGGGAGAAGATTTCGGGCGTATCGGCAGCGACATTATCCAGCGCGCTGCTCAAGTTCGCGGCGGCGCGGGCGACAGCGGGCTCGAGGAGAGATGCGTTGGCGATGCCCAAGCGCTGTTGAATCAACTCGAGAGTCGCTGCCAGCGCCAACTTCGGGGCGGGCTCGCCGGGCAGCATCGTCAGCACGTGGTGGAACGAGGCGAGGGCATCGTTGAATTGGTCGAGAAGTAAATAAGTCACGCCCTCGTACCAGTGATAACGCCAATCGCGCTGCAAGCGTTCAGAGACATCGCGGAGGCTGTCGCGGGCCTCATCAATTAATCCGAGGTCCAGTTTTGCACGCACGATGCCCAGTGGAATTTCCACCGAAGAACCATACTCGGGTTCGGACAGAGCATTGGTCAGTGCCTCGATAAGTTCGTTGGGCTCCGTAAATGACGAGGCACTCAAGATGCGCGCACCCGGATCTGTCGGGTTAATCAGTGGTACAGGCAGCGCGAAGGTCACTTCTTGCGGAGTGATTTCCACGCCGCGGGTGATGCCGTCGACAAGCTGATCGGTGCGGAACACCAGGTGCTTGGTGCCGTACGTGGAACGCTGCGGCGAGAAATTCGACACCGCCTGCGGGAATTGCACGCCGTCGCGCACCGCCAGAATCTCGCGCAATACGCCGATGAGCTGCACACTCATCTCTTCGGCAGAACCGAAGCGAGCCTCCGGGTTCTCGTGGCAAGCGCGTAGTAGGAAGCGGTAGAGCGAGTAAAAACGGCGGAATAGAGGCTCTTCGACAGGTGAGGGTAGCCCCGGGTCGTAGACGCCGTTGGTCGCCGGCAACTTCAGAATCAGGGAGGCTAGCGTGCGGCCGACTGTGTAGATATCACTGGCAATTGTCGGTCCCGTCGTGGCAATCTCCGGCGCCTGGAAACCGGGCGTGCCGTAGATATGGCCGTAGGCGCCGATGCCGGTGACCGCGCCAACGTCGATAAGCGTGACGTGGTCTTCGCTGAGCAGCACGTTGTCCGGCTTCAAATCGTTGTAGACAACGCCGCGGGAGTGCAGGTAATCCAGCGCGGGGAGCAGCTCCAGGATGTAGCCAATCGCTAGGTCACAGGGCATGACGCCGTCTGGGTAGCTCCGTCGCTGCTTGCGTAACGACGGGCCGCCGACGTACTCCATCACAATGAAGCCAGTGGCGCTGTTGGCGTCCGTCTCATCGATGAAGTTGATAATCTTCACAATTCCCGGATGCGAGATTTCCGCGAGGAACTCGCGTTCCGCCTGGACTACGGCGAAATCCTTCTCGTTTTTCGCTGCCATCATGCCCTTGAGTACGACCCAGCGATCCGAGACATTGTGGTCAATCGCCAGATAAATCCAGCCGAGCCCGCCGTGGGCAATTGGGCCTAGAATCTCGTACTGATCCGCCACGATATCGCCGGCTTTCAGGCTCGGCGCCGGCTTATTCGTCGCTCGAATCTTCTCATCACTCATTACTGCATCGCGCGGATCCTGCGTTGTGATGTACGGCAGGTGTACCATGCCGTCGGCGACAGTGCGTCCGCGGTGTGCATTCGATCGCCTCCGGCGGAAGTCCTCCAACGCTTTCCGGTGCGAGGCCATCGACGGATCTGGTGTCTGGGCGCCGGGTTGGCTCGTCGCGCTTGACGACGAGCTCCCGCGCCCCAACAATTCGGCGATATCGAACTCTTCGTCATCGTCATCATCGTCCGCAAAAGGGTCGAAGGCGACAGCGGCAGTGCCGGGCTCTTGTTCGTCGTCTTCATCGGCGAATGGGTCGAAGGCGACGGCCTGAGTGGCAGCTGCCTCTGCCTCTGCGTGAGCATCCTCCTGGGGCTCCGGCGTGTACTGGGGATGCTGGGCTTGCTCGGATTGCTGGGCTTGTTCGGAGAACTGGTTTTCGTCGCTCATCGGTTATCCACCTCGCCTTCTGGAGCAGCTTCCGGTGTGGGGGAGATTCCAAGTATGTCTTCGTCGTCGCTGTACTGTGGCGATGGCTGTGTACCGCTTGGCAGGAAGGGGCCGAACCAAGTGTCGTAGAGGGACTGCCAGGTGCCATCGCTGGCCATACGCTCCAGGGTCGCGTTGATTTGGCGAACTAGGCCTGGGTTCCCCTTGGATACACCGGCCGCGTAGCTTTCCTCGTTCAAGCCCCGCTGGACAATGGCGGTAGCCGGATCTTGGTCGTTGATACCAGCGAGGATGGTGTCATCGGCAACGACGATCTCTGCCTGGCTGTTTTGAAGTGAAATGAGGCAATCCGACCAGTTACCGACCAACAGCAGCGTATTGTTCGGCGAGAGCCGTCGAATCAAATCCTCGGTAGTGGATCCCCGGGAGACACAGATGCGACCGTCCTCGACGTCCTCGGGGGAAGCATCGCCACCCGGCGAAGAGACTAGAACTCCAGCTCGTGCTGTCAGATACGGTGTGGAGAACAGCACCCTTTCGCGCCGGGCATCGGTGACCGTCATAGTGCGCAAAACGACATCGACAGTGCCGTCTTCGAGTGCGGCAGTGCGTTCGTTGCTGTCGACGAACCGAAACTCGACAGCATCGGGATTGTCAAAGATGTCCCGGGCAATCTCTTGTGCCAGGGATACTTCAAACCCCGAGAGCTCTCCGGTGCTGAAGTCGCGGAAGCTGAGCAGGTTCAATGATTGGTCAACACCAACGATGATGCGGCCGCGCTGGTAAATCTCCGGGATTCGCTCTTCCGGTGTTTGGTCATCGGGGGCGAGTGTGGACAGATCTGGGGTGTTGGCTTCTGCCGCAGGCTTCCTCGAGGAGGCTTTGTCGTAGAACGCGCCCGGTGGCAGGGGGAAGTCACCGGTGGCCTCCAGGATTGTGCGCGAGTAGGGATCGTCGGCAAGCGAATCGGTCGCGCAGGCACTGACGGTGAGCCCGGCGATGGCGAGTGCACCAAGGACGGCCCTGCGCCGCCAACCGGCGAGACTGTGGAGCGACGGGGAGAACGAAACAATCATAGGTACTCCAGAAGCCGGTGTCGGAAGCCGAAAACAACCAGAACTGCCGCGATGACGGTCAGCGTAACCGTGGCGAGGGATAGTGCCGCGATAGCGCGACGGGATTGGTCGAGGTTCTCACGGGCGGTCAGGCGGGACTCGGCGATGGAATTCTGTAGCGACTCATCGACCTGGTTGAACGCAGTCGCCGACGAGCTGGCATTATCCACATCGGTCGCGATGCGAACCGCACCGGCGTAGTCGCCTGAACTCAAGTGCTCCATCATCAGGTTGTGGCCGGACTCCCAGCTGTAGATACCGTGGATAGCGGCTCTGACATCGTCGTCCGGCGCGTTGGCGTCCACTCTTTCCAGCTCGCCGACCAGGGTGCGCACCGACTGCGAGAAGGACTCCGCATCCGCGGGCTGACGGCGCACTAAGCCGAGGGTTTCGCTGGCGCGTAGCTGCTGGGCATCAATGCGTACTTGGGTTAGGGCATGAACGTCCGGGCGCTGCTCTCCGAAGAGGGAGTTAGACTGCCACGGCTGAGTGGTGGCGATTCCCACACCGACAAGTGCGATGGCCATCAGCATGGTTGCACCAAACAGGCCGACGTTGAATAGTCGACCGGTGCGGCGAGTCAGCCACCACTGTGTGATTAGCAGCATCAAAATTGCCGCTGCCAGGCCTGACATCGGGAAAAGAGGTGGCTTCGATAGTTCGCGCTGCTCCTCATTAGTCGTGGTACTGGTGCGTTCGTAGAGCGACTTTGCAGCTGGCAGAATCTGGACCTGCATCAAGTTTGAGGCAGAGGCGAGGTACGCGACACTGACGGGGTTGCCCTGGCGCGCATTCGCGCGAGCTGTCTCGACCATGCCGGTGTAGACCGGCAACAGTCGCTGTACAGTCGCGACATCCTTCATCTCTGGATCATCGACGTTTTCAATGCCCGTAGCTGCGCGGGTAGCGGACATGGATGCTTGTGCGATGACATCGTCGAAGTTGCTGACCAAGTCCTGGCTGCTGTTGAGTGTGCCGCGGGAAAAAGCGGTGTTGGCGGACGCATCGGCAATCGTCAGCGAGGCATAGAGATTCTGCGAGGCATTGGCCATCGGCTCGCTCAGTTGCGAAATTCGGGTGAGCTGCTGCTGGCGTTGCGAGGTTGTTTGCCACATGGATAGGCCGGCTGCCAGGATAGCGACGATGAGGATGAGGGCGACTATGGTCAATCGGCCCGGTGACGTTATCAAAAATGACGCTGACCGGCGCACATACGTGGCCGACGGGCCGAGCTTGTCATAGAGGCGCTCACCGAGAAAACGTGTCAATCTCCGGTTGCGCGGGCCAATCTCCAGGGCATCCACGCGCAGGTCTGTATCGCGCGGAGAGTCTGCCAGGGCTGTTGGGGTTGCGGCAGTTGATGGTGCCGCGCTTTCGGGAGTCGGGGTGGAGACGGGAGTATCTTTCGATTCCTTTGCCGCCTGAGCCGCAGTGTGTGTGTCTAAGCTTTCGCCACCGGGAGTGGTGCGACCGCTGAAACGAGTTCGGCGTGGAGCGCGATTCTTGCGGTGGAATGGGTTTCGGCTTTTGTCGTGGGCGCGGGAATGAGGCGCACTTGAAGTGGTTTCACCCATGTGCACGTGTCCTTCCGACGTGACCGAAGTCGCCTGCGACAATCTCTCCGCTCAGAGCAACGTTAGTTCCCTGCAAATCTTAGTCGCTCGAGCTTGTGACGGAAAACACAAGGGTATCTGGCGTAGGGTGGAGACATGCTTCAGGATGGAAATGGTTGGGCGGCCGGCCCCAACGGTACGCGCTGCTGGGGACGCTTCGGAGCTGCAGGGCTGCTGATTGTGAGCCCTCAGCGCACTGTGCTTATGCAGTATCGAGCTGACTGGACATCGTTCCCCCTAACGTGGGGTGTTCCTGGTGGGGCTTGTGATTCTCATGAAACTCCTGAGGCGACCGCGCTGCGTGAAACGGCTGAGGAAACTGGGCTGCTGGAGCATCAGCTTCGCATCCTCGACACGCAGGTCACCACCGGCCCCTTCCCGGCCGATCCGGACCGCCCCGAGCTCGCCGGCGGCTGGAAGTACCACACGGTTTACGCACTAGCTGCCGAAGAGCTGGAGACGCATCCGAACGAAGAGTCTCTAGAGCTGCGCTGGATTCCGCTTGACGACGTCGACAGCCTCGATCTGCTGCCGCCTTTCGTGGAATCGTGGCCCCGGGTGCGCGCGCACCTCGAGAAATTGCTGGAGGCCCTTGACTAGGTGGCTAAGGCCTGAGGTTTACACCGCCCATTGAGGCTGCACGCTGAGATTGGCACACCAAAGCCGCTCCCCGGTGTGACTTTTAAGTCGGGAGAGCGGCTTGTCTACTTGTTGCTTACTTGGAGTCGGCAACTGCTGCTGCGCCAGCAGCCAGCGCGGTGACGGTCAGGACGGACGGCCATGCGCCAATCTTCTTGGCCAGCGGGTGTGAGAGGCCGAAAGCGCCGAGGTAGGCGGCCACCAGACCAGTGGCTCCCAGGGCGCCGGTCTTTGCGTTCCAGGTGCGTGCTGCATATGCGCCGGCGGCGCCCAAGATGACGCCACCGAGCGGGCGAATGCCTGTTTCGCGAGCGGTGAGCCAGCCGCCGATGAGGCCGGTGGCCACCAATGGAGCGGTCTTTACGTTTTTTGCCTTCTTCAAAGTAATAGCCATGAGCATCATCGTACCTAGTAAGAAGGGTTTAGCGGCGCGCTTTTAGAACGGCTCCTGGCGGCGCTGGTGCTCCTCAACATAGCTTTCCGAGTGCTCCGCCAGCTTCAGCAGCGAAGGCAGTGCCTTAATTAGCGCACGCACGTCCTTTTGCGACATCGTCCGCACAATTTCGTACACCAGCGCACCCCAGTGGTCGATAAGCTGCTCCAGCAGGGTCTCGCCATCGCTGGAGACATAGAGGTTCTGCGCACGGCGATCCTTTGCATTGTTCTCGCGTTCAATCAGCCCGTTGTCGAGTAGACGGCGGACTGTTGCCGAAACGTTGGACGGGCGCAGGAAACGCAGGCGTGCAATGTCGGATACGCCGCAGCCCGGGTGGGTCGAAATAAAGTGCAGTACTTCCATTTCCGACTGGGAAATGTCCATCCTGGCATTCGGGCGCTCACCGAGGCGGCGAGTCGACGCAAGGAAGTCATACAGGCCGATGGAGATCTTCTGCACGCTTTCGCGCAGGGATTCATCGGACTCAGTTGAGTCATCCGCGGTGGGGAAGCCGCTCGCTGGCTCCGGGGTGGTGGTGCGCTGAGGGGAGCGTGCAGAAGTCATGATCTTCCTTCCCGACGTAATGAATTGATGTTCTGAATAAACACCTTATATCGTCGAAATAACTTTCTGTGGTGAAAATTTGTAGATTGAACAAAAAGTTAGGCTCATAAGTGTTGTGCGGGTGCTTTATCGCCCATTTCTGCCCCTGATTTTAGGGGCTGGCAGCAAGGACTCCGCTTTACGACGGCCCCAGCGACGCCCCCTAGAAGGAACTAGGCCTACGCGCTTTTCCGCCGCGTTTATCTACACTTCGTAATCCACAATCACCGGAGCATGGTCGGATGCGCCTTTGCCCTGACGCTCTTCGATGTCGATGAATCCGGCGGACGCCTTTGCCGCGAGGGTGGGGGAGGCGAGCTGGAAGTCGATGCGCATGCCCTCATCCTTGAAAAAGCGGCCGGCCTTGTAATCCCAGTAGGTCCACTGGTTTGGGGTGAATTGGCGAGTTACTTCCTTCATACCCGCCTGCTCCAGCGCATAGAAAGCTGCGCGTTCAGGTGGTGTGACATGTGTTTTCCCCGCGAAGGCTGCCATTGACCAGACATCGCCGTCGGTCGGGGCGATGTTGAAGTCGCCGCCCATCATGAAGGTGGCCTCCGGGTCGTCGTCAAGCGTGGCGATGATGTGCTGACGGAGCTGCTCCAGAAATTCGAGCTTGTACTCGAAGTGCGGGTCGGTGATGTCGCGGCCATTTGGGATGTAGAGGCTGTGGACGCGCACGCCACCGCAGGTAGCGGCGATATGGCGGGCCTCCAATGCGGGAGTTGCGTCGGGGTCCTTGTTGAAACCGGGCTGACCGGGGAACCCTGCCTGGATATCGTCGAGGCCGACGCGGGAGATGATGGCAACGCCATTCCACTGATTCAGGCCGTGGTGGGCGACTTGGTATCCCAGCTCTTCAAAAGCAGCGGTGGGGAACTGGTCGTCCTTGCACTTGGTTTCCTGGACGGCCAGGACATCAATGTCATTCCGGCGCAGCATTTCCACCATTCGGTCGAGGCGGGTTCGAGCCGAATTGACGTTCCAGACACAGATTCGCATATCAACGATTGTAAAAGGGGATTGTAAAAGGGGAACGAAACGGCGGCCTCATGCGTTGAATAAAGCAGTGACGAAATAGGCGGACAAAAGCGGACTAGGTGGGCGGAAGCCCGGTAGGAAAGGGAGTTTCGAGGTTGGCTAACTGGGACGATCGCCGTTACGGCGGCGAGTACAGTCCGGCGGATTACCTGAGTAGTAGTGGCAGGAATGCTTATCGGGAGCACGACGCATATGCGGCGTACGGTGCGGCAATGCCGTATCAGGAAGTGCCATATCCGGTAGCAAACATTCCGGTCGGCTACGAGAGCGGGTACCCCGCTAGCTACGGGGTGTCTTCCTTCGGTGAGCTCAGCACTAACCCCAAAGTTGCACCGCTGACCGCTCAAATGGCAGTACACCTGGGCTTCGACCCCAATCTGGCCAATGCCCCTGTGGTGCGTCGTGGTGGTGCGCTGCTGGTGGATTCTGTCATCTACACTGCGTTGATTGCCTCTATTGCAGTTCTCGCTAGCATCGCGGGGACATCCGACAGCGGCGTAATGGTGATGCTGATCAGCCTCTTCCTCGGTCCCGGTGGTTTTTACCTCTACCGCGTGGTGGGAGACTCCATCTTCGACGGTTCTCCGGGTAAGCACGCCATGGGCATGAAAATTGAAGGTGCACACGGGATGCCAGTTTCAGCCCGCGATGGTTTTGTGCGCAATGCCTGGATTCTGCCGTCGATGATTCCGGTCGCCGGTTGGTTTGTCTCTGCGGGCCTGGCTGGCTGGATTGCGATGGCTGCCTCACGCGATCCGCTGGGGAGAGGTCGTCATGAACTCTCGGTTCGCACTCGAGTGGTGGAAAAGCCGGAGACGCGCGAGCGGCAGCGCGGACAGCGCCGCATGGACAATCGCATGGGCAGCAAAGAGCAGCAGGGCAACCAGCTGAAGCGGACTAAACGGGTTAAGCGCGGGAAGTAGGGCGATTAGGGCGAGCAGGGCAGGGCCGAAACGTAAGCCCCCGGCCCCTAAGCCCCTGTCAACTCCGCATATCGGTGCCGGTGGTGCTCGGTAAAACCGAGCGTCCGGTACAGCGCAATGCCAGCCTCATTCGAGCCCAATACCTGCAGATATGCAGAATCTGCCCCGTGCTGCGCACCCCAGTGCATCATCTGAATTCCCAGTAGGGTGCCTAGCCCTCGGCGGCGCATATCGGCTGCGACTTCCACGGCAGAGAATCCGAGCCACACGCGGCCGTCCTCCGATTCGGTCAGCGTGCCGCGTGTAATAGCTACTGTGCGCATACCCTCAGACGCACTGTCATCAGGGACTTGGAGCCGGCCGAAACACATGCGGCCATCAATTTCATTGCGCAGGAACTGCAGCGCATGCTCGGGCAGCGTAGTGCCGCGGAAGTGGTAGAGCTCCAGCCAATCGTCGTCAGGCTGATCAGCGATGTCCACCTGCACGTCTGCCAGCTCGGCGCTGTTCGTTTCAGTTGCCAATTCAACGGGCGGCAAGTCCCCATCGAGGGAGCGCGTCATAACCACAATGTCCGGCCCGACCGTCCACTCTGACCCAGCGACCAGTGCCTGTGCAGGCTTGGCGATCCGATCCGGAACCGCAATCCGCACCGGCAAATCGTGGGAATCGTAAAACGACTTAATCTTCTCCAGCGGCACCGGCTGAGTGCTGGCTCCGGGCTCGAGCGGCAGCGCGGAGTTGGAACGCTCTGTAATACCATCGCCCGCACGCAGCAGCCAGCCCGACTCCACCACGTGCGCGATACCCGGGAAGGCCTTCGCTGTCGCAGTTTCCACGGCGCGAATGTCCGAATTGCGCACCGGATGATCCGGCAGGGCCTTCACAATCAAAATGTGCTTATCGCTAAAGTCCACCGCTGCCACGGACTCGTCGGCACGCACGCCAGCACGAACCTGTGGACGCACGACGAACGGATCCATGCTGAGCACATGCCCAATGACGTCCGTAGTCTTCTTGCCGCTGGCCAGCGCCTCTTCATCGGTTAGCGCGCGCCGCACAATGACACGACGTCCCACCGCTACCTCACCGACACCCCAACGGGAAATCGGTAGCTTCTGGGCTGCATTTTCGCTTGCCGACGACTCCAATTGCCTATCCGTCACGATTTAATCCTCGTGGCCGAACGGATCCGGATCCACGCCCGGCATCCAGGTCAGGCCGCCCTCGGTCCAACCGGCGCGCTTGATTTCCTTCTTGGCCATGCGCTTCCAACGGCCCGTGAGGCAGTCGGTGTAGAGGAACCCATCCAGGTGGCCGACTTCGTGCTGCATGCAGCGGGCGAAGAAACCGGTGGCCTCGATGCGGACCTCTTCGCCGTTTTCATCCAGGCCGGTGACAACAGCCTTCTCCGCACGGTTGGTGGGGAAGGACAGGCCGGGCACAGAGAGGCAACCTTCGTCATCGGAGCCGTCGTCGTTAGGCATAGTCTTCGGGATTTCACTGGTGGTCAGCACCGGATTGATGACGCAGCCGCGGTGCCAGACATCGTCGTCATCGGGGCAGTTGTAGACGAACAGACGCTTGCCGACACCCACCTGGTTGGCAGCCAGCCCCACACCGTGGGCGCGGTCCATGGTTTCGTACATGTCCTCGATGAGCTCACGCAGCTCGGAGGCATCCTCGGTCACCGGCTGGGTAGGAGTGTGGAGAACGGGGTCTCCGGCAATCACAATGGGACGGATAGTCATGCCGCTGATTCTACTCGGCGTCCATGTTTTCTAAATCGCCTGGTGATGCCTGAGTTGTGTCAGGGAGTTGTAGGTGGGGCGTAGGTGAGGCTGGGTGGCTAGATCTGACGATGTATCTTCACTAAGTATCTGCATAGACAGTGTCGTGCAGAATAGAGGATCAGGGCGAGCGAGAAGGAAAGCGGGGTGCGGAAAGTGGTGAACAAGAAGCCCATAGGTGGCAGCCACGAACCTGAGGCCGAGCGGCGGCTTGACTCATCCGAGCATCTCGGACTCGTGGGTGATACCAGCGGCATTGAACCCGTTTTGGCTCAGAAAATGCTGGATTTTGAGAAAGAATGGCTGAAAGTTGCCCGCCGTGGACCGCGTATGGCCGGTGCGCGGCAGGAGGCAATTCGGCGTCGCTTTGCCGAGGACTTTGGAAACAACACAATCCGCTACCACCAGGTACTTTCGCGACTTCTCGACTCTCCAGCAGCCGAAGCAGCCGAACCCGTGTTGGTTCATCGGCTGCGCGCCGTGCGGGACAACCACGACGCATAAGGTTCAAGTTTCACTTCACGGTTCGGCGGCAGAACATATAGGATGTGGGATGTGTCTGACCAACTAAACCCTCAGAATTCGCCGCGTCCGGGCCGTCATCGACTCGATGACGACTACGACGACTTCGATGAGTACAGCGATTACGCGGAGGCTCCCGCCGCTGGCGGCGCTCACGCGTACTCCGAGCCGTCGGATGCTCAACACGCAGCTCCCAGATCTGCGGCCCCGGCCGCTGGCGCAGCCGCTGCTGGTGCTACCGCTGCCGCCACTACCGGTGCTGGCTCTCGGGCTGCTGCTAGCAATTCCGCAGCTGCTGATGGTGCTGATGACGGCGACATCGGCGACGGTGCCGGTGATGGCCGCTACATGCGCGTTCTCGCTATCGTGCTGCTCGCTATCGGCGTGTGCCTGGTCGCCTACGGTGCCTACGCACTCAGCACGCGTGGCGACGATGCTGAGAACACCGGCCAGAATGACACCTCGGCATCCGCTCCGGCTGACTCTGGTGCGCCTGCTGAATCGGCCAACGGCAGTGATCCGGCAAAGGATGGTGCTGCTGGAGATGGTGACGGCGAGGTCCTGCCACCGCCGGCAAACGAGCCAGGCAAACCGGTTCCTCCCGCGGAGAATCCGCCGGCACAGGATGAGGCCAACGAAGCGCCACAGATTGACCGCAAGACTGTCAAGGTCAGTGTCCTGAACAACTCTGAGGTCGTGGGCCTTGCCGATGACCTGTCCAAGCAGATGGGCGAGCAGGGCTGGGGTGCCGGCGAGACCGGCAACGCTCCTGAAGAGAAGATGGGTGTGTGGGAGAAGACCACCGTCTACTTCGACCCGAGGAACGAAGAGGAAAAGGCCGCCGCTGAGCAGATCGCGCACGACAACGGTTGGGAAGCCGCACCTCGCGATGACCGCCTCCGGGACGCTCCGGCGGGAATCGTCGTGGTCGCCACTGACCCGGCTCACTAGACTCCCGGCCCACCGGACTTCGGTCTCTCACTAAGGTCTGCGGCCTAAGCGTCAAAACCTGCCGCCGTGGTGCGAAGCCCCATAGCTTTCCAAGTCCCGCGTAAGCCACACATTTGATGGCCTACGCGGGGCTTTTGCATATTTTGCAGTCTCAAACAGATCACGGCTGAAAAAAGGGTACTAGTATTCTGCTAGTAGCCAGTGAGGTCTGTGAGGTTTTTATGTTCGCCGTAATGCGTCGTCGCGTTGCTGTCGCCACCGCGTTGGGTTGTGCTGCAACACTGTTGGTTTCCTGCTCAGGGGTTGAATCCAGCAGTGACAAAGACGGGAACGCGGACGCGTCGTCAAGCACTGCGCCAGTGAGCGTAGATCCGGCTGCACCGAAGCTGACCGAGCGAGTCAGCGCCTATAACTTCATCCGCACAAACGACGACGGATCAATGAAAATGCTGGCAACTGTACAGGTCATGAGCGCCAAGGGATGGATGGGCCTTTCCGACGAAAAAGGTCAGTTCACTACCTTGGATAAGGGCAAGTACACAGTGCAGGCGCGCGGTGCATCTGGCTGCAGTGGCATCGGCAGCCCCGCAACCGAAGGGTTGGGTGTCATCGGCGAAGTGCACGTCGATGACAAACGGAATGCAGATGTCTGGAACGTTCCGTCCAAGGTGGATGAAGACAGTTTCACCACAGTTGCGCTTGTCGATTCCAACGGTGACCTTGCCTCCTGCGCAAAAACCGTCACCTGGACGGAGCCAACTGAGGAAAACGACTCCTAGTGTGAAAAAATAGCGGTATGACTGAGCAATTTTCCGGATCGGCGCAGCCATCTCTGGGAGTGGAATGGGAAGTGGCGTTCGTTGACCGACGAACGCGCGACACCGCCCCCGCTGCCGCCGAGGTGCTCGACATCATCGATGCGGAGCATCCCGGACATGGGCTCCAGCGCGAGTTCCTCGCCAACACCGTGGAGCTCGTCACCGGTGTGCACATGAACGTGCCCGATGCCGTAGCGGAGCTCCAAAGCCAGCTGGATATGGTTCTCGACGCCGCTGACCGCGTTGGGGTGGATGTGTGGTCATCGGGCTCGCATCCGTTCGCCCGCGGTACTGCTCAGCAGGTCAGTGCCAAGGGGCACTACTCCGAAATTATCAACCGCACTCAGTGGTGGGGGAACCAGATGATTATCTGGGGAGTCCACGTCCACGTAGGCATTAAAGACTCCGAACGCGTTTGGCCGATCATTCAGGCTCTGGCAACGAAGCTGCCGCACATGTTGGCGCTGTCTGCCTCCTCACCGGCCTGGAACGGTGAGGACATGGGTTACGCTTCCAACCGAAGCCTGCTCTACCAGCAGCTTCCCACCGCTGGTCAGCCGCCGGCGATTTACACGTGGCCCGAGTGGGAGTCCTACATGCACGACCAGTCCCGCTCCGGCGTCATCAACCACACCGGCTCGATGCACTTGGACATCCGCCCGGCATCAAAGTACGGCACCATTGAGATTCGTGTCGCTGACGCTACCTCTAACCTGCAGGAACTCGCCGCTATCGTGGCATTGACGCACTGCCTGACGGTTTACTACGACCGCATGTGGGAGGCTGGCGAGGAACTACCGTCACTGCAGTCCTGGCACATCGCCGAAAACAAGTGGCGCGCCGCTCGCTACGGGATGGACGCGTTGGTCATCGTCAATCGCGATACCGACGAGCGGTGGGTTCGCGATGAACTCCGTGAGCTTGTGGTTCAGCTCGCCCCGCTTGCCGACGAACTGGGCTGCCGAGCCGAACTGGAATTCATCAACAACATCGTGGAAATGGGCGCGGCATACGAGCGTCAGCGCACTGTGGCGGATGCGGCCGGGGCGCTGCCTTCGATGGCTACCGAGGACGACGTACGGGCGAACGAAGAGCGCATTGGCCACACCCCGTGGCGGGCCGCTGTGGATCTTGCAGTGCAGGAACTGCGCGCCGGGCATCCGATAGCGCCTGCAGATTTCCACGAGCAGGTGAGCGACTAGCCGTCGTTAAGCGGTGTGTGCCTAGACAAAAATAGTGACTAGGCTTATAGCACTTTTGAGGTGCATAAACCTAGTCACTTTGTCATAAACCCAGTCAGTAACTTAAGGCCATTGTCCTCTCGTTATTCCCGGCTGTCATCGCGGGCCAGGCTGTCCTCGTCGACGAGCCGCTCCTTGAACGCCTCGTGGCCAACGCGGTTACTAACAATCGGCGATGTTCCCAGAGCAAACAGGATAATCAGGGTCAATAGAGCCAAGTCACTGCTAGTAGTTGTGTGAGCTGACGCGTGCGTGGCGACGTGCACAAGCGAGCCCGACAGCGTCAAAATTAGCCCCAGTGTTTGTGGCTTGGAGGATGCGTGCATCCGACTGATGGTGTCGCGGAAGCGTATCAATCCCACGGACGCTGCAACGCACAGTAGCATTCCGGTGAGAATGAGTGTGATGGCGATAATGTCTGCCACGAGAATCATTTGGACTCTCCCTTCGCTGTTTTCGGAGCCGTTGTCGGTGTTGCCTTAGGCGCCGCTTTCTGTGCGGTTTTCTTTGTGGCGACCTTTCCGGCCGCTTTCGTCGCACCCTTCCGGGAGCTCTTTGCGGGCTGCTTTCCGTCATCCGGAACACGGAACTTGGCGACCGCCAGCGAAGACAGGAAACCGAGCAGCGCAATGATGAGCATTGGGTAGACCACCGAGGTGTCCAAGCTCCAGGCCATGAACGCAGCGAGCATGCCCTGCAGCATTGCAGTCGTCGACTCCAGCGCCACCAGGCGGTCCAGCGAGTTTGGGCCTGCGATCATGTGTCCGAGGGTAATCATCACCGCAATGAAATAGCCTGCGGCAGCCACTCCGAGCAGAGTGTTAAAAACTTCCGGGTTCATCGGCTACTCCTTTCGCTGCTCTTCTCGCTGCTCTTGTCGCTGCTCACCTGGTTGTCACTTGGCACCGACTTGGTCGGTTGCTCGTTGACATCGCGGTTTTCAAACGCCCGAATAACCCGACGCTCGATTCGAGTCAGCTGGTTGATTTGCTCGGCTACCTTGCTCGTCGACGACGCGTCGAGAATGTGCATGGTCAGCGTCTTTTCCCGCTTGTCGATGTCCACGATGATTCCGCCCGGCTGCAAGTTAATCAGTGCCATTGCAGTCGTGAGCGAAATATCGTCATTGGTGCGCATAGGGACCTTGATGATGGCCGTCGGTGGTGGATCAGCTCGTCGGATGGCCAGCCAGGAGACACTGATTGAGGCCTTCACAAAGTCGATTGTCCAGGAACCGAACAGTCGCACCATGCCACCGAAGTTGATGTCCAGCGCGCTGTTTGGCGGGATAGGCATGGCGAGGTTGAGCAACGTGGCTACCAGGATTCCCGAAAGCACATTGGCAAATGTCACTTCGCCCCACAGCATGACCCAAATAATCAGCGTGAACAGGAACAACAGGATTGAAATACGCGGTGGTCGTTTTGCGGCCACCCTGGCGCGAGCTTTACTCATGAGCTTTCACCTGCTCCTTCCAACGTGCTGGTGGCATGTTCGGTCACCGGGTCCGACTCCCACGGACTCTTGGTGCGGCCTGGGTTCTTCAGCTGCTCCAGTCCCTTGTCATCGGCCGATTCGATACCGAGAACTGCCGCGCGGTAGTCATCAACGTTTGCGACGTTGCTTGCCGCTTCGGTAGCCACATTAGACAGCGGTCCGGCCAGAAGAGTCACGCCCACAGAGGCAATCACCAGTAGGGCCGTCGGCATCACCATGCCGAGTGGCATCCGGCCGACGTCATCACGATCTGCGATAGCGACCATCTGCGTCCTTTCCCGGAGTGCAGCTGGTTGCGCCAGCACGGTGTCACCCTCGGGGGCATCGGAACGGTCACGCCAGAAGGCCTTCGACCAGACGAGAATCATGGTGTAGAGGGTCAGCAGGCTGGTGATAATCGAACCCGCAACCAGAATCCACGCGGTGGCGGAGCCGTCTTGGGCACCCGCCTCAATCAGCATGACCTTGCCCAGGAAGCCCGAGAACGGTGGGATACCACCGAGGTTGAGCGCGGGCACAAGGTATAGCAGCGCCAGCAGCGGCGAGGATTTGGCCAGGCCACCCAGGCTGCGCAGGGAGGACGAGCCCGCCTGGCGTTCGATAAGCCCGACCACCAGGAACAACGCCGTCTGCACCAGAATGTGGTGGACAATGTAGAAGATTGCGCCGCCGAGCCCCAGCGTATTGCCGACGGCAATACCGAAGATCATGTATCCGATGTGGGACACCAGCGTAAATGACAAGAGACGTTTGATGTCATTTTGGGCCATGGCGCCGAGAATGCCCATGAGCATTGTCGCTAGGCCGGCCCACATCAGGACGTCGTCAAGCCTGCCGTCGGGGAAGACGACACTGCGCGTGCGGATGATCGCGTAGACACCCACCTTCGTCAGCAGACCCGCGAAGACTGCGGTGACCATGGACGGTGCGGTGGGGTAGGAGTCTGGCAACCATGCCGACAGCGGGAACACCGCCGCCTTCACCGCGAAGGCAACGAGCAACACTGCGAAGATTGCGGTGCGGGTGCCATCGGGGATGTCCTCCATACGCAGAGAAATATGCGCGAAGTTCACCGTGCCGACCGCTTGATAAACCAGGCCAATCGCCAGCAGGAACACCATCGAGGACAGCATGTTGACCATCACATACGACACGCCTGCGCGAGTGCGTGACGACGAGGCCCCCAGCGTGAGCAGCACGTAGGAGGCTACGAGCAGAACCTCGAAACCGACATACATGTTGAACAGGTCGCCAGCCAGGAAGGCCATCGAGACACCCATGTTGAGCAACATGTACGTCGGAACGAAGACGGAGATCGGCTCATCTTCGTCACCATCGCTAATACCCTGGCCGATGCCGAACCACATCACGGCAAAGAGGACCAGCTGAGAGACGGTAATCATCAGCACGGCGAGGTTGTCGGCCACGAGCGTGATGCCGATTGGTGCGTCCCAGCCGCCCACCTGGACCGTGTGGATGCCGTGCGCGTAGATGAGATACACCAGTGCGCTGGCGACTCCCAGCAGGCTGCCGAGTGAAAACAGCGCGATCGCCTGCTGTGCTTTGGGAAAACGTGCCAGCAGCAGAGCAATTGCGGCGGTGGCGGCGGGGACGATGATAGGAAGCGGGATTAGCGCCAGGATTAATTGCTCAGTCGTCATCGTCGTCACCTCCTGGGGTGTTGGATGGTGGGGTAACAGGCTTTTCGAAACAGACCGGACCGAAGTTATCTCCGGCCTCCGTGGGACGACCGGTGGTGGGGTCGTCGGACTTGTCGTGATCCGGAGCAGCCGACGGGTCGCTGGCGCGACGCAGTGCCAGACTGCGGTCTTCGTGGTCATCCTGCACGTGATCGCCGATGTGGTAGCGGTGCTGGCGATAGAGCAGGGCCAGCAGGAAGGCGGTCATGCCCATAGAGATAACAATCGCGGTGAGGATGAAGGCCTGAGGCAGCGAGTCGGCCTGGGCATCGCTGACTAGCGATTCTCTATCCCAGATCGGTGGTTGCCCCGGTGCACCAGAGCCAAGCAGGATGAGCAGGTTGATACCGTTGCCCATCAGCAACAGCCCCATGAGCATCCTGGTCAACGAACGATCGAGGAACAGGTACACCCCTGTGGCGATCAGCGTGCCGACAGTAGCTAGCAGAACAAAATTGAGAATCACTGGTGAGTGTCCTTTCCTTCGGTCCTAGCTGGGGCTGTCGGTTCTGAGGCCTCCGAGGTGGCTGTGTTGGCAGTGCCTGCGGGTTTAGTGCCGGCAGGTTTAACGCCTGCGGACTTAACACCTGCGGGCTTAGCCGCCGCCAACTTGCTACGCAGCTGGCGGGACTGGCCGAGTGCGGCTCGATTCACACGACGTGAACGATCACGCTCAGCGCGAAGGTTTATCTGAGCATCGATGCCGCCGCCCAAACTGCGCAGGATGTAGACAATCGTGCCAACGACAATCATGTACACACCCAGGTCAAAGAGCATAGGGGAGACAACGGTGACGTCGCCGAGCAGCGGAATTTCCCGCGAGCCGTACCAGGAAGTCAGCGGAGCCCAACCCACGAACAGTGGCCATACGGCGCTAAGAGCCGACACCAGCAGACCGCCGCCGAGAAGTACCTCGGTAGGAATTGGCAGAGTTGCTGCCAGTTCACGATGCCCACCGATGAGATAACGCATGGTCAGTGCCAGCGCAGCCACGAGGCCACCTGCGAAGCCACCACCGACATCGTTGTGGCCGGCGAAGAAGAGGTAGATGGAAACCACCATCATGGCGGGGAAGAGCGCGCGCGATGCCACCAGAACCATGATTGGGTAGCGCAACCGCTCGGCTTCACCGGACTCATCGATGGTGTTCAACCAGCGGGTGTTGCGGCGAGCACGATTCCGCTGTGGCTTAATCTTTGAGCGCATGTGCATCGTGTGCGTGCGGAATACCAGCGAGGTAATCCCCAGCGCCACCATCACCAGCACGGTGATTTCACCGAAGGTATCCCAGGCGCGGATATCGACAAGAAGTACGTTGACCGCATTCTGGCCGTGCCCAATATCGTGAGCTAGCGGCGGAATGTCGCCGGAGATTGGCTCAGTACGACGGGAGCCCATAGCGTAGGCGGCCAACACTGGGACAGTGACACCGACTGCGATGGCCAGCCATGCACGGTGTCGTATCCACCTCGGATTTGATGCCGGTGCCCGCGGCGAGAGCGTGCGCAGCACCAACACGAAAACAATCATTGAGACCGTCTCAACCAGCAGCTGCGTCAGAGCCAAATCAGGTGCACCGTACATGGCGAAGATAATGGCCAAGCCGTAGCCGGTCACACCTACCAGGATGACACCGGAGAGCCTGTTTTTCTGTTGGGTGGCGGCCAAAGCCGCGATGATCATAATCAGCGCGACCGCGCCCTGCGGTGCGGAGTCCCACAGTTCCATCCGGAGCTCATCACGCTCACCGAGCAGCAAGGCGCCGATGGACAGCACGATGAGGGTCAGCAAAATGACCGCTTCATTCAACGGAAGGGAACCACGCTGGGTCGCAGCAGTGGCACGGAGAGAAAGACGGCGGGCCAAGTCCAGGATGCCGTCGTAAAGCGCATCAGCACTACCGAGAGCCGGCTGTTCAAACTGCAGCTGACGTACCAGTTTGCGCTGCCAGTGCATGATGCCACCTGTGACCAGAATTGTGGCTGTCAGCGCCAGAGGAAGGGTGAAACCGTGCCAGAGAGCCAGGTGCGATTCTGCTTCCGCATTCGGGTAAGCATTGGTGAGGTAGGGCGAGATAGTCGAGTCGAGGACCCGCGGAATCAGACCGAAAACCAGACCTGCCAGCGCCAGCAGCCATGCCGGGCCAATCTGATCCCAGGTCGGGGAATCCATCTCGGCGACGGCGGGGGAAGTGCCACCGCCGCTGGCGTGCGTGCTGGGCTTGGTCCCAAACGCGGCACGTAGCAGGTAGAGCGAGTACGCCACGGTGAGAATCGAGCCTACGACCAGGCCAATGGTGGTGAACACCGACGGCATACCGTGTAGCGGTTCAGCATTGAGCGTGGCCTCGAGCGCCGCTTCCTTCGCGACAAAGCCGAAGAACGGAGGCGCACCCATCATCGAGGCGGCAGCGAGAATCGAAATCACCAGCAACTGTGGCGACTTCTTGCCCAGGCCAGAGAGCTTACGGATATCGCGCGTACCAGTCAGCCTGTCAATCGTTCCCGCCGTCATAAACAGAGTGGCCTTGAACATGGCGTGTCCGAGAGTCAGCGCCAGGGCCGCCAGCATCGTCGCACGCGTGCCTATCGACGCTACCGTGATGATGAATCCCAACTGGCTGACAGTGCCATACGCCATGATCAGCTTGAGATCCTTCTGGCGCAGAGCCATCCAGCCGCCCATAATCATGGTCAAAAGGCCGAGCGGGATGATGATTGGTTGCCACGCGTTGGTGGCATTGAAAGTTGGCGCAAGTCGGGCGACCAGGAACACACCGGCTTTGACCATCGCTGCCGAATGCAGGAAGGAAGAAACCGGGGTAGGGGCAGCCATTGCGCCGGGCAGCCAGAAGTGGAAGGGCGCGATAGCGGATTTAGAAAGTGCGCCGATGACCAGCAGGATTGCGGCGGTGGAGATTGCTGTGGAGTTCAGCTGCGACGTGGTCAGCGCGCCAGGTGCTGTGAGGTCGGAGAAGTTCCAGAACCCGGTGGTCACTCCCATCAGGACGATACCGACCAGCATGATCAGCCCGCCCAGTGTCGTGACCAGGAGCGCCTGGCCTGCTGCACGACGGGAAGAAGCTCGCTCGGCATAGTAGCCCACCAGGAGGAAGGAAAGAACCGAGGTAATTTCCCAGAAGACAAACATCAGCATGATGTTGTCGCTGATGACCAGGCCGTACATAGCTGCGGCGAAGGCAACCATTTGGGCTGCGAAGGAGCCTATTCGGCGACGTTTTCCGGGCGGCGGATTGACGAAGTATCCGGAGCAATACACCAGTACGAGAAAGCCGATGGTCAAAACCAGTGTGCCGAAGAGCGATTCAATAGGACCTAATCGCAGGTTTACATCCAAGTGGATAATGGGCATCCACGAAAAATGCGTGACGGCGGGTTGCGTGGTTGCGGAGGTTTCCCCGTTTCCATTCGCTAGAGCTAAGCGAACCAGATGGGCGCCGGTGTAGATAGCGCCGCCTGCCAGAGGGAGGCTGAGAACGAGGAACCCGCGGGTTCCGAGCCACTTAATCGTCCATGGTGCAATCGCTGCCGTAAGGAACAGGATGCACAGGAGAGAAGTCACCATTCCATAATGAATGGAACACACCGGTTCATGCAACCCCGTTTTAGGGACTTAAGTATTCAAAACGGGGTTAACCAAGTGTGGGAAAATGGGAAATTTTTTCCGGTGTGGTGAAAATTCGGGGGTGAGGATGTGGACATTTTTTGGGGCTTGAGCGGCTGACTGCTCAAGCCCCAAATCAGTGCCATTACTGCCCCCCCCAACACCACCCCACCCCAAAGGTCAATACATTGAACTTGGTGGTTCATTGAACTGACCACTATTCTTGGCTGCCATGAGTATTAGCGTCCAGAACTTGAGCGTGAGCTACGGCGCGAACACCGCGATTCGGAACATCAGCTTCACCCTCGACTCCCCCGGCATGCACGGCATCATCGGCCCCAACGGCTCAGGCAAATCCACCCTCATGAAGGCGATGCTCCAGATCCTGGACAAACACAACGTCCACGGCACAGGCCCCACCGGCGCCCCTGCCGGCTACCCCGTCACCCTCGACGGCAAGGCCCCCGCCGAGCAGCGCCGCGCAATCGCTTATATCGAGCAGCGCTCTGACCTCGACCGCAACTTCCCCACCAGCGTCTTCGACACCGTCCTGATGGGCACTTACCCGCGCCTGGGTCTTTTCCACCGCCCCGGCAAGGCCGAACGCGAAGCAGCCACCCAGGCTCTCAAGGACGTCGACATGTGGGACTTTCGCCACCGCCACATCAGCGAACTCTCGGGCGGACAGTTCCAGCGCGTCCTCTTTGCCCGCGCCATCGTCCAGGACGCGGAGTACATCTTCCTGGACGAGCCCTTCGTCGGCATCGACGTCCCCAGCGAGAAGACGATCGTGACCCTGCTGCGGCAGATGGCGGACGCGGGCAAGCACGTCGTCGTCGTGCACCACGACATGAACACGGTGCGCGGCTACTACAACGACCTCATCGTCCTCAACGGCGAGCTCGTCGCGGCGGGTCCCACCGAGGAGGTCTTCGTCCCCGACGTGCTGCAGAAGGCCTTCGGCGCGCTCGTCATCCGCGAGCCGTCAGCACCAGCCCACCCCACGCCACGGCAGGCAGCCCTCCAGGAGGAGACAGCATGATCGCGGAGTTCCTCGACTCACTACTCAGCCACGGCTACCTGCAAAAAGCGCTGATCACCTCGGTGATCGTGGGCGTGGCCTGCGGCATCGTCGGCAGCTTCATCGTGCTGCGCGGCATGGCCCTGATCGGCGACGCCATCTCGCACGCCGTACTACCGGGGGTCGCGGCCTCCTACCTGCTCGGCACGAACCTCTTCCTCGGGGCGGTGGTCGCGGGTCTACTCGCCACACTGGCGATCGGGCTGATCAGCGAACGCTCCACTGTGAAGAACGATTCGGCGATCGGCATCGTCTTTTCCACCTTCTTCGCGATCGGCGTGCTGCTCATGGCGAAAGCGCAGACGGCGACGGATCTGACGGAGATCCTCTTCGGCAACGTCCTGACCGTTCAGGACGCCGACCGCAACCTCTCGATCGGTATTGCCGCTGCCGTGCTGATTCTCACGCTGGTCTTTTACAAGGAGCTCAAGCTCAGCACCTTCGACCCCGTCATGGCGCAGTCGGCTGGCGTGCCCGTGCGGGCAATCCACTACGGGCTGATGGTGGTGCTCACGCTGGTGACGGTCATTTCCCTGCAGACGGTGGGCGTGATCCTGGTGGTCTCCCTGCTGATCACTCCGGCGTCGGCGGCGTACCTGCTGACGAACCGGCTGGGAGTGATGATCGGGCTTTCAGTGGCGATCTCGGCGCTCAGCTCCGTAGTGGGGCTGTTCCTGAGCTATAGCTACAACGTGTCCTCCGGCGTGACGATCGTGCTGACCGCCAGCGCGCTGTTCCTGCTGGCTTTCCTCTTCGCGCCAGGCAAGGGACTGATTGCTCGCTCGCTGGGCAATAAGCCACTGGCCGCGCTGTTGGCCCTCCTGGTGGGCGGTGCCCTCGTGTTCGGGGCCGTGACCTTCTCGACGGAGGAGAAGGCAGACGGTGAGCAGCTGAACGTCGTCACCACCTTCACGCTGCTGGCGGACCTGGTGGAGGAGATCGGCGGCGAGGCGGTGGACGTCCATAACCTCGTGCCGACCGGCACGGACCCGCACGACTACGACCCCCTGCCCGCGGACCTGGATGCGACGAGCGACGCCGACCTGCTGTTCTACAACGGGCTGAACCTCGAGGGCGGTGAGCACGGCTGGCTCGCGAAACTGAAAAACACCGCGGGCCTGGACGATTCCCAGATGGTCGAGGCCACCAAGGGCGTGGAACCGAAGTACCTCAAGGACGAAAAGGGCAATCAGGAGATCAACCCGCACGCCTTCCTGGACCCGACCGTCGGCATCGCGATGGCCGAGAACGTGACCGCGGCGCTGGCCGAGGCCCTGCCCGAGCGTGCCGAGCACATCGAGGAGAAGGGGGCGGAGTACAAGGCCATGCTGGAGAGCATCGACGCCGACTACCGCGAGCAGATCGGTGCGCTGCCGAAGGAGGATCGTGTGCTCGTGGCCAGTGAACATGCCTTCCAATACATGGTCGACACCTACGGCATGGAGCAGCTGTATATCTGGCAGATCGACACGGATGAAAACGGCTCCCCCGCGCAGATCGGACACCTCGTGCGCCAGCTGAAGGACAAGCGCCCGAAGCACCTGTTCGTGGAGTCGAACGTGGATACGCGCCCCATGAAGACCGTCTCGAAGGAGGCCGGGATTCCGATCTTCGACGAGCCACTGCACTCCGATGAGCTCGGCAAGCCGGGCACGGTCGCGGGAACCTACGAGGATTTCCTGCGCAGCAACTTGAAGACCATGATCGCGGGGCTGAAGCGCTAAAACGCGAATGCTCGAGGCCCACATGCGTTGGGCTTCCCCGGTCGCATTCCCGTTACCTTGTGAGTGTCCCCGATAATGGGGATAGTCGCTGGTCCCGGTATGGCTTACCTGCCCTGTAGTTTCCATAATCCGGGGGGGGTGTTGCCGCCGGGTGCCAGGACTTTCGATGACAGCTGATAGGGACACGGCCAGTTTTAAACTAGGTCTCTTTGTAACGTGGGTGCTTGCAACGAAGGTCATGACACCAGCGACTGGAACAACGCCATACCCATCTCGTTTTCTAGGAGCTCATCATGTCTCCGGAGCATTCCATCGACATATTCCTTGGGTTAGACGTCGGCAAATCTGAACACCACGCCTGCGCCTTAGACCGTGATGGCAACAAGGTCTTCGACAAACCGTTGCCTCAACTCGAATCCGAACTAGCAGGCGTTTTTCACCAGCTTCAGAAGCTTGGCACCGTGCTCGTGATCGTCGACCAACCCAACACCATCGGCGCACTACCGATTGCTGTAGCCCGGGACTGCGGTTGCGAAGTCGGATACCTGCCAGGTCTTGCGATGCGCAAAGCTGCAGATCTCTATCCGGGACGTGCAAAAACAGACAAACGCGACGCATTCATCATCGCCGACACCGCCCGCACAATGCCCCACACGCTACGTGCCGTCGACCGCAATGATGAGGTACTCTCCGCCCTAAAGATGCTGTCCGGCTTCGATGATGACATCGCCCGCGATTGCACTCGCACTGTCAATCGGCTTCGCAGTGTCCTCACCCAGATCTACCCCAGCCTGGAACGAGTTTTTGCTGGTAGCACCCTGACTCGCACGCCGATCCTGGAATTATTGATCCATTACAAGGGACCGCAGGGGCTAAAAAGAGCCGGATACCAACGAGTGTTGAACTGGATGATCAAGCGCACACGTAAAGACCCCACCCCGCTGGTAGACGACATTTTTACAGCGCTGAAAGCTCAAACAGTCACCGTGCCTGGAAGCGATGCCGCCGAGTTAGTAATTCCTCAACTGGCTGCAAACATCCAGGCCCTCAAAGAGCAACGAAACACCATTGCTGAGCAGGTTGAAGAGATGCTCGCTGATTTCCCTCTTTGTGAGGTCTTGATGAGTATGCCCGGAGTCGGCATCAAGACCGCAGCGCAGATCCTTCTTGCGATCGGTGATGGCTCCGACTTCGCTAGTGCTGGCCACTTAGCTGCTTATGCTGGAATAGCACCCGTGACTAGACGATCCGGTTCGTCGATCAGAGGTGAATTCCCGGCACGGTCAGGCAATAAACGACTGAAAAACGCCTTGTTCTACTCCGCATTCGCAGTTATCCGCAGCCACGAACCGTCACGGCGGTATTACGAACGCAAACGCGCTGAAGGAAAACGCCACAACGCAGCAGTCATCTGCCTGGCACGACGCCGATGCAATGTCATCTACGCGATGCTGAAAAACAAGGAGTTCTTCCGCGAAATCCCGCCACGCCCCGTCGCCGCATAAAGCCCCAAAGACGAAGCCGACCAGCACACGCTGGCCGGCTCCTAGGCACGCCTAAGAAACTACTCCCAAGACTGTGCTCGTCAACATCGGTCTGGCACTTGACAAAAACATAGGGACACCCCCCGTTTACTAAACGAGCAGCATCCGCGTCCTACCCATGCAGGCGGTTAGCAGCGCAGACCAAAGCGGAGAGCACGGAAGCCTCCGGAGTCTGGCCGAAGCCCATGGTCCACACATGGTCATTGTTGTGACCTGCATAGACAAAGGTAGCGGTAGCTTCGAAGATTTCGAACTGGTGGAATTCCACGATTTCCACGCGGTAACCTGCATCAGCCAGCAGATTAGTGCAAGCCGACACCGGCCCCATAGCGGTAATCTCCTGGGTGAAGGTGTGGGTGTGGTCGTCCTTGTCGGTCAGTGTTAAGTCAGCGTTGAAATTCCAGCGCCCCAGGGTGCCGCGGGTTGCCTCGAAATTCTTGATCTGAACCGGGCCGCTCGTGGGGGAGTAGGTGTCCTTGAACTTCTGCCAGTTCATGCCACGAGCTTCTTGCCTTAAGCCTCGAGGCAGGCGATGTCCGAATCGAGCCCTAAATGGATCGTCGGAATAAGTTCGCACATTGCCGTCGTCCTGGTGCTCCAACGAAGGGCGCTTGCCCGTGAACGTCGTCGAAGTGGACATGTTCTTCTGGGTGCGAGTGGGAAACATTCTTTTCTGGTCCTTTGCTTAGTTGCTTTTGCTGTGAGTGGCGGACCAACCAAGTGCTTTGAGAAGTTGCGGCCAGAGACCCCGTGTGGAGGGGTCAGTCCTGTCGGCCTCCACCGGGGTTCGTAGCCTTCGCTACTCGAATAAGAATGTTCTGCTGCATGGGTGGAACCTTACTACAGGTAAAAGATGTGACACAAGTCATTCAATCAATATCTTTGGTGGATTCTTTGCTGTCCCCGTTAAATTCCGTTGACAGAGGCCAGGAAAACCGCCTCGCCAATAGCGATGTCGCGAATCTCGTTCGGGTCGACCGATTCATCAGCCGAGTGGATGCGAGCCTGTGGCTCCTCCACGCCGTAAAGCGCGATGTCAGCACCTGGTACGGCGTCCAGCAGGGTGGCGCACAGCGGAATTGAGGCGCCCTCGCCCATGCTTGCGGTCTCCTTGCCATAGGCGGCCGACAGGCTGTCAGCGACCAGTTGCACAACCTTGCCCTCAACGTTGGCCCGGAACGGGTTAGCCAGCTCGTCGCGTTCGACCGTCACCTTCACGCCCCACGGAGCATGTGCGCGCAGGTGATTTTCCAGCGCGTCCTGCGCCTCAGCCGGATCAACGCCGCCTGGGATGCGGAAGTTAATGTGCGCCATGGCGGTCGACGAAATCGCGTTGACAGCATTGGTTGCCGGTGGGCAGTCGATGCCGGTCACAATCACCGACGGGCGCGCCCAGGTCAGATCGGAGACGGAAGTGTCCTCGTTGCTAATCAGGCCCACTCCATTGAGCACGCCGGCGTCAGCGCGGAAAGTCTCTGGCGAGTAGTCCAGGCCCTCCCACCGCTGCGAGCAGTCCAGTCCATCAATAGAAGTAAAGCCATTTTCATCGCGCAGGCTGTCGAGCATGCGAATCAGTGCCGCCAGCGCATCCGGGGCTGCGCCGCCGAACATGCCCGAGTGAACCGGCTGCTCCAGCGCATCGACGCGTACTTCCACATCGGCGGTGCCGCGCAGAGTGGTCACGAGCGTCGGCTGGCCAACCTCGGCATTGCCGACATCCGCAATGAGGATGACGTCGGCGTCGAAAAGCTCTGGCTGTGTGGCGATGAGGTTGTTCAGGCCCGCCGATCCGCGCTCCTCGGAACCTTCCACGATGAGCTTGATGTTTGGCAGGTCGACGCGGCCCGCAAGCGCGTCGTCACGCAGCGCGCGCAGCGCAGCTAGGTGCATGACCACGTTGCCCTTGCAGTCGGCGGTGCCACGGCCGTACCAGCGACCGTCGCGCTCGTCGAGCGTCCACGGATCTGCGGTCCAGGCGGATTCGTCGCCCGCCGGCTGAACGTCGTAATGGGAGTAGAGCAGTACGGTCTTCGCGCTTTCCGACGACCCGGGGACGAAACCCGACAGTGCAATCGAGCCGTCGACGGTGTGGTGCGCCTCCAGTTCGATGCCCAGCTCTGCGTACATCTCAGTAACCGCCTGAGCTGCGTCAATGCAGGCCTGCTTGGTTTCTTCGGTGCCGTGTACGGAGGGGAAAGCCACCAGCTCGGTCAGCTGGGTGCGGATGGTCTCGCGTTGGCTGGAGATGTGGTCTCGCAGGGCGTCCGTGAGTTCCTTATTAATAATGCTCATGTGCGACAGTGTAGGCGCACAACCATGATGACGTTGGGAGTGGCGTCGGGAGTGGTATTGGCGTTGGGAGTTGCGGCGCTTAACCTTGCACTCGATGGGGTTGAGTGCTAAAAAAGTGAATTAGCACTTGCTCTAATTGAGTGCTAATAAAAACAACTTCACACCTTGTGTATGCGTGTGCTGAAACAAGTGTTGAAAAGTCGTTAAAAAGTACAGTGTTGACTCCGGTGATGGAGAGGGCGGCGCTTCCCTCGAATCACATGCCGTCGCGGGCGCCTGGGTCAACTTCCAATGTAAGTGCCACATAAATAGACGGAGGATTCTTCAAACCTCATGGCTAAGATGATTGCATTTGACGAGGAGGCCCGCCGCGGTCTCGAAACGGGTTTGAATACCCTGGCAGACGCTGTCAAGGTCACGCTGGGCCCGAAGGGTCGCAACGTAGTCCTCGAGCGCAAGTGGGGCGCACCGCTGATCACCAATGACGGTGTCTCCATTGCACGTGAAATCGAACTTGAGGATCCTTACGAGAAGATCGGCGCTGAGCTGGTCAAGGAAGTTGCCAAGAAGACCGACGACGTCGCTGGTGACGGTACTACTACCGCTACCGTTCTGGCTCAGGCTCTGGTTTCCGAGGGTCTGCGCAACGTTGCTGCTGGCTCCAACCCGATGGGAATCAAGCGAGGCATCGAGAAGGCTGTCGCGGCTGTTACCGAGAAGCTGCTGGAGTCCGCTAAGGACATCGAGACCAAGGAGCAGATTGCTGCTACCGCTGGTATCTCCGCCGCTGACCCGGCTATCGGTGAGCTGATTGCCACCGCTATGGACAAGGTCGGCAAGGAAGGCGTCATTACCGTGGAAGAGGCCAACACCTTTGGTCTCGACCTGGAGCTGACCGAGGGTATGCGCTTCGACAAGGGCTACATCTCCGGTTACTTCGCCACGGACATGGAGCGCCAGGAGGCCGTTCTGGAGGATCCGTACATCCTCCTGGTTTCCGGCAAGATCTCCAACATCAAGGACCTGCTGCCGTTGCTGGAGAAGGTCATGCAGTCCGGCAAGCCGCTGCTGATTATTGCTGAGGACGTCGAGGGTGAGGCTCTGTCCACCCTGGTCGTCAACAAGATCCGCGGCACCTTCAAGTCTGTCGCTGTGAAGGCTCCGGGCTTCGGCGACCGCCGTAAGGCAATGCTGCAGGACATGGCTATCCTGACCGATGGCCAGGTCATCTCTGAGGAGGTCGGCCTGTCGCTCGAGACCGCTGACCTGCCGCTGCTGGGTCGCGCTCGCAAGGTCGTCGTCACCAAGGACGAGACCACCATCGTCGAGGGCGCTGGCGAACAGTCCGCTATCGAGGGCCGTGTCAACCAGATTCGCGCTGAGATCGAGAACTCCGACTCCGATTACGACAAGGAGAAGCTGCAGGAGCGCCTGGCTAAGCTCGCCGGCGGTGTCGCAGTCATCAAGGCTGGCGCCGCAACCGAGGTCGAGCTCAAGGAGCGCAAGCACCGCATCGAGGATGCCGTCCGCAACGCAAAGGCTGCTGTGGAAGAGGGCATCGTCGCTGGTGGCGGTTCCGCACTGCTGCAGGTCTCGCACGTGCTTGACGACGAGCTGGGTCTGACCGGCGACGAGGCAACTGGTGTCCGCATCGTGCGTGCGGCTCTCGCAGCTCCGCTGCGCCAGATTGCTCTGAACGCTGGTCTCGAGGCTGGCGTCGTCACCGAGAAGGTTGCTTCCCTGCCGCAGGGCGAGGGCCTGAACGCTGCTACCGGTGAGTACATCGACCTGATGGAAGCCGGAATCAACGACCCGGTGAAGGTTACCCGCTCCGCACTGCAGAACGCTGCTTCCATTGCGGCTCTGTTCCTGACCACCGAGGCTGTTGTCGCTGACAAGCCGGAACCGGCTATGTCGGCAATGCCGGGTGGCGACGAGATGGGCGGCATGGGCTTCTAAAAGAGGTTCCAACTGCTTGAGTTAGCCTTAAAAAGCGCCGCTGAGGGTTGTCCCTCAGCGGCGCTTTTGCTCTGTAACTTGAGAAAGTTTAAGTCCCCGAACCCACCCTCGTCGCATCAGATGCCTCAGCGCTTGGTAGTGAAAAATAACCGATGATCTGTACCCATGTACGCAATGCCGAGGACTGTCTGTTATTAATCCTGCTGCCTCAGTACAGGTGAGATCTTTAGGTGTCCCTTTAAGGCCAGAGACAGGCCGTCGCGCTCGCCGACAATCTGGATGCAACTACCGACTTATCAAAAGTGTGAAATTCTTCTGGTCTCGCTACCGAACCCTGCTTGCTATTCGGCCGGCTTATCCGCGGCCTCGATAAGCTCGGTTGACCAGTTCGCCTGCTGAATACGGGTATCCAAGTCCCGGTATTCCTTCGCCGCCTTGTCGGCTTTCTGGCGCAGCGACCGGATATCCACAGTGGCGACATAGCGAATCTCCGAAGCTGAGTATCGATCCCGCCGACCCGAGCCCTGATCGGCTGCGGAGGTGTAGAACCGCCGCCGTGTTAGCAGGTGGTCGCGCTTCGCAAGTGCGTCGCTAAGCGTTCCGTCCTCGAAGGCAGTAGCGGAATTCGTTGCGTTAATCGAGCGCACCAGCCACTCAAAGCGCGCCATCAGACGCTCGGCTTCGGCAATAAGTGCTTGCGGATCTTCATCAGGCGTATCGCCTTCCTGCACCTGCGCTACTAGCGAAAGACGGCGATTAATCTCAGTCAGCCGGTCGGAAACTTCGGATCGTGCGGCAAGAGCTTCGGATAACAACATGGCATTTATTGTACGCGCAGTGCTCATCGACGGTCGCTGCGTGCAGTCCCACCCCTCAATTTCGGTAAGACGGAACGTTAACTGCTGGGAAATTGCAGGTAAGGGCACCCGCATGGGGGACGCGTGGCAGAGAAATTCAGTAGGATAAGGGGTATGGCTGACAAGAATGAAGAGGAATTCCACATCGTCGATTTGGCGAAGACCGAAGGCTACGTCGTCGATGATTCTGATGAGGACGATCCGGTACTGGTCACTCCAGACGGTGAGCGGGTTGATACCTGGCGCGATGGCTACCCGTACGAGGAGCGCATGACGCGCAAGGAATATGAGTCTATTAAGAGGAAGCTGCAGATTGAGCTTCTGAAGTGGCAGAACTGGACCAAGGAAACTGGTCAGAAGCACATCATCCTCTTCGAAGGCCGTGACGCCGCTGGTAAGGGCGGTACCATTAAGCGTTTTAACGAGCACCTGAATCCGCGTGGTGCTCGTACTGTGGCTCTGGAAAAGCCGTCTCCGCGTGAGTCCACCTCGTGGTACTTCCAGCGCTACATTGAGCACTTTCCGTGCGCTGGCGAGATCGTCTTCTTCGACCGTTCTTGGTACAACCGTTCGGGCGTCGAGCGCGTGATGGGTTTCTGTACTGAGTCGCAGCACGCAGAGTTCCTGCGCGAGGTCCCGATGCTGGAAAACATGATTCTGGGCTCCGGTATTTCGCTGACCAAGCTGTGGTTCTCTGTGACCCAGAAGGAGCAGCGCACTCGCTTCGCTATTCGCCAGGTTGACCCGGTGCGTCAGTGGAAGCTCTCTCCAATGGACCTCGCATCGCTGGACCGTTGGGGTGACTATACCCGCGCAAAGGAAGAGCAGTTCCGCTACACGGATACCGATGAGTCCCCGTGGATTACCATTAAGTCCAACGACAAGAAGCGTGCCCGCATCAACGCAATGCGTTATGTGCTGAGCAAGTTCGAGTACACGGAGAAGGACCACGAGCTGGTTGGTACTCCGGACCCGAAGATTGTTAAGCGTGGCCGTGACCAGATTGGTGACTAGTTCGGTGGTCCGTGACTGACAAAGTTCTTGTCTAGAAGAAACGCCCGCAGGTGTGCTCAGGCACTCGGCGGGCGTTTTCTTATGGCTGGCGGCGGCGTGTGACGACGCCGGGGCGATGCCCTTATGGCTGGCAGCGCCGGGGCGATGCGAGTTAGTGACTGAGTTTATGTCAAAAACGGCCAGAAAATTGGCCCGAAAATGTCATAAACTAGGTCAGTTTCACATTTGCAGCCCGTCAGCTTTTAGTCCGTCAGGCCTTAGCCCGCCAAGTCAGTTTTTCGCCGCCAGCTGCAGCCGTTACCCCTCGATCAGCTCCTGCCCCCAGTAGGAATCCGGGGTAGTGCCAGGGGCGATCCAATACACAGCGGAGCCGATGTGACGGTTCCACTCATTGAGCAAATCGCCGCGATCCAAACGGGCCTGGATTGCGCTGAACTGGTTGTCCGGGTTCTTCTGGAATGCAACCCAGACCAGGCCAACGTTCGGTCCTTCGAACGGGAAGGCCGGCTCACCGGGTTGGTCTTCGTAGGCATAGGCGCGGCGACGCAGGGCGTCGTCAGGCTGACCATCCTGCTCACGGGAAAGCGCCAAGTGAGACTGGCGGTGGATGAGATACTCGCCCTGGTCGTCGACGGCATCCATGTCCTCTTCATCGAACTCGTCATTGCCGCCGGAAAGAGGAGCGCCGGTGTGGAAGTCACGACCGATAACGATGGAGCGTTCGTCGGTGCTGAGCTCATCCCAACTGTTCAAGTCGAGCGCAATACGGCGAACAACCATCACGCAGGAGTTGTTAATCGCCTTGTCCTTGGAGTCAATCCACACCTGTTCGGACCATTCCTCCGGAGTGGACGGGTTGACGGTGCCGTCAAGCTGGCCCAGCGGGTTGCGTGGGGTAGCGCCGTGAGGCTGCGAACCCCAGGCGTAGGAAAAGCCCTTCTGGAACCACTTCACGCGAGCCCACGGAGCCGCCTTCTTTTCCAGTAGACGGGACGCGGCCGAAACGGTGACGAGATCATCACCGCACAACTGCAGAGCGAAGTCAGACTGACCCCACTCAGGGCGGAGCATGTCATGCTGGAATGACGGGATATCGTGCAGACCAGCCGGCTTGCGCTCTGGTTTGCCGAGGACATCGAAGATGCGCTCACCGAAACCTGCGGTAATGGTCAGGTTTGCAGTGGCTGCAACCATTTCCGGTTCCAGATACCCCTCGATGTCCTGGCCTTGGGTGAGGCGGCGGGCAACGTCGGTAAGCGAGGAGAACAGTGCCTTCAGATCTGCTGCGTCGACGCCGTCCTTCAAATCGAATGCGACGAGGCGGAGATGTGCTTGGCCGGGCTGTTCAACGCCTGACTGGACCGGGCCATCGAACGGAATCTTGGCGCCCCTCAGGGAAGTTTCGGAAGCCTGTGTCAATCGAGGTCACTCCTTGAAAGCGGTGGAATGAATAGCTTTTATGACTACGAGCTTAATCGCATTGGCCCCAGCAGGAGAGCACTAAAGCGAAGGCTCGGGGAGGGGCTAAGTGAATGACATATTTGTATATTGCGATATACTTCACATCCACAGCCGCCTCGAAGGTGTTCATAAAGGAAAGTGCTGCATATCGCACGTTTTCCGCGCAAGGTGTGTTTTGAGCCTAGCGCGCATGAGGCCCTCGAGTTATGCAGGGGAATCCCGGTGCAAGTCCGGAACTGTCCCGCAACGGTAAGCATCACTGCCAGAGCTTTGGTTTATCCGACGAGTTGATAACCAATCTTGCAGTGATGACAAGTCCGAATGCCTGCCGGTTGTGCAATTTCATATCCGATGCTGATCACGACTGACGAGGAAATCACGAGATCATGGCAATTCACGCAACCCTCGCGGGCATTCCGCGGATAGGGCGTAATCGTGAGCTCAAAAAAGCTCTGGAAAACTACTGGCGCGACCCGGCGACCGGCGGCCTGTTGGCCGCGACGGCGCGCAACACTGTCAATAGCTACATTGGCGCAGCGTTGAAGGTAGGAATCGACTCGGTTCCGACAATTGGGCGCTCGTTCTACGACTCCATGCTGGATACATCGGCGCTGCTCGGAGTGCTTCCAGCTCGCTTTCAGGATGTCCCGAAAACGGACGGTTCCAACCTGCCGGAATGGATCAACCACTACTTCGCCACCGCTCGCGGTACGAAGACGCAACCGGCATCCGCAATGACCAAGTGGTTCGACACTAATTACCACTACATCGTTCCGGAGCTGTCAGCCGATACTGAATTTACCTCTGACCTCACTGACTGGTTGGATGATTCCTGCAGCTTGAACAATGGCGCCACAACGATGCTGCGCCCTCATTTGATTGGTCCTGTGACCTACTTGAGCCTGTCGCGTACCGACGATGGTTCGAACCCACTCGGCCTGCTGGAAAAGTTGACCGATGCGTACGCGGAAATCATCGCTCAACTGGGGGATAAGGGCTTTGAGTGGATTCAGCTCGATGAGCCAGTATTGGTCACTGACCTCGATGAAGTGACTCTTGCTAGGACTCGCCAGGTCTACGAGAAGTTGGCCGACGTGGCGGAGTCTGCGAATACCAAGTTGTGGGTGCAGACCTACTTTGGTGATGGTGATCAGGCGCTGGAAACCCTTTCTGGCACAGGCGTGCAGGCCATTGGTTGCGACCTGGTAGCAGGTAGCTCCGAGTTGCCGCATTGGACTGGCAAGGAACTGCTGGTTGCGGGCATTGTCGATGGTCGTAATGTGTGGCGCACCGACTTGGATGCAGCTCTGGCGACGCTGGAGAAGCTGGCAGCCCGAGGCCCCATCGCGGTGTCGACTAGCTGTTCGCTGCTACACGTGCCGTATTCCCTGACAGCGGAAGACCCGAGCGAAGAGGATGCCGAGGTGCTGCAGTGGCTGGCCTTCGGGGATGAGAAAATCGCCGAGGTGACCCTCTTGGCGAGAGCGCTTGATGCCAGGTTGAATGACCACCAACTCGATGCCGCGGATTTGAAGGCGTTGAGTGAGTCCCGGGCCGCACTGGCATCGAGGGCAGAGTCGAAGCGGATTGTTAAGCCTGAAGTTCGTGAAGCTTTGGCGGCAATCGAGGCCAGCGACCGGACTCGTTCCCCGTTTGCAGCTCGCCAGGCGGCTCAGGCTGAGGCCCTTAACCTGCCTCCGCTGCCGACCACCACAATCGGTTCCTTCCCGCAGACCAATAGTATTCGTCGTGCACGTGCGCAGCTGCGCACGGGAGAGCTGACCCCAGCTGACTACGAGTCGGCAATGCTCGCTGAAATTCGATCTGCCATTGAACAGCAGGAAGAACTGGGGCTCGATGTGCTGGTTCACGGTGAACCTGAGCGCAACGACATGGTGCAGTACTTCTCGGAGCAGCTGGACGGCTACCTTGCCACCACCAATGGCTGGGTCCAAAGCTATGGTTCCCGCTGCGTGCGGCCGCCGATTCTCTACGGTGATATCACCAGGCCAGAGCCGATGACGGTGCAGTGGTACAAGGCAGCGGCAGACATGACTGACCTTCCCGTCAAGGGAATGCTCACCGGGCCAGTGACTATGTTGGCATGGTCGTTTGTCCGTGATGACCAGCCAATCGGTGACACTGCGGATAATGTTGCGCTGGTTTTGCGCGATGAGATTGCAGATCTCGTGGCCGCTGGAGCGCAGATCGTACAGGTCGACGAGCCTGCCATTCGCGAGTTGTTGCCCCTGAATGAAGCGGACCAGCCCGCCTACCTGAAGTGGGCTGTGGGGTCCTTCCGCCTGGCTACCTCTGGCGTGACTGACGACATTCAGATTCACACGCATATGTGCTACTCGGACTTCAATGAGCTCATTGACACCGTCGATGAGCTCAACGCCGATGTCACGTCCATCGAAGCAGCTCGCAACGGGATGCAGGTGCTCGCAGCGCTGAAGGACGAGGGATACGTTCGCGGGATTGGTCCAGGCGTCTGGGACATCCACTCGCCCCGCGTGCCGACGGACAGTGAAGTCAACCAGCTCGTGGAAGATGCGCTCGAAAGCGTTGACCCCAACCTGCTGTGGATCAACCCGGACTGCGGGCTGAAGACCCGAGGTTGGGAAGAGGTTACGGCTTCACTGAAGGTATTAGTGGCCGCAGCTCAGCAGGCTCGGTTGCAGCTAGCAGAGTAGGTCGCAAACCAAAAAGCCGAAAAACAAATAGCGGGTTAAGTAGCAAAAGTGTGTCCGCTCGGCGCGTCGCCGGGTGGGCACACTTTTTGCTACTCAGCCCTACTTAGCCCCAATGTGAGTAGCTGACTGCGTTTATGGCTGGCGGCAGCGGGCCAATGTGAGTTACTGACTGCGTTTATAGCAAAAATTGCCCGAAAAATGGCTTGAAAGTGCTATAAACTTACACAGTTTCACATTTGCAGCCCGTTGTGCCAACAAAGCCCCTACACAAGCCGGGCTACTTCTTGGCCACCACTGGCTCAATTGGGTTACCTCGCCAGGAGGTGTGCGCAGGAACGTGGTCACCGCGCATGACGAGAGAACCGGGTTCGACGCGGCAGCCGTCGTCAAGCACAGATGCCGGCAGTGCGACTGAGTGCGGTCCTAGGACGGAGCCGTGTCCGATGTGGACGGTGTCGAGCGTCATCACGCGGTCGGTGAATAGGTGCGTCTGGACGACACAGCCGCGGCCGACAGAGGCGCCCCGCGCGATGGTGACCAGGTCGGTCTCGGGCAGCCAGTACGTCTCCAGCCACACCCCGTGGCCAACGTTCGCGCCGAGCAGTCGCATTGCGCGTGCGATGCCGCCGGTGGCCATCGCCGGGTTCAGGTACCACGGCGCGGCGACCATTTCGACGAACGTATCCTGCAGCTCATTGAGCCAGACGAACTTGCTCCACAGCGGGTGATTACCCGGCTTGTGCTTGCCGACGCACACCCACTTGGCCACGACCGTGATGAGCAGCCCCAGCACACCAACAATCAGTAGCACGGCAGGGGAGAGCAGCCACGCAACCACCAGGCCGAGCAGGGCAGCGCCAACGCCACCTGCAGTGACCAGCTCCGCGGTGAACATAACAATTCCCTGCAGGCTAAACAGCGTGATCGTCGCCAGCATGAGAGAGACCATCGGTGCCAGGACGCGCAGTGTCTCGACGATGCCGCGGGCGACCTTCAATCCCGTAGTCGGACGGTAGGTCTGCGCCGACTCATCGCTGGAGACAGTGCCCACACGGCGCATGCGCTCTGGCGGCGAACCCCACCAGTTGGAGCCGGACTTGGTCTTCTTCGGAGTAGAGGACAGCACGGCCACCAGTGAGTTCTTCGCCAGCTTGCGTTCCGGAAGCGTGATGCCGGAGTTGCCCAGGAAGGCGCGCTTGCCGATGCGGGAGTCGCCCACCAGCAGCCAACCGCCGCCGAGCTCGTAGCTGCCGACCATGGTGTCGTCAGCCAAGAAGGACTCGTCCTTGACGTGCAAGAACTTCGGAATACCAATCGCGGTGGAGACCTCGCTGTCGCGACCAATCTGGGCACCCAGCGCACGCAGCCACAGTGGAGTCAGCATGGAGGCGTAGATGAAGAACAAGTCATGACGAGCAGCGTCCATCAGGCGAATTGTCGCCCAGGACTGCCAACCCACGCGCGAACGCACCGGGAACACTCCCGACTTCAGGCCGATGCTGAACAGGCGCACGAGAATCAGCGTCAGCAGGGCATACACCGCAACACCGACGAAGGTGGCGGGAATAGCCCACAGCACGGCGCTGCCCAGCGTTGGCCAGAGATTCGAGGTGGTTAGCTCGGTGGTGCCGTCGATAAGTCCCGTGCCCCAACCGATGACAGCAGCCATCGCGACCGCAGCGGACAGCGGCACCAGCGTCAGTAACACCGCGGTAAGACCGTAGATAGCCACCCAGTGGCGACGCGCCGGCGGGACTTCCTCCGGGAAGCGGTGCTTGGACCGGCCGACCTTGCGAGCCGGGGAACCCGACCAGCGCGCACCAGCCTTGACCTTCTTTTCACCGGTGACGGTGGAACCCGCCTCGATGTGAGCGTCATTGCCGATACGCGCGCCGGGCAGCAGCGTTGAACGGGCACCGATGCGGGCGTGCTTGCCAATAGTGACCTCGCCGACGTGGACGACATCACCATCGACCCAGTATCCGGACAGGTCTACCTCCGGCTCGATCGAGCAGTAATCATCCAGTTTGACCAGACCCGTCACCGGCGGCAGCGCGTGCAGATTCACGCCCTTACCAATGCGGGCACCCAGCATGCGGGCATACCACAGCACGAACGGAGCGCCCGCCACTGAGTGGGCGCCGGAGCTCTCTGCCAGGCGTTCAGCCGCCCATAGGCGCAGATGCACCGAACCGCCACGCGGGTAGTCGCCCGGGGTGATGTTGCGCGTGAGCAGGCGTGTCGTCGCCGCGTTGATGGGCATAACCCCCAGTGGGGTCAGGAACAACACGGCCAGTACGGCCACCAACCAGCCTGGTAGTGCCAGCGGCCCGCCGATAACCCAGTTGATAATCGCAAGCCACGTTACCCAGCGCATACCACGTGCCCACTGCAGCGGCACCATGAAGCCGACCTGCGCCCAACGGGTCTTGCGGGAGACAGGCGTCGGCTCGGGCACCTTTTCCAGGTGAGCGGTGGGGTCGCTGGCGTCGTCGGCAAGCATGTCGTCGCTGATGAAACCGCGCGCGACTAGCTCTTCGGCGAGATTGCCCAGGCGCGGGTGGTCGTAGAGGTCGCGCACGGCGACTTGCGGGGCGCGCTGACGAATGCGCGCGATGACGCTCGCCGCCGCCAGGGACGTGCCGCCCAGGGCAAAGAAGTCCGAGGCCGCGCCGGGCGCAGGTACGGACAGCACGTCCGCCCAGATATCGGACAGCCACTTCTCCACAGGGCTCAGCTTGTCGACGTCGCCCTCACCCGCACGCGCAGGCAGTGGCCACGGCAACGCCGCCTTGTCGACCTTGCCGGAGGTACGAACCGGCAGCTCATCCATGATGTGCAGGCGTGGCACCATCGCGGCTGGCATGGCATCGCGGAGGGTGTCCATGCACTTGTCGTAGTCCATGGCTGCGGCGTCGCCACCGGCGCCGACGTAGCCGACCAGGATGGAGTCGCCAGCACCGGTCTTCTGCACCACGACAGTCGCCTGAGTAGCGCCGGGGAGGGCAGCCAGGTGCGCCTCGACCTCGCCGAGCTCAATACGGCGCCCGCCGATTTTCACCTGATCGTCGACGCGGCCGGTGAAGTACAGTCCGCCCTCATCCATGATGACGTGGTCGCCGGTGCGGTACGCGCGCTCCCAGCCCAGGGCTGGCAGCGGCGCGTACTTCTCGGCGTCCTTCTCCGGATCCAAGTAGCGCGCGAGTCCCACACCGCCGATGACTAGCTCACCCTTCGTGCCCGGTGGGACGGGGTTGCCCTCCTCGTCGATAACGGTGAGGTCCCAGCCGTCCAGAGGAAAACCAATGGTCACGGGCTTGCCAGGCTTCAGCTCGATGCCGGAGGCCACGACGGTGGCCTCGGTGGGGCCGTAGGTGTTCCACATCTCGCGCTCAGGGGTGGACAGGCGCTCGACCAGCTCTTGCGGGCAGGCTTCGCCACCGACGATGAGTAGGCGCACGCTGTCGAGTGCTTCAGCGGGCCACAGGCCGGCCAGTGTTGGGACCGTGGAAACGGCCGTGATGTGGCGGGAAATCAGCCATGGGCCCAGGTCTACACCGGAGCGCACCAGCGAACGTGGGGCCGGCACCAGGCAGGCGCCATTTCGCCAGGCCAGCCACATTTCCTCACAGGAGGCGTCGAAGGCGACGGACAGGCCGGCGAGAACGCGGTCGTCCGGGCCGAGCGGCCCTTCCGGGTGGTTGGCCAAGAACCAGCGGGCCTCCGCATCGACAAAAGCGGCGGCGCTGCGGTGGGTGACCGCCACGCCCTTGGGCTTACCGGTGGAGCCAGAGGTGAAAATAATCCAGCAGTCATCGTCAGGAGTGGGCTCCTGCGAGATGATCTCGCGTGCGTTCGGCGGCGTCGGTTCCGTCTCTTCCTCGTCGGAGTCGGTGTCGGAGTCCAGCGGGCGGGGGCGATTACGCGCCGTAGAGCCAGCCAAATGTAGGCCTTCAGCATCGAAGTAACCGGCGATACCGGCCTCGCCGAAGACCATTTCGGCACGCTCGTCGGGGTCGTCCGCATCCACCGGAACGTAGGCGGCACCGGCAGCCATGATGGACAAAATTGCCAGGTAGAGCTCGCGGCTTCCCGACGGCATCCGCACACCAATGCGGTCGCCGCGACGGATGCCCTGTTCGTAGAGCCACGTAGCTGTGGAATCAATCTCGTTGATCAATTCCGCATACGTGACGACAACCTCGCCGTCATCGATGGCCTCAGCCTCAGGGAACCTTCGCGCGGTCGCCCGGACAATGTCAATGAGTGTGCGCTCAAGCGGCTGTTCCGTAGCACGTAGGAACTTCGCTTCAGTGGTTGTCACTTGAGAGCCCCCTTCTTATTCTTCTTGCGCTTTTTCTTCTTCTTCGACTTCTTCCGTTTAGGACGCTGGGAATCGCTTGACGACGTCGCCTGCGTCTTATTCTCCGCCATGTCCTTGGTGTCTGTCTCAGTGGCCGTGACCTCTGGGGTAGTGGTCTCGGGGTTCTTCGCGCCGGCATCGGTTTCGGGGCTTGCAGCGGAGTCGTCGGCAAGCGATGCAAGCAGCGCGCGTACCTCGGGTGCGCATTCGGCGACGGCGGCGCGTTCGGCTCTGCGGAGTGAGCGTCGCAGAGATGCGCGGGTGGTGTTGCCCGTTTCTGTCAGTGCGATGAGCTGGCGGCGACGATCCTTGGAGTCTCGGGTGCGCTCGACTAGATTTGCCGACTCCAGAGAGTCAATCAGGCGAACCATGTCCGAGCGGTCCATGCCGAGCAGCGCGCTCAGCTCGGTTTGAGCCATGTCGCCGCCATCGGCGATGGCCTCCAGAACCCAATAACCGCGGATGGAAATCGACTCAATCTGAGTGCGGCCAAGAGTCGCGTTGACGCTGGCACGGACAGCCGCATCGAGCTGTGCCAGGCACCAGGACGCGGATTTGCGCAGGGCGGCCGGTGCGACGGCGGGTTCGCTTGCGGAGCCGGGCTTGCACTTGGACTTAGCGCTGGCCTTGTTTTTGGCTTTCGCTCCCTTGCGAGCCTTCTTCGCCTTGGTGCTGCTCTGTGCGTCGACAGCAGGCACCTTCGCGTCTACGTCGGGTGCCACACCACCGCTGGTGTCGGCTGAGTCCGCCGAGGAAAGTACGGATGAATCAGACATACTTCCCATACTAGACAATCTGGGGAACCATCAATAATGGGACATGGCCAACTAATAATGTCCCTGTTTGCCTGCGGATTGTTAGAAGGTCTGTGCTTTGGGGTGGGTAGATAAAAGAAAAACTGCCCTGCGGGTAGGCAGGGCAGTTGTAGTTGGTTTAGTTGGCCTTCTCCATTGGGCGGCCGAAGTGCTCCCAGTCGATCATGCCGCCGGTGATGACGATGGTGTCGATACCGTTCTTCTCCAACCAGGAAGAAACCTGAGCGGCACGTCCACCGGAGCGGCACATCAGGTAAATGTCGGAATCCAAATCCAGCTCGCCGTAGCGGGACGGAATCTCTTCCATGGGGATGTGAACGGCGCCGGTGGCGTGGCCGTCATCCCACTCCATCTGTGAGCGGACATCAATGATCTGTGCGTCTTCGGGTACTTCAGATACGTTTACGGTTTCCATAGTGCGCACTATACGCAATCTGGCCTTATCGCCGGAAGCACAAAGGCCGCCGGAGGAAAACTCCGACGGCCGTAGCGCTGAATCACAGGAACTGCGTCAAAGGTGCGAGCCCCAGAAAGGGAGATTGGCTAGCGCAATTCTTACTTGTGGCTCTTACTTGTGGCGCTCGATAGCCTCAGCCAGGATGCGCTCAGCCTCAGCCTTGTCGCCCCAGCCCGAACCGGAAACTTCCTTGCCCGGCTCCAGGTCCTTGTAGTGGACGAAGAAGTGCTCAATCTCGTCCTTGGTGAACTGGGAAACATCGTCGATGTCCTGGTAGTGGTCGAAGCGGACATCATCCAGGACGCACAGCAGCTTGTCGTCGCCGCCGGCCTCGTCGGTCATCTTGAAAACGCCGAGCGGACGAGCCTTGACAATAACGCCCGGGAAAACCGGCTCCGGCAGGATCACGAGAGCGTCCAACGGGTCGCCATCCTCGCCGAGGGTTTCATCGATGAAGCCGTAGTCGGCCGGGTAGGCCATTGGGGTGAACAGGTAGCGGTCGAGGTAGACCTTGCCGGTCTCGTGGTCGACTTCGTACTTGTTGCGCTGACCCTTCGGGATCTCAATAGTGACCTCAACGCTCACGGCGATGACTCCTTATAATCGGTGTACACTTCTCTGACGGCTATCTTATGCGAAACCCGCTCAAAACCGTTTATTTGTGCACCTTAAGTGAGGTTTTGTTTTCAGGAAGAAGGTGTTTGTGACCGTGGGTAGTACCGACTCTGACAGCTCCAAAACCGCCGCTAAGGGCACGCAAAAATCGCCCAGTTCCGTAAAATCCGGCAAATCCAAGAAGTCGCGCGGACTGAAAATCGGCGGTGCCATCGCCGGTGTTCTCGTTATCGCAGCGGGCAGCGGCGTAGCGGTTGTCGTCAATAACAATCGTCAGATTGTTGTCGATGCACCGCCCGCGGTCAGTCATGTCTCTGCTCCTGTGACGGCGGCGCAGTCTTCGCTTGACGACGGCGCTCTGGCCCAAAAAGTCAGCGCCATCATGGACGCTGCTGCGGCCGATCCAGCCTTCGGTGAGCTGCATGGAATTGTTAGCGATGCTACTACCGGCCAGAAACTGTGGGGGATCAATGACACCGCGGTGGCCATGCCGGCGTCCAGCATGAAGATTCTCACTGCGGCTGCCGCACTGTTGGACTTAGGTGAAGATCATCGGGTTTCCACCCGCGTCTCCCGGGTTACGGGGACTAACGACATCGTTTTGCACGGCGGGGGTGACCCCACCTTAAGCAAGGACGGGGAAGGGTTCTTCCAGGACTCGGCTTCAATCGCTGAGTTGGCGAAAAAGATTTCCGTGGTCATTCCGGAGGGGGTCGGCAAGGTTTATCTCGACAACTCTCTATTCACCGAGAGTTTCCACGAGACCTGGGAGCGTGCGGGGCTGGAGGACGGCTACATCGCACCGGTGGAGTCGGTGATGATGGACGCCGGTCGTATCGATCCGACGAATGAAGAATCGCAGCGCAGCGCCACGCCCGCCGCGGATGCCGCTGATGCACTGGCCAAGGTGCTTGGTGCGGAAAACGGAGGCAGCCTGAGGGATGCGGCCAAGGATGGTCAGTCACTGCCTCTGGATCCAGACCCCGTCGCGCTCGTGCAGTCGGCACCGCTGGTTACCCGTGTGCACGAGATGATGAACTATAGCGACAACGTGCTTGCCGAGTCCATTGCCCGTGAGGTGGCTATCTCTCGCGGTCTGCCGCCGACCTTTGAGGGGGCCGCACGTGCCGTGCGTGACACTCTCTCGGAGCACGGTTTTCCTCTCGATCGCGCGGTGCTGTCGGACTCCAGCGGCCTGAGCACGGATAACCGTATTTCTCCGCAGCATCTCTCCGAGGTGCTTAATTCGGCCGCGGGTCCGGTGGAATCGGCCGAGCAGGGGGGACTGGCGGAGTCGCAGGAGTCGTCGGAAAGCACTGCGTTGCGGTTGCGCCCACTGTTGGACAGCCTGCCGGTGGCGGCAGTGTCCGGCACTCTGGCGACGCGCTTTGCTGGTCAGTCCGGGGCGGGCATCGTCCGTGCGAAGACAGGCACGCTGAATAAAGCCTCGGCGTTGGCGGGATATGTGGTGACGAAGTCGGGGCAGGTGCTGACGTTCGCACTGATTTCCAACGAGGCGAGCCTGTTGCCGGCAAGAGCTGCGTCCGATAAGGCAGCGAGCGCCCTTGCGGATATCTAAACTGAGATTCATTTGCCACTGAAAATAATTTGAGGAGATGAATCCGCAATGGCCTCTCACACTTCCGCGATTAGGAATTTGCCAACCGTTCGCGAGATTGCCGCACAGGTCCGCGAGGGAAAGCTAAGCCCCGTGGACAGCGTGCAGCGCAGTCTCGACGCTATCGCCAGACTGGATGGAGGGATTCATGCCTTCCGCGAAGTGTGGGCGGATAGGGCTCTGCAGGCTGCGCGGGAACTCGAGCAAAGCGAGAAACTCTCGGAGTTGCCGCTTGCAGGTGTGCCATTTGCGCTGAAGGAAAACACCGCTCTAGAGAACCCGTTTGTCCAGCAGTTGACTAGCGCCGGTGCAATCGCGGTGGGAACTACGGTGAATCCGCAGTTCTGTACGTGGGGGACGACGACGCTGCCGGGGCTGGCAGTCGATAATCCGATTCTGCCGGGGCACACTCCGGGTGGGTCCTCCGGTGGATCCGCAGCGGCTGTCGCCGCTGGGATGGTTCCGTTTGCGCAGGGCAACGACGGCATGGGGTCACTTCGTATCCCTGCAGCGTGCTGCGGGCTTTCGACTCTGAAGGCGACCCCGGGAACAATGCCGGGGCGCGTGGGCGGCAATGACTGGTACGGAATGTCTGTCCAAGGGGTGCTCACAGTCAATAACGATGACTTGCGCCTGATCACCAAGATCCTCACAAATGGCATGGTGGATGCGGAGGACCCGGCGAAGACCCTGCCTGAAAACTTCGCAGTCAGCGTGGACACCACTGCGCCCGTATTCGGTTTGAAGGCTGCACCGGAGTACGTCGATGCGGCACAACAGGCGGCGAGAGTATTCGCGGACAAGGGCTTTGCCGTCTCGGAAAAGAACATGCCGTACCCGCTGAACCCACTGCCGATGCTCGCGCGCTGGACTGCGGGGGTGGCGGATCAGCTTCGCGACGAGCCGCGCCCTGATCACCTGGAGTGGCGCAATCGAGTCCACGCCGGCATTGGTCGCTTGCTGCGTTTCACAATCAATGGCCGCCAAGTGGCACGCGATGGCGCTCGCATCGAGCGTGAGCTACCGGGTGACACCATCTTGATTACCCCGGCTCTGGCCAAGAACCCACCGCGAATCCGCGCGTGGCATCGCATGCCCTGGATTGTGAACCTGCTGTCCAATCTGCGTTTCACTCCCTACGTCTCGACGTGGAATTACCTGGGATTCCCGGCTGGCATCGTTGTGGAACCGACCTCTGGGTTGCCGGTGCAACTGATTGCGCGCCCGACCCAGGAGCGAATTCTGCTTACCGCGATGGAAACCATCGCAAGTGGTGGGCGCGTTGGCTAGACCTTTTTGGCCGGACCGCAGCCCTCATTTCCTCATCATTCGGCACGCTGTCCGCGCGATAGTGCAGCAGGTGGGGCAGGAATTGGGCAGCGGTATTGTCATTGGGCTTTCCGGCGGTGCGGATTCGCTGGCCCTGACCGCCGGGGCCTGTGCGGAAGCTCTCGGGCCGAAGGGTGCGCTGGCCGGGCGTAAAGTCCACGCCGTCGTCGTGGATCATCAGCTTCAGCAGGGCTCTGCTGAAGTCGCCGAGCGCGCCGCCCACATAGCTCGGGGGATGGGGGCTACGGCCGAGGTTATCGCGGTCGATATCAACAACAATTCCGACCGTGGTCCCGAATACGAGGCGCGTTTGGCACGACACACAGTGCTACGGGAAGTCGCCCAATCTCGAGGTGCGGCGCTGATGCTCGCCCACACCTTGGACGACCAGGCGGAAACAGTTTTGCTGCGGCTGGCCAGGGGCGGCGGTCCGCAGGCGCTGTCCGCCATCCGCGACAACCTCACGTGGTCTGACGGGACTCGGATTCTGCGCCCGCTGCTCGGTGTACGACGCAGCGACACGCAGCTCTGCTGCGAAGAGCTGGGCTTGAAGGTGTGGCATGACCCGCACAACCATGACGACCATTACGCCCGCGTCCGGGTTCGAAAGACGATTTTGCCGCTGCTGGAGCAGGAGCTGGGTCCGGGAGTTGCGGAAAATCTCGCTAAGACTGCGGCGATTGCAGCAGTCGACAATGACTTTTTGGACGCTCACGCCGAGTCAGCTTTGCATGCGCTGCTGGGGGAGGAAGAGGCGTCGGCAAGCGGGAGCCTGTCTGTGCGAGGGGTGGCTGAGCTTGACGATGCCATCGCGGTGCGTGTCCTCGCACGTTGGTTGCGGCAGGCGGGTGCGGAGCCCAGCAGTAAACAGATCGACATGGTGATGGCGCTCGTGCACCGCTATCACGGCCAGGGCGAAGTGCCGGTGACCCGCGGTCGCGATGGTGCTGACAGAAATGCCAGGTTGGTCGTTGAGCGAAAAGATGGCACTCTACAATTGGTAATGAATCGTCCCGCGGTGCCTTAAGAAGGGTGCCGCAATCCAACTTCCGGCGGCTGAGAACAATCGGTTGCCATAACCCTGAACTTGCACTGGGGCAGTTACGCTCCATCGACACGCCGCCATAGAAGTGCGGAAAGGAAATGCGATGCATGATGTGAAGGATTTCAACGTCCCCGCAAACCCCTACGGCGATGAGGTAGAGGCAGTTCTCATTGGCGAAGAGGAGCTGCATGCTCGCATTGCCGAGATGGCGCATCGTGTGAATGAGAAGTACAAGGATGCCGGCAACGATCTGATTCTGGTCGCAGTGCTGAAGGGCGCGGTGTTCTTCCTGACTGACTTCGCCCGTCAGCTCAGCATTCCCAGCCAGATGGAGTTCATGGCGGTTTCCAGTTACGGAAACTCCACCTCGTCGTCAGGCGTGGTGCGTATTTTGAAGGACCTGGATCGCGATATTGAGGGACGCGATGTCGTGATTGTCGAGGACATCATTGACTCCGGCCTGACCCTGTCCTGGTTGATGAAGAACCTGCGCAACCGTAATCCGCGCTCCCTGGAGGTCATTACGCTGTTGCGTAAGCCGGAGGCTGTGCGCACCAGCCTGGATGTTGCGGATGTTGGCTTCGACATTCCGAACGAGTTCGTCATCGGTTACGGCCTGGATTACGCCGAGCGCTACCGCGACCTGCCGTACGTCGGCACGCTTCACCCGCGCGTTTACCGGGGCTAGGTCTGTCTTCGGCGCTTATTGCACAGTGCCGATGCTTGACGACGGGCATTGCGCGCTTACCCTCCCGCAGTTCTAGCTGTCTTCTAGCTGTGAAAAGTAGGAGTTGGAAACTTTTTTCGGTTGCGATGCGTTATGCCTACTGTGGGGTCAGGTGCCATGAGCCCTGGCCCCACGTTGTGTCATTGATGTGTCTTCGAGAAGAACTCGTTGATGCGTACAATTAATAAAAGCAACTAATAGATGTAGAGAGCGAAAAGCGAACCCACTGTATGGACAAGAAAAAGGTGTTCCGGTTTGCCACCGTTGCCGGCATCATCCTGATTATCCTCTTTGCTATTACTCAGCTGGCGGATGATTCCCGGGAATACCGCGAGGTGGATACGTCCGTTGCCCTGACCCAGTTGGATAAGGGCAATGTCACGGAAGCTCAGATCGACGATCGCGAACAGCGAATTCGCCTCACCCTGAAGAAGGGCGTGGAGGTCGAGGGCACTGAGGACGTCACGAAGGTGATGACCAAGTACCCAGCGCGTGCGACCGACCAAGTCTTTGACAAGGTCACCGCCGCCGAGGGCATGGAGAAGTTCGATACCAAGGTCACGCAGGATTCCTTCCTGATGTCCACCTTGGGCTTCCTGCTGCCGATGGTGATCTTCTTCTTCGTCATCATGTACTTCTTCAGCCGCATGCAAGGCGGCAAGAACGGCATGTTCGGCTTTGGTGGCAACCGCGCCAAGCTGCTGAACAAGGAGACCCCGACCAACACGTTCGAGGATGTTGCTGGTGCCGATGAGGCCGTCCAGGAGCTCGACGAGATTAGGGATTTCCTGCAGCACCCAGCTCGCTACGAGGAGCTCGGCGCGAAGATTCCGCGTGGTGTTTTGCTCTACGGTCCTCCAGGTACCGGTAAGACCTTGCTGGCCCGCGCCGTCGCTGGTGAGGCAGGAGTGCCTTTCTACACCATCTCGGGTTCGGACTTCGTTGAAATGTTCGTCGGTGTCGGTGCCTCTCGTGTCCGTGACCTGTTTAATCAGGCCAAGGAAAACAGCCCGTGCATTATCTTCATCGACGAAATTGACGCCGTCGGTCGCCAGCGTGGTGCCGGTATGGGCGGCGGCCATGATGAGCGTGAGCAAACCCTGAACCAGCTGCTGGTGGAGATGGATGGTTTTGGTGATCGTCAGGGCGTAATCATCATGGCTGCGACCAACCGTCCGGATATTCTCGACCCGGCGCTGCTGCGTCCGGGCCGTTTTGACCGACAGATTCCGGTGGGCGCACCAGACCTGAAGGGCCGCGAGGCAATTCTGAAGGTCCACGCCCGGAACAAGCCGCTTGGACCGGATGCGGATCTGACGTCGCTGGCGAAGCGCACCGCCGGTATGAGCGGTGCTGATCTGCAGAACGTGCTGAATGAAGCTGCGCTGCTGACCGCTCGCGTCAACGGCAACATCATTACTGCGGATGCGCTGGAAGAGGCAGTCGACCGAGTTATCGGCGGTCCGCGCCGTACCTCCAAGGTGATTTCCGAGCAGGAGAAGAAGGTCACCGCCTACCACGAGGGTGGCCACACCTTGGCCGCATGGGCGCTGAAGGACATTGAGCGTGTTTACAAGGTCACCATCTTGGCTCGCGGTCGTACTGGTGGACATGCGCTGACCGTCCCCGAGGACGACAAGGGCATGTATAACCTGCCAGAGCTCTTTGCCCGTCTGGTCTTCGCCATGGGTGGTCGCGCTGCCGAGGAGCTGGTCTTCGGACTGCCGACTACCGGTGCTTCTGCCGATATTGAGCAGGCCACCAAGATTGCTCGCGCCATGGTGACCGAGTACGGCATGTCGCCGGAGCTCGGCCCGGTGAAGTACGGGGAGGAGCAGGGCGACCCGTTCGTTGGCCGCGGTGGCAGCGGCTCTCTGGACTACTCTCCGGAGGTGGCAGCAACCATTGATCAGCAGGTTCGTTTGCTGATCAATAAGGCTCATGACGAGGCCTACGCCATCTTGAAGGAAAACCGCGACACTCTCGATGTTCTGGCTGAGAAACTGCTGGAGAAGGAGACCCTGCGTCGTCCGGATCTGGAAGTTATCTTCACCGATGTCGTTCCGCGTGAGCGCCTGAACTTCTTCGATAGCGACACTAAGCACCCGGCCGATGGCCGCGAGCCGGTGAAGACACCGGTGGAGTTGGCAATCGAGCGCGGCGAGGAACCGCCGAAGCGTGTCAACATCTTCGCGCCGGTGCGTCGCCGCGAACCGGATAACCAGGACGCGGGCAACAACGGCAATGGTCAGGGGCCGGCAGGCTCCGCTGGTGCCGGTAATGCTAGTGTCCCGGGTCTGCCGGGCGCCCAGCAGGACCGACCGAATGTTCCGGTGTACGGCGGCACCCCACCGCCGGCTGGTTGGACCGCCCCAGGTTGGCCGCCGAAGGATACCGGCAGCACGCACGGTTCGGCTCCCGCACCAGCACCGGCCCCGGCACCTGCGCCGACTCCTCGCCCTGAGGGGCAGAGCCAGCCGGGTTCGCAGGAAAGTCAGGGCAACGCGCGCGGCCAGCACCCGGGCACTGCTAACTACCCGGCAGGCTCGCCGGACTTCGGCTCGAAGGCAACCGGTACTGGTAGCAGCGGTGGCAACGGCCCCGCGAATATCCCTGCCCCTCCGAAGATGCCGTGGGACAGGCAGGGTGGACGCCACCGCCAGGACAACTCTGGCAGCGATGCCACCCCGACTACGGTGATGCCGTCGGCGGGACAGCAGCAGGAGCTGCGCGGATTCCGCCTGCCGGATAACGAGCAGCCGGAACACACAGAACGTCCGGAAAACGCGAAGAACGCCGACAACTCCGATGACAAGGGTGCACAGATGCACGATTCGGATAAGGACGGCGTCGTCAAGCGAAACGAAGACAACAGCGCCTGGCAGGACAAGCCGGACACCAACGAGGAGCGATAAGTACACATCATGGAGCGCGAATTCGATCAGGGGCGGGCCGAGGCTGCGGTTCGTGAACTGTTGATTGCCGTCGGTGAGGATCCTGACAGGGAAGGCCTGAAGGAGACACCGGCGCGAGTGGCGCGAGCCTACCGTGAGGTTTTCGCGGGCCTGTTTGAAGATCCGTCTGAGGTGCTGGCAAAGACCTTCAATGAGGATCACCAGGAACTCGTTTTGGTCAAGGACATCCCGATTTACTCCACCTGTGAGCACCACTTGGTGCCGTTCTTCGGCGTTGCTCACATTGGTTACATCCCGGGCAAGGACGGTCGTGTGACGGGCTTGTCCAAGCTCGCTCGTCTGGTCGATGGCTATGCGAAGCGCCCGCAGGTGCAGGAGCGTCTGACCAGTCAGGTTGCGGATGCCTTGGTGGAGCGGCTGGATCCGGCCTCGGCAATCGTCGTCATTGAAGCGGAGCATCTCTGCATGGCCATGCGCGGTATCCGCAAACCGGGTGCGCGCACGGTGACCTCAGCCGTCCGCGGTGGCTTCAAGACGGATGCCCGTTCGCGCGCAGAGGCAATGGCGCTCATCCGCAAGAGCTAACGCAACAGTTAAATGGTCGATTGGAAAGGCTGGACAACAAGGTGACTGAATCCCCCTTGCAAGCGCAGGCAGGACAGCCGGCGGAGATGGGTATCGAGAATCAGCTCTGCAAAGTGATGGGCATTGTCAACGTCACCGAGGACAGCTTTTCCGATGGCGGCCTGTACAAGACCTTCGACGCGGCGATTGCCCATGCGCACGAGCTGCTCGCTGAAGGCGCACATATTCTCGACATCGGTGGCGAGTCCACTCGCCCCGGCGCACACCGCGTTTCCGAGGATGAGGAAATTGCCCGAGTCGTGCCGGTGGTCCGTGAGCTCGCGGCAGACGGGCACCTGATCAGCGTCGATACTATGCGCGCAAGTGTCGCAGAGGCAGCAATCGCCGAGGGCGCGGTGTTCATCAACGATGTCTCCGGCGGTCTCGCAGACCCCAACATGTACGCAGTCTGCGCCGATGCCGATGTGCCCATCTGCCTGATGCACTGGAAGACCGATCGCTTCGGCTCCGCTTCTGGACGCGCCGAAACTCACCCGGACGGCATTGTCGCCGATGTACGTGAGCACCTGCTTCAGCTTGTCGACGGTGCCATGGGCGCCGGCATCGCCGAGGAAAATATTGTCCTCGACCCAGGCCTGGGCTTTGCCAAGAACGCCGATGACAATTGGGCGCTCCTCCACGGCCTGCCGGAGCTTATTGACCTCGGTTTCCCCGTGTTGGTCGGTGCTTCCCGCAAGCGTTTCGCCGCCGCCGTCGGTAGTGAGGCACGCGCACCAAAGCAGGCTGATGCTGCGACTACCGCAATTTCCGCGCTGTCCGCAGCGGCGGGCGCATGGGCGGTTCGAGTTCACAATGTGGCCGACAACCTCGACGCAGTGCGGGTGGCGCAGGCATGGAACCTTGGCCGCTCACTGACCGGTTACACCGCGGCCGGCGACTATCCGGAAGGTGGCTCTAACCGCGCTGCACAGCACGATGAGTCTCCTGCTGAATCGCCAGCCGAGGCGGCTCTGGAAGGAGACGAGTAGAAACAGTGGCTGATCGCATTGAACTCAAAGGTCTGAAAGCCCGCGGCTACCACGGCTGTCTCGACTTCGAGCGCCGCGATGGCCAGGACTTCATCTGTGATGTCACCCTGTGGTTGGATTTCTCCGGTGCCGCTGCCAGCGACGAGCTGGACGACACCGTCAACTACGCCGACATCGCAGCCACAGCGCACGGAATTTTGACCGGCACTCCGCGCAACCTCATCGAAACCGTCGCGACCGAGATTGCCGAAGCAGTGCTTGCCGACGACGATGGCCGCGCCGAACGCGGATTGTCCCCACTGTTACATGCGGTGGAAGTAACCATTCACAAACCGCATGCGCCCATTCCGCTCGACTTTGATGACGCTGCGGTAACAGCCCGCCGTTCGCGGAAGAAGCGGTTGGCATGATTCGCGCCGTTCTTTCTATCGGCGCGAACATGGACCGCGCGCGAGAAAACCTAACTGGTGTGCAGGCCTTCTTCGCCGATGAATTGGTCGCAGCCTCAAAAATTTATGCCACCCCACCTTGGGGTGGGGTAGAGCAGGGTGACTTCCTCAATGCCGTGCTCATTGTCGATACGTCCCGGACACCAATGGAGCTGCTGGAAGCTGGTTGGAAACTGGAAAATGACGCTGGTCGAGTGCGCGAAATTCACTGGGGACCACGGGCGCTCGACGTGGACATTGTGCAGGTCACTGACAAGGACACCGGCGAGGAGATCATCTCTGACGATTCGACTCTGACCCTGCCGCATCCGTGGGCAACCGAGCGTGCCTTTGTACTGGTGCCGTGGCTCGATGCCGACCCGGATGCCGAATTGGGGGGAGTTCGGGTCGCGGCACTCGTCGATAAGCTGGCACCTGAAGACGTAAACGCAGTGCGTCTAGCAGACAGCGCAGATGGAGAAGAGGCCTAGAGATGAAACCGACCTCACCGATTACGTTGGCTGCATCTGCGCTGGTTCTCGCACTGGCGTCATGGATGATCGTGGCACAGTTTTTCGGTGCGCTCGGGCCACGAAGTTGGTGGGACCTGGGGTTTCCCTGGTTGCTCACAGCTGTCTGTGTGGCGGCAGCGCGGTGGATTAAGTCGGTGCTGAAAGAGGGGAAGGTCGGGCAGGATCGCAGCCAGGTGCAGCCGTTAACGTTGTCGCGATGGCTGGTGGTCGGTACGGCATCCGCGTGGTTGGGTGCGATTCTCGGAGGTTTGTACGCCGGTGGCGTGCTGTGGGCTTTGCCGAAGTGGACGGAGCTTGCGGCTGCACAGGCCGACGGGCCGATCATGATTGTCGGCACAGTATCCGGCATTTTGCTCGCTGCGGCGGGGCTGTGGCTGGAAAAAGTTTGCCAATTGCCAACTGATGGCGAAAATTCTTCGCCTCCTAGCGGGGAAATGGGAACTAACTCGGTAGGGTGGGAGTTATGACTGACCTCTCCAACGCCGGTAATGACCCGAAGCGCTCGGGTGATGCCGCATATTTTCAGGGCGACGCGGCAGCTACTTCGTCGGATATGGCCGAGTCTCCGTCTCCGTCGCCTTCTTCGGCTTTCGAAAGCTACTCCGCTGGGGCTAACTCCGGGGCTGATGCGGCATATGCAGATGAGCAGAGCAATGATGTGACGAAATTCAGTTCTACCGATGGTATGACGGAGAAAACCGCCGTCATTCTCATGGTTGTGCTGCTGGTGCTCGCGGTGATTGCCAGTATCGTCATGCTCTTTGCCTCCTCTGCCGGGTGGATGAAGGTTGCCGTGCTGCTGGCGTTGTGGTCGGCAGTTATCGGGGCTGTGCTGGTGACTCGATACCGCAAGACCATTGCGCTGGAGCGCAAGCGGTTGGAGACAATCGAGGAACTGCACAAGGTGGAGCTTGACCGCGAGCTGGCTACTCACCGTGAGCAGGAGCTGATTCTCGAGCAGAACTACCTGGACTCGCTTGAGGGCAACAACGATGACAACATTGCGGCGCTGCGCGCTGAGGTCTTTGCACTGCGTGCCCAGCTTGCTGAGTTCATGGGGGAGGATTTCGACGACGAGCAGGTTGCTCTTCGCGCCCAGGCCGAGCGTCTGCGTGAGCTCGACTCGCCACAGCAGGCCTCGCCGATGAAGGATCCGACCGGTCACGACCGGCCGACACCACGCGCGACTTCCCACCGCGCTGAGATGACCGCTAACGGCACTGTTGGCGTTCATACCCAGCACGGCGGCACGGGCTCCGATTCCTCCGCTTCGCCGGTTGAAGACGCCGAGGCCACCGACATGCGCCGTACATTCTCGCCGTCTGGCCAGCCGGTTGACGTCCACGAAGTCGCCGATTCCAAGGGTGACGAAACCGTTTCCAAGGAGAAGTTCTCCACTAACTCTTTCCGCGCCATCAACTGGCAGGAAACCCCGGCCGAGGACGCTGCAGAGGATGATTCTCAGGGCGGTGCTCACGAGGCACACGGTGCACGGCACCCATTCGCTGCGCCGGAATCGGACGACGCCTCGGACTCTCCGACTCGCCAGCTGCAGACCATTCGCGATGAGGACCTCGCAGAAGAGCCAGCTCAGGCTACGGCGCAGGAGCCTGCAAGCCACGGTCGGCGCCGTGCTGAGGACAACAAGGGCAGCCTGACGGTTGCCGAGCTGATGGCGCAGATGCGCAAGAAGAGGGAGCAGCGCGAGGACGAAGAGGCCTAGTCGCTTACCGAGTGTGCGCGGCCTACTCACCGCACATAGCTGGTTTGGTCTAACCTAGTCAGTCATGACGCAAAGCCAGCATGAATCCCATCCCCATCGGACTACCGCTCCGCGGTTGGCGGTGGGGATTATTTCTGCCGGAAAAGTCGGGGTCGCGCTCGGCCAGGCGTTAGAGCGCTGTGGGCATCGTGTCACTCACGTGGTCGCGCGCTCACCAGAATCTGTCACACGAGCGCATCTACGTCTCCCGAACGCACAGGTTAGTAGCATTGCCGACACAGCTTCCACCTGCGAGCTCATCGTCATCGCCGTGCCGGATCGCGCCATCGCAGAGGTCGCGGAGGACGTCGCCCGCCATGTCGGCCCCGGACGCATCGTCATGCATACTTCTGGTTCCCTCGGGCGTGCCGTGCTCGATCCGGTCGCACTCACCGGCGCGCTGACCATCGCCGCCCATCCCGCAATGACATTCGCAGGGCTTGACGACGACTCCGAGCTCCTGACCGGCTGCCCATGGGGCATCACTGTTGGGGATGAGCTCGCGAAAACAGTCAGTGAACTGCTCATTGGTGAACTCGGCGGTCGTCCGGTGTTCATCAACGAACGTCACCGCGGTCTCTATCACGCGGCTATGGCCCATGGCTCAAACGGTCTGGGCGCAGTTGTGGTCGATGCAGTAGAAATGCTGGCAACCACTATCGGCGGAGATGCAGCAGCCGAAGACACCGACATAGCTGAGCTGCGTCGAGGCCAGGCCGCCGAGCTGCTCCGCCCACTGCTGGAAGCTTCATTGGACAATGCCTTGAGGTGGGGTTCCCGGGGGCTGACTGGCCCGGTGACGCGGGACGACCTTGGGACCGTCGTCAAGCACGAACGTGAAATTGAAGCGGTGGCACCGGAAATGGGAACCGCCTACCTGGCTCTTGCCGAGCGCATCGCCGAGCTGCGCGGTGCCAACGAGGTTTTGCGGTACCTACGCCGATGAGCTGAGCGGACTGGCTGTTCTGGTCATCCGGGATGTGGCGTAAGGTATTGCCGTCGGGCGAAAAGTTTGGTCCGGTAGATCTGAACGCGGAGGAAACATGACGGGTTATACCGCCGGAGAGACAACTGTTCACAAGACTATTGCGGGAATCGCGCAGGTCACCCGTGCGTTGCGGAAGACCGGGCGGCCGGTGGTGCTCGTACCTACGATGGGTGCGCTACACCAGGGGCACCTTGAACTAGTACAGGCCGCGAAGACGCTGCCGCGCGCTGTTGTGGTGGTGTCGATTTTCGTCAATCCTCTGCAGTTCGGTGAGGGGGAGGACTTTGACGCCTACCCGCGGACTCTGGAGGAAGACGTTGAGAAGCTCCGCGCTGTCGGTGCTGAGCTGGTCTTTGCGCCGAACGCGAAGGAGATGTACCCCAACGGTTTCCGCACGACGGTGCAGCCGGGGCCGCTGGCTTCGGAGCTCGAAGGTGCTACTCGCCCGGGGCACTTTGCCGGTGCGTTGACGGTGGTCAACAAGCTTTTCAACATCACCAACTGCACTGATGCCGTTTTTGGTGAGAAGGACTACCAGCAGCTGTGCCTGATGCAGCAGATGGTCACTGACCTGAATATGCCGGTGCAGTTGCACGGTGTACCGGTGATTCGCGAGGCCGACGGGTTGGCTATGAGCTCCCGCAACCGCTATCTGTCCGAGGAGCAGCGCAATCTCGCAGTAACCCTGTCCGCCGCGCTGACTGCTGGTGCTTTTGTCGCGGACCGTGGTGCGGATGCTGTGCTGGAAACCGCGCGTGGTGTGCTCGCCAGCCAGCCTGAAGTCGAGTTGGATTACTTGGAGCTGCGTGACGCTGCGCTCGCCCCGCTTTCCGACGAGGCGTTGCGCGGCGACGGCCAGGAGACTGAAGCTCGCCTGCTGGTTGCTGCGAAGGTCGGCACTACTCGTCTCATTGATAATGTTGGCTTGATTCTGGGTGCGCCGCGCCCGGATTCGGCAAACGGTTTCGGGCAGCTCGGGCAGAAGGACGCCGAAATTGCGTCGGCGGCTCTGTCGGCGGCGGGGCTGGACGGCGAATTGACTGAGGAAGAGGCCGCTGAGTTGGCTGAGCTGCAGGAAAAGGTTCGTGCTGCTCGAGATGCTCGTCTGAAAGATGAGTCCAGCAGAGAAACTCTGAAGAACGCTGGCTTTGGCGTTGAGCAGGACAGCGAGTAGGACGGCTTTTAGAAGTAGTTTCTCGTGGCTGGGAAGTTGTCGTATTATAGTGTGCCGACTAATAACCTGCCACGCTAAGGGGTGCCGCGGTAGGCAAGCATCCAGGGGACAAATCCAGGAAGGGACCTACCTTTTTCATGTTTCGCACTATGTTGAAGTCCAAGATTCACCGCGCCACGGTGACTCAGGCTGATCTTCACTACGTTGGATCGTGCACGATTGACGCTGATTTGATGGAAGCGGCCGACCTGCTTGAAGGTGAAGCCGTCGACATCGTCGATATCAATAATGGCAACCGGCTTACTACTTACTGCATTACCGGAGAGCGCGGCTCGGGCATCATTTCTATCAATGGTGCCGCCGCTCGTCTGATATCGCCGGGTGATCTGGTTATTATCATCGGCTACGGAATGATGGATGACGCTGAGGCGCGTACGTACAAGCCGAATGTCATCTTCGTCGATGAGGACAACAAGATTCTGGAAAGTGGCAATGACCCGGCGGATGTGCCGGAGGGTTCTGATTTGAAGAATCCGCGTAGCCCGGAGAACCAGGGCTAGTCCACGTAGCCCGCAGAGCTGGGGCTCGACTGCGTAGTTGGAGAGAAGAGTCGAGCTGGAGAACCACAACACCAGGGTGTTCACTTTGTGTTAAAGCGCAAGTCATTAGACCGTCAGCTAAAGCTCATTGGCGAGTTGATTTTTAGAAACCGAAAGGTAACGCAACGTCCTTAGCTTCTTAGAGGATCTAAAAGTTTTAGTTTTCCATTTCCTCACCTAGTCGAAGCTATACAAAGGCGGTCTCCCCGTGGTTCGTATTGGCAAGAATCTGCTGACAAATCCTTTTGCTACCTCTCGCAGCTCTCTGACCTGCACTTACAAGTGTGGTAATGCCTGTGCTGACGATGCTCCGAACGAGTTCTCGGACAACCAGTACTTCGGTGATGTTGCGAAGGAGGCGTTCTCCCAGCGCGCGTTCTCCCGTCGCGCGGCACTGAAGGTCACTGGTGCTAGTGCTCTTGCGGTCGGCGGTGGCGCCGTGCTGGCCGCTTGCTCCTCTGATGATTCGGGCAGCGCCGCAGGTGGCTCCGACGCCTCCGGTACCGCTGCTGCCGGTGACGGTAGCAAGGGCGAATCGCCGGAGGGTATGCGTTTCGACGCCGTCAAGCCAAACACGGAAGACGCAGTCGTTATCCCGGACGGCTACGAGCAGAATGTTCTGATTCGCTGGGGCGACCCAATCCACGAGGGTGGCCCGGAGTTCGACTTTGACAAGCAGACTCCGGAAAACCAGCTGAAGCAGTTCGGCTTCAACAATGACTTCGCTGGCCTGATTAAGGCTGAAGACGGCACACTGCTGTACGTCTGCTCGCACGAGTACACCACCGAGCCGATGATGTTCCGTGCCTACAAGAAAGAAGATGCCACTAAGGAGCAGGTCGACATCGGACTGGCTGCCCACGGCCAGACCATCCTTGCTGTGGAAGAGGATGACAAGGGATTCCTGAAGCCGATTCTGAGCGACAAGCGTAACCGTCGTATCACCGGCTTCACCGAATTCACAGTCGACGGCCCGGCTGCTGGTCACGATCTGCTGAAGACCAAGGCTGACCCGACCGGTATGAAGGTCGAGGGAACTTTGAACAACTGCTCCGGTGGTGTTACTCCGTGGGGTACCTACCTGTCCGGTGAGGAGAACGTTGACCAGTACTTCGGCAACGTTGGCAAGCTCGACGACGAAGAAGCTGTTAAGAAGCTCAAGCGCTACTCGGTCAAGAATGAAGAACTGTCCGACCGCGCGTGGGAGAAGTACTACGACCGCTTCGATGTCTCCAAGGAGCCGAATGAGCCGAACCGCTTCTTCTGGCTGGTAGAGATTGACCCATCTGACCCGAACTCCACCCCGGTCAAGCACACCGCACTGGGCCGTTTCAAGCATGAAGCTGGTCAAATCTACGTCACCGACGACGGCACGGTTGTGTGCTACTCCGGCGACGACGAGCGTTTCGAGTACATCTACAAGTTCGTCTCCTCCCGCAAGATTAAGGAAGGGGACCTCAAGCACAACATGGGCATTCTGTCCGAGGGCACGCTCTACGTCGGTAAGTTCAACGGTAATTCCGAGTCCGAGATTGACGGCTCCGGTGAGCTGCCGAAGGACGGCCGTTTCGACGGTGACATTGAGTGGCTTCCGCTGATGACCGCCAAGGCAGACGGCAAGCACGAGTCCCACGTTGATGGCATGACCGCCGAAGAGGTCTGCATCTACACCCGCATCGCCGGTGATAAGGTCGGTGCGACCCGCATGGACCGCCCGGAGGATATCGAGCCGTCTCCGAAGACCGGTAAGGTCTACGCGGCGCTGACCAACAACAAGTACCGCGGTAAGGCTGGCGCGAAGGACGACAAGGGCAAGGAACGCAAGGATGGTGCAGGGCGCCCGCTTGCCGACGCCGTCGAGGTCGCACCAATCACCGAGAACAAGAATGGCCTTGTTCTGGAGATGGAAGATGACCACGCCGGTACCAAGGGCAAGTGGAACCTTCTGCTGGTCTGTGGTGACCCGAACGAGGCTTACACCTACTTCGGTGGCTTCGACAAGGAATCGGTCTCGCCAATTTCCTGCCCGGACAACGTCGCCTTTGACGAGTACGGCAACCTGTGGGTTTCCACCGACGGCAACGCCCTGGACTCCAACGACGGCCTTTTCGCCGTTGCCGTCGAAGGCGAGCGTCGTGGTGAAACCAAGTGCTTCCTGACTGTTCCGGTTGCTGCAGAGACCTGTGGTCCGCAGATCTTCTCCAACCGCGTGATGGTCAACGTCCAGCACCCGGGCGAAATCGAGACGGATCAGGGTCATCCAGTCGGCGACAACCCGGACCCGACCACCAACCCGACCTCGCACTGGCCGGACGGCGGCAAGGAGCAGCCACGCCCGGCCGTCGTTCAGGTTGTACGCACTGATGGCAAGAAGATTGGTGTGTAGGTTGCCCTTGGCAAGGAGCTAAGCAGAAACGCGCGGATTAGCGCGTAGACCTATCGCGGCGCGTCTCGAACGAAAATAATGTTCGACGGCGCGCCGCGACTGTATTCGGTAGAAAGTTAGTAATCGGGCGTTTACTTAGCGCCACCACACTATCGATGGGATTAATCCTAGTGAACAGCATTGTCATAATCGGCATCATCCTCGTTGTCATCGGGGTCATCGTCGTTGTTGTAGCGCGTCGGAATACTCAGGTTCCGGGTTCTGATCGGGAGCGCTTCGTCGACCCGCTGATGACTGATGAGTACCGTAAGTACGGTCCAACCTCTGTCGCGCCGGGCGCAATCCTGAATTACGGTGGTGCCTCCCATGTTGTGCGCGGATCCCTTGAGCTCTCTCAGGGGCCGTTCCGCTGGTGGGAACATCTCGTCGATGGTGGGGCGGATGGTTCTTGGTTCGGCGTTGAGGAAGATGAAGGTGAAGTCATCCTCACCTGGTGGCGCAAGCTTCCAGGTAGCTTCGAACCAACTAATCCCATCGTTGTCGACGGTGTGGAGTACTGGGAGGAGGAGCGGGGAACCGCCCGCTACACCGCGATTGGCACCACTGGGCTGCCGCCGGAGGGGGCTACGGACTTCGTCGACTACAAATCCGGTGACGGTCGCTTGCTCGGACTGGAACGCTACGGTGACTCGATGTGGGAAGCGTCCACCGGTATTAGGATTCTCCCCGGTGAGATTGATGTCATGGCAGCGCCGGACCATAATCCGGACGCGGACAATCGCTAGTGGCGGTCGCTATGTCGCTGGCAATTCTAGATGTGCCGTTCAAAGACACTGCTGCGGAGCAACTCCGCATTGCTTTTGACGGCCAAGTCCCGGACACCCTCTGCGAGGCGGTTATCTCTCACCCCGACGGCACAACACCGCCGCTGACGCTCGGAGTCCTCGGAGCGTCGCATGTGGTTTTCGTCGGTAAGCGGGAGAACCCGTGCTTTACCGAGGAGATTTCCTGTACCGCGGCACACGGCGTGCCCCTGAGTGAGGCGGGAGTGATGGTGAAAGCTCGTGTGGAGAACCTCTCGCCAGAAGCCTTCGTTCAGCGCGCAGATGCTTTACGACGCGAGTTCGGTACAGGGCATCCTCATTCGGTTGTCGCGGAGTTCCCCGGTTCGCCCGGCGCGCTGACTGTGTTGGCTGCAGAGCCGATTGAGCAGGGGTATCGCTGGGATACGTGGCACGGCTACCCGCCGGGGCAGCTCGTGTGGACGTCGAATACTTGGACTGCCGTCGCTGGTAACCATGGGGCCGAGGCAGACCGCGTAAAGGGAGGTTCCTGAGTCTATGGGACGCGGAAGTATTGGTTACGCACTGATCGTTGTCGGCATTGTGGTCACTCTGGCCGGTTTCTTCGTCGGCGGGAAATCTGCGGAAGAGAGGATTAGCGAGCGCTATCAGTCCGCGCCCGGCGCAGCATCTGCGACGCAGGTCAGCAGCGGAATTGATCGACGTTGGACCTGTGGCGACCGCGACCCCATTGAGGTGGGGCGTGAGCTGAAAGAAGAGATTAAGCCACAGGCTTACAACGAAGATGGCGGGGCAGCGTACCTGAGGACGAAGAAGCACCTGTTCATCGTTTCGCGTCAGACCCCTGAGGCAGGGTCAAAGGACACGTGCCTGATAACCAGAGAATCACTTAGTGGCCGCTATTCGGGTGGGCACTTCATCTATCTCGGCCCCGGTTTCGGTCCCTCCGCCCCCTCCGGCGGTTCGGGTGGATCGGCCGGATCATTCGGAGGAGCGAAATAAACATGGGACCAGTAACGTACATGGACACCACCGGGACGGCTATCCTCACGGCGCAGTCGGAGACATCGGAGCCAGCGCAGTCGGTCGTGGCCTCAACTGTGGGCGAGCATCTGGCCGTCGGAGTGCCGGCCACCGTCGGTTACTTCCTTGCGGGTGCCCTAGTGCTCGTAGTTGGATTCATTGTCCTTGATCTGATTACTCCTGGGAAACTGCGCGACCTGGTGTTTCTCGAAAACCGTGCGGGCGCCGCGATGATAGCGGGCTCACAGCAGATTGCGCTGGCCTGCATTGTCGTTTCGGTAATCCGCGCATCCGACGACGCTCTGATGATTGGCCTGGGGGAGACCCTCGTTTACGGTGCACTCGGCATTGTGTTGCAGGCAGCATCGCTGCTGGTGCTGGAAGCCCTGATCCCGGGGCGCTTCCGCGATGTCGTAATGGACGCGAAGGTACGCCCCCGAGCGGTGTTGGCTGCGACCACCTTCATTGTTATCGGTGTGATTAACGCGGTGGCGCTGTCATAAATGGAGACCACCACGACTTCCCGGCGCTGGCGGGCTCTCCTGCTGGGCTCTGTGGCGGCCTGTGCTGCTTGCGGCCTGGTCTATGAGCTGGCACTACTGGCGCTGTCGGCTTCTCTTGGCCGCGGCGACGTCGTTGCGAATTCCCTGATTGTGGCCGGTTATGTCGCAGCGCTGGGTTTTGGCGCCGTGGCGGCGAAGCCGTTTGTGCGCCGTGCCGCGGTGTCTTTCCTCGGTATCGAGTGTGCTTTGGGTTTGCTCGGCGGTGTGTCCGCAACCGTTCTGTACTGGGTATTTTCGGTTACAGGTGAGAGCCTCGGAGCATTGGTCGCCGCCACTTTCATAATCGGAACGCTGGTTGGTGCCGAGGTGCCGTTACTCATGACACTTTTGCAGACCGGCCGGACGTCCTCCGCCGAGGACACCGGTCGCGTGCTGGCGAATCTCAATGCTGCGGACTACTTCGGAGCCTTGGTCGGCGGTTTAATCTGGCCATTTGTGCTCCTGCCTACGGTGGGCATGCTGAAGGCTACTGCCATCGCTGGACTGATTAACGTCACCGCGGCATTGATAATCGCCGCGCTGCTACTGAAGCAGATGTTGACCCGCCGGGCACTAGCCGCATCTGTCGCCGCCCTCGTCGCGGCACTGGTTGGGTTGGTAGCGTTACTGGCCGGAATCCGGGACATCGAGGCGACCGCCCGGCAGTCGCTCTACGCCCAGCCCATTGTTTTCGCCAAGCACTCGAAGTATCAGGACATCGTCGTCACTCGATTTGGCGGGGACCGGCGGCTATATCTCGACGGGGGATTGCAGTACTCCAGTCGTGACGAGTACCGCTACACCGAGTCGCTGGTCTACCCGGCGGTGGATAAAGAAACGAAGTCGGCGTTGATCCTCGGCGGAGGCGATGGGTTGGCTGCCCGGGAGCTGCTGCGGATGCCCAACATCGAGCGCATTGTTCAGGTCGATTTGGATCCGGACGTCATCGAGGTCGCGCGCACTGTGCTGCGGGAGGACAACCGTGGCAGCCTGGACGATCCCCGAGTGGAGAAGATTGCTGCGGATGCTTTCGCATGGCTCCACGAGCAGGCACGTGGTAAGGCGCAGGTGCAGAAGTTCGACGCCATCTATGCAGACCTTCCCGATCCCGACAACGCAGTGCTAGCCAAGCTCTACTCTCAGGAGTTCTACGGGTTGATCCGCACGGTGGCCGCGCCGGGCGCGAAGCTGGTGGTGCAGTCGGGTTCGCCGTTTTCGACGCCGCAGGCCTTCTGGCGCACCGACAGTTCGATTCGCGCCGCAGGCTGGTCGACCACTCCGTACCACGTGCATGTTCCCACCTTCGGGGACTGGGGGTTTGTACTCGCGCAGGCCGAGCCTGAGCCTCCTACGCTCGAGCTTTACGACGACGCCCCGCCGCTGAAATTCCTCACTCCTGACGTGGCCCGGGCTGCGACCGTGTTCGGTGCCGATAACGGTCCGCAACAATTGGAACCGTCGACACTTGCTCATCCTCGAATTGTGGAGGATATTCGTCGAGGTTGGCGGCAGGCGGGGGAGTAGCCCGCCGAGTATTTCGCAAAGGGGCGGGCGAGTAGCAGGTCGGCGGTGTAGTCGGCTAACCTTTATAGCCGTGACTGACGCGAAGAAGACCCCTGAAAACACCGCCACCGTTCCTGAGCAGCTGCGCATTCGCCGCGAGAAGCGTGACCGCCTGCTCGAGGCTGGAATTCAGCCGTACCCGGTTGAGGTTCCCCGTACTCATTCCCTCAAGGATGTCCGTGAAGAGTGGGGCCACCTCGAGGCTGGCGAGGAGACTCAGGATGTCGTGACCGTCATTGGTCGTGTCATGTTTATTCGTAACACCGGCAAGCTCTGCTTTGCCGCTCTGCAGGAGGGTGACGGCACGACCCTGCAGGCCATGCTTTCCAAGGCTGAGGTCGGCGAGGACGCCCTGGCTGCTTGGAAGTCGGACGTAGATATGGGCGACTTCGTCCTCATTACTGGCCGCGTAATTTCTTCGCGCCGCGGCGAGTTGTCCGTGATGGCTACCAAGTGGCAGATGGCCTCGAAGGCTCTGCGTCCGCTGCCGGTGTCGTTCGCTGATCTGTCCGAGGACAGTCGCGTGCGTCACCGCTACACGGACCTGATTATGCGTGAGCAGGCTCGTACTAACGCACTGACTCGCATCAAGGTCATCCGCGAGCTGCGCCACGCCCTTGAGCGTCGCGGTTTCCTCGAGGTCGAAACCCCGATGCTGCAGACTCTGCACGGCGGTGCAGCTGCACGTCCGTTCGTGACTCATTCCAACGCTTTGGACATTGATCTCTACCTTCGCATCGCGCCGGAGCTTTTCCTCAAGCGCTGCGTCGTCGGCGGTATGGAGCGAGTCTTTGAGATCAACCGTAACTTCCGCAACGAGGGTATCGACTCCTCGCACAGCCCGGAGTTCGCGATGCTGGAGTACTACGAGGCATTCGGCACCTACGATGACTCCGCCCGCACCGTCCGCGAGGTCATTCAGGAAATCTGCGTCGCGGTCTTCGGTTCGACGACTGTTACGCTTGCCGACGGTACGGAGTTCGACTTTGGCGGCGAGTGGAAGCAGATTGAGATGTACCCGTCGCTGAACGAGGCACTTGCTCGCAAGTTCCCTGGTCAGCCGGAAGTGACCATCGACTCCACCGTCGAGGAGCTAAAGGCAATCGCCGATGTGATTGGACTTGAGGTTCCGGAAAAGGGCGGCTGGGGCCACGGCAAGCTGGTTGAGGAAATCTGGGAGCTGCTCTGTGAAGACCAGCTCGACGGTCCTATCTTTGTCCGCGACTTCCCGGTCGAGACCTCTCCGCTGACTCGTCAGCACCGCTCCAAGCCTGGCGTGACCGAGAAGTGGGATCTTTACGTCCGTGGCTTCGAGCTGGCTACCGGCTACTCCGAGCTGGTTGACCCGGTTGTCCAGCGTGAGCGCTTCGAGGATCAGGCGCGACTGGCCGCCGGTGGCGACGACGAGGCCATGGTTCTGGATGAGGACTTCCTGCACGCAATGGAGCAGGGCATGCCGCCGACGACCGGTGTGGGCATGGGCATTGACCGCCTGCTGATGGCCCTGACCGGCCTTGGCATTCGCGAAACCGTGCTGTTCCCGATCGTGAAGCCGGAAGCGTAAGCGACTGAATTCATGTGTAGTTATCCCGGTGTTATCACCGGGATTATTTTTATCCCGTAATTTCTTCACCCGTGAATTCGGCAAATGGGAATAAGAAAATTAATCGGCGATCCGTATTGCGCTTGGGAGCAGCAGCGGGAGCAGTAGCGGGTGCGGGGGCTGTAGCGGTTGCCGTCAATAGCGTCGGGACGCGAGCAGTTGCATCGGCGGCCCCGAACCAGGCGCCGTTTCCATTCACCGGGTTGACCAGCGGCCTTGTTGTGACGGACCTGGAAGTCGTGACCGTGACCGATACGTCGGTGACATTTTCGTGGGCGACCTATGCAGGCCCACACCCAGCGTGGGGAAAGCTGGCTCCACTGGCGCCGGCCGACACTGAAGTTGCTCTAGTGCCAGTCGATGCCGATGAGGGCGGCGAACTGCCCGTGGTGCACAAGGACGAAGCGCAGGTTGGCTACCACTTTGTGACCGTCGATAAGCTGCGTCCTGGAACCACGTACCGTTTCGAATGCCGATCGAATGGGCGGGTCGCCGAGCCGGGATTAATTACCCGAAACCTCCCCAATACACCCGAGCAAACTGGACAGTTCACGACGTTGGTAGCTCCGGAAGGGGAGTACCTGACCACGATTGCCATCCTCAATGACACGCATATTGGCGAAAATGGGCACGGTATTATCACCGGCAATTTCCCCGCTCCTATCTTTTCTGAACCGGGTGCCGGACCGTACCCCGAGGTCATGCTGACGGCTGCGCTCGCCGAGCTGCGCGGGATGGGTATTGAAAAGGTTTTCGTCAACGGTGATGCCACGTCGGAAGCACGTCCGGCGGAGGTGCGTCGATTTGCCGAGATTATGAATACTTTTGGTGCTCAAGGCCAGCATTGGTTTGTCACCCGCGGCAATCATGATCGTCCGCATAAGCCGGATGCCGATCCATCTGCTGGCTACGACGAATTCCCGGTTTTGGAGGGTACCGAGAATCATCGCGATCCCTTCGGTGTTCTCCTGGGGCGTCCGCGGCAGGAACTGTGGGTCACTCAGCAGGGGCCGGTCCGTGTCATAGGGCTGGATTCATCGAAGTTGGATGAGTCCGGCGGCGAAATTAGCCCGGAACAGTTCGATGCACTGGAGCGGGAATTGCAGCGTGACCCCAACAAGCCGACGGTTGTGCTGGCTCATCACCCGATTACTTCCGAGGCTGGCTGGACAAACGCTGCCGGCCCCACCTTCATTCTCAATAGCGCTGATGCACGACGTTTGCAGCAGCTGCTTAACGACGCTCCGGGTGTATTCTTCGCGGGGGCAGGTCACACCCACCGTGCAAAGCGTACTCGCGGTGATGTTGGGGCCGGCGTTGATTATTTGGAGACCGGCGCGTGCAAAGCATACCCCGGTGGCTACACACTGCTGCATGTCTACTCCGGTGGCTACCAGGTTAACTTTCACCGTTTGAGCAGCGAAGATGCGCTTGCGTGGACTGCGCGTGCCCGTTGGGCGATGTACGGTTTCGAGCCCGAGGCTCTGCTTGGTGAGCTCTCTGATCGCAACTACGTTGTTAACCGCGTTATCGCCTGACGAGTTAGAAGCCTGAAAGTTTTCTGTTACTTGGCAATGTTTTTTCAATTCTTGTGACAACGGTCACGTGATTGATTTATTGTTATGCCAGTAATAGTTCTGACTCGAAAGGCCATGATCACATGAGCGAGAAGAAGAACCGCGAAGATTCGACTGTCGGCCGCAATAACCCTGGTCGCGACGCTATCGGAGCGGCAATGCGGTTCATCACGTCCATTACTGGTTCGGACTTCGCCCAGAAGTACGACCTTCAGCCAAAGATCGACCGCGTGGTGTACCAGTCCACCAAGTCCGGTTTTAAGACCCTTGGTGCCGCGAACCGTCAGTTTAAGAAGATTTCCGGTTCCGGTAAGCCGGAGCGTCCGGCTGAGGAAGCCCAGGCTGCACAGGAGGCCGCAGCCGAGGAGAAGGCAAAGAAGCTCTTCGACCTCACCCCGACCGAGGATCAGCAGATGATCGTCGAGACGGTTAAGGAGTTTGCTGAGTCGCGCTTGCGCGAGGCTGCTTACAAGTCCGACCACGAGGCAACTCCCCCGGAGAATCTCGTCTCTGAGGCTTCTGAGCTGGGCGTCACTATGATCAACGTCCCGGAGGCTTTCGAGGGCATCGCTACCGGCGAGGACGTCACCACCAACGCGCTGGTCGCGGAGGCTCTGTCCTACGGTGACATGGGTCTGGCTCTGGCAGTGCTGGCTCCGGCCGGTGTCGCTGCCACCCTGACCGCTCACGGCTCCGACTCGCAGCAGAAGACCTACCTGCCGGCATTCGCTGGCGAGAACGTCCCGGCCGCCGCTGTTGTTCTCGCAGAGCCGCGCCCGCTTTTCGACGCACGCAAGCCTGAAACCACCGCAAAGCGCGAGGGCGATTCGCTGGTCCTCAACGGTGTTAAGTCCTTCGTTCCGAACGCCGGCGCAGCTGAGCTGTTCATCATCGGTGTTGAGCTCGAGGGTAAGCCGGCTCTGGTTATCGTTGAGTCCGACACTGAGGGTCTCCACGTTGAGGCTGACCCGTCCATGGGTCTGCGCGGTGCCTCAATGGGTCGCGTCATCCTGAAGGATGTCAAGGTTCCGGCTGAGAACATTCTCGGCGGCGCTAGCACCTCGGCTGCAGATCGTGAAGAGGCATACCTCGACATTCTGCGTCGTTCCCGCCTCGGCTGGGCCGCTCTTGCAATGGGTACTTCTCAGGCAGTTCTCGACTACGTCATTCCTTACGTCAACGAGCGTCAGGCATTCGGCGAGCCGATTTCCCACCGCCAGGCAGTGGCCTTCATGGTCGCCGACATCAAGATTGAGCTCGATGGTCTCCGCATGATCACCCTCCGCGGTGCTTCCCGCGCTGACCAGGGTCGCGGCTTCGCTCGCGAGGCAGCTCTGGCTAAGACCTTCGCCACTGAAAAGGGTATGAAGATTGGTTCCGACGGTGTGCAGCTGCTCGGTGGACACGGCTTCACCAAGGAGCACCCGGTTGAGCGTTGGTACCGTGACCTCCGCGCAATTGGTGTCGCCGAAGGCATCGTCGTTCTGTAAACCGCTAGATACTTCAGCCGAAAAGAATTAAGAGGAAAGAAAATGATTAACCTCGAACTGCCGAAGTTCCTCAAGGCGGGCGCGTCCCAGTCGCATCAGGCCGCCGCTGAGATCTTCCGACCGATTTCCCGTAAGTACGATCTCGCTGAGCACGAGTACCCGAAGGAACTCGACACCCTTGCCTCCATGATGGACGGCATGGCAGATGGTGGCCGTGGCTTCTCCGGTGCTTCCGGTGGACGTGGTGACGATAAGAAGCCGAAGCGCACCGGTGTAAAAAACGGTGGCAACATGGCTTCGCTGCTCAACGTTATTGAGACCTGCTGGGGTGACGTGGGTCTGACCCTGTCCCTGCCGTACCAGGGTCTGGGTAACGCAGCTATCGCAGCTGTTGCTACCGATGAGCAGCTGGAGGCTTTTGGTAAGACCTGGGCTTCCATGGCAATTACCGAGCCGTCCTTTGGTTCTGACTCCTCCGCAGTTTCCACCACCGCCAAGCTCGATGGTGATGAGTACGTCATCAACGGTGAGAAGATCTTCGTCACTGCTGGTGAGCGTTCCGACTCCGTCGTTGTGTGGGCGACCCTGGACAAGTCCAAGGGGCGCGCTGCCATCAAGTCCTTCCTGGTGAAGAAGGGCACTCCGGGCTTCACCGTTGAGCGCCTGGAGGAGAAGCTGGGTATTCGTTCCTCGGATACCGCAGTGCTCCGCCTGGACAATGTCCGCGTTCCGAAGGAGAACCTGCTGGGTTCCCCGGACATTGATGTTAAGAAGTCCTTCGCCGGCGCAATGGCGACCTTCGACAACACTCGTCCGCTGGTTGCGGGTATGGCCATCGGTGTCTCCCGTGCTTCGCTGGAAGAGCTGCGTCGCATCCTGGAAGAGGCTGGCATCGAGATTGACTACGATGCCCCGGCACACACCCAGAGCGCTGCTGCAGCTGAGTACCTGAAGCTGGAGTCCGATTGGGAGGCTGCATACCTCCTGGCTCTGCGCGCTGCGTGGATGGCTGACAACAAGCAGCCGAACACTCTGGAAGCTTCCGAGTGTAAGGCCAAGGCCGGCCGTGCAGGCACCGAGATTTGCCTCCGTGCCGTTCAGCTGGCAGGTACCTTCGGTTACTCTGAGCGTAACCTGCTGGAGAAGTGGTCCCGCGACGTCAAGATCCTGGACATCTTCGAAGGTACCCAGCAGATTCAGCAGCTGGTCGTTGCTCGCCGCACCCTGGGCCTGTCCTCCAAGGAACTGAAGTAGTTACAGTTTCAGAGCAATCTACATACTGGTGAGCCGGTAAAAGCTCACAAAGATGCTCAAGCCACATTTCTTAAAACACCGTCCTGCCATGACTTGGTAGGGCGGTGTTTTATTTTGCGCTGTTTTGGCCGTGTGTCTCTTGTCGTTGCGTTCCTATTTTTCTGAGATTAGAGGGAGAGTTCATCTAATTTTCATCTTTAGGTTCTAGGCTTATTGGACATGAGCATTTCCCGCCGGGCCTACCTCTCTGTTGCAACTCTTGCTGCAAGTTCAATGGCCGTCGCGAAAACCTCGGGAGCGTACGGCCTGGAGTACGTCACGTCGGGTCTGGGGCTTACCCAGTCGGATTCCAAGTCGTGGCAGGTACTGGCTAGCGACTTGGAGGTCATCACTGTCACAGACACGTCAGTGGCATTTACATGGGCAACATATGCTCCGGGAGTGCAGACGGCGTATGGCTTCATTAAGCCGACCGTTCCTTCGGATGAGCGGGTGCTGCTTGGTCCTGCGGATTCAACGCAGTTAGAGCTCGTGCACGAGGGGTACTCAGAGTCGGGCTACCACCATGTGGTCATTGACGGGTTGGAGCCGGGACGGGAGTACCGCTTTGAGTGCTGGTCACACAACTGCCGCGCGGTTCCGTCGCTGAATATCACCATGAGCAAAACGGCACCGGAGAAGACAGGCGTCGTAAGCACTCTGCCAGCGTTGGAGGGTGCACATTTGGCGACGTTCGCGCTGACGAATGACACACACATTGGTAAGCCCAATCATGACGGCATTCGCATTGGCAACCTCGGTCTTTCCTCCGGTCCGGGAGAGCAGCCTTTTGCCTCTATGCAATTGCAGGGTCTGGTGGACACGGTAAAGGCTGCCGGGTTAGACACTCTCGTCATCAATGGCGATTGCACGGATAGCAACCGCCCTGAGGAGTATGACGAACTCATCAGGGTTTTGGATACTTTCGGTGAGTTTGGGAAAAACTGGTTTGTCACCCGTGGTAATCACGATGTGCACCCGCCCGGGCTACCCAATATCAATGGTTTCCGGGGACGCGGAATCCGCAAGGGCAAGACCGCGGTTCCGGATTACTTCAGCCAGCGTCTTGTGCCGACGCAGCAACACTGGTCGACTCGCGTCGGCGAAGTGCGCCTCATCGGTGTTGATACCGCCGAGTTTGGTTATGCAGGTGGACGTATTAATGAGCGTCAGATGCGTGCATTGCGTGCCGAACTCGCAGACGATCCAGAGCGTCCGACAATTTTGTTTGCGCATCACCCGTTTACTCAGGATGCGGTGCGTTCGCATTTCGGTGGTGAGGCATTCATGGTCGAGGCGCAGCAGGCCAAGATTTTCCAGGAGATTCTGGCCGCCACGCCGGGTGCCAAAGGCGTGTTCGCTGGTCATACGCACCGCAGCCGCCGTGGTATCGCTGACTACGGGGATACGGACTTCTGTGAGCGGGGTGCGGCACTCGGCTATCCGGGTGGATACACACAGATTCGAGTTCACACTGACGGTTACCAAATTAGCTACCACCGCACTACAACACCGCAGTCGCTGACCTGGTCAACGAAAACTCGTTGGTCGATGTTCGGGTTGGAGCCAGAGTTTATGCTGGGAAAGATCTCCGATCGGAACTACGTCAATTTCTTCAAGAACAAAGTGCCGCTCTGAGCTAGTCCTAGCTTCAAGCAGGGTACGCTGGGCAATGCATGGTGTTAATGGAAAATACGTAGTGGCAAGTTCCGCTGTGGGCGTAGTCGCAAGCCGCCACGTTATTGGCCGAGCACAAGTGTGGCTCTGACGTAATAAGGAATTTAGCGATGACCGACCAGTACAACCCGCGCTCGTCCTCCCCGCAGGATTGGGAGCAGGACGGTTATGCAACATCTGCCTGGGAGCAGCCACAGGGTGGGGCTCAAGGCCAGTACCAGCCTCAGTACCAGTACCAAACGCAGGGGCCGAACCAGGGCGGTTACCCCCAGCAGTATCCGGCTTATCAGCAGTATCCGGCACCTGAGCAGAAGAACAACAACGGTCTGTACGTGGTCTTGGGCATCGTCGGTGTCGCACTTGCAGCGGTCGCCGGTATCGGTGGCGCGTACTACCTGAATAATTCCTCCGAAAATTCCCCGCAGTCTCCCGATACGGTTGCGGCAGGGGACTCGTCGTCAAGCACTGCGTCCCCGGCGCCGGTGGAGACGCACACGGAAACCTATACCCAGACCGTCGAGCCGGAAACGACGAAGCAGCCGGAGAGCAGCGCTCCTACCACTACGCAGAGGGGAAATTTTGGTCTTCGCGCGTTCGGTATGGATCGCGATGATATCGACGCCAAAGGTTGGGTTGGCAGTACCGCTCGCTGCTCGGGTGGGTATTACGCGCGTGTGCTGGCGGAGACGTCGTCGGGCAAGGCCGTGATTTGCGAGAATTCCAATAACCGCCAGCAGCGCCATTACATCGGTGACTTCGGTGAGATTTCGGACAGCCCGGATGCATACACAGTAGATAGTTTCTCCGGGAACCGTGCTGTCGCGAAGAATGGTGGCTACACGTATACCGTCACTCCAAATGCGGTAACCGTGACCCAGGACGGCGAAGAAATTTTCCGTGAACCCGTCACGGACTACGGTGTTTTGAACGCAGGCTAATCAGCACTGGTTCTTTCTAGGACACGCAAAAAGGACGCGGTAACTTCCACACTGGAAGTTTGTACCGCGTCCTTTTCGTGTCTGCCGTTCGCTTTACGACGGTCCCCGCGCCCTAAGCAGCCTTCTCCTCGGCGGCATTCTCCCACGGCTTCGGCAGGTGGCGAGGAACCACCTTGCCGACTGCGTTGCGTGGCAGTTCATCGAGGAACACGGTCTCGCGCGGAACAGCGAAGCGGCTGAGGCGCTGCTTGACGTATGTGCGAATCTGCTCATTGGTCAGGGCGCGGCCCTCAGGGGAATCGTCGCGGACAACCCAGGCGACCAGGGCCTGGCCGAAGCGCTCATCCGGAACGCCTGCGACTGCGCACTCGCGGATACCCTCGAGCTGGCTGAGTGCATCTTCGGTCTGACGTGGGAAGACGTTCTCACCGCCGGAGACAATCATGTCGTCCTCGCGACCGGAGATGTAGAGCAGGCCGTTTTCCATTCGACCCAGGTCACCGGTACAGACCATGCCGTCAATGACCTGCTTGTCCGCACCCGGGCGGGTGTAGCCCTCGTACAACATGTTGTTACCCACGAAGATTCGACCGGTCTCGCCGTCGGCAACGCGGTTGCCGTCTTCGTCGAGAATCTGGACACGAGTGCCCAGCGGTGCGCGACCTGCCGTGGTCGGATTTGCCTTGAGCTCATCCGGGGTAGCAATGGTTGCCCAGCTGACCTCGGTGGAGCCGTACTGGTTGTAGAGAACCGGTCCGAAGCGCTCGAGGGTCTTGGTGACAATTCCCTCCGGAATGGCCGAACCACAGGATGCGATGACCTTCAGCGATGTCGCACCGATGTCGTAGTTGTCTGGGAGAATCTCAATCATGCGCTGCAGCATGGTCGGCACCAGGAAGATGGTGTGCGGAGAGTGCTGTTCGATAATGCGGAGGCTGTCGGCCGGATCGAACTTGCGGCGCATAATCATGGTGGAACGCAGTGCGATGCACAGCTGTGCGGTTGCGAAGCCCCAAGTGTGGAACAGCGGAGCCGCAAGGTAAGCCGGGCGGCGCTGACGCAGTGGAATGCGACTCATGATGGAAGATGCCGGCATCCAGCTGCGCGGCTCCGGACGCTTGGCACCCTTTGGAGTGCCGGTGGTTCCGGAGGTCAGAATAATAACGCGGCCACGGCGCGGACGGCTTGGCAGCTCGGCGGTCGGCCACTTTGCCGGCGGTGCAGTCTTCAGCATCTCCTGCATGGAGGTCCAGCCCTCGCGAACACAGGAGGTATCACCGTAGTTTTCAAACCACGACACTGCGACCGGGCACTCATCGAAGTCCTCCGGCAGCATGTGAGTGAATTCCTCATCAATGAACAGGAAGTCAATCTTCTGCTCGCGAATTACAGCTAGAGTCTGCTCGGCAGCGGCGCCAGTATTGAGCAGCACCAGGTCGGTGCCGAGGCGACCGTGGGCGCACAGAGCCATAATGAAACCGCGGTGATTGCGAGCCAGCACACCGATGCGGTTGCGCTGCTGAATATCGCCGTGGCGGAGTGCCCGCGCCAGGGCAGTGGAGCGCTCGTGCAGCTCCTCGTAGGTCAGCGAGCCGCCGTCATCAATAATCGCGGTGTGGTGCGGATCACGGCCGGCTGCAATGCCGAGGAGACCAGCTGGCAGGAAGTCCCAGCGGTAGATGGAATTTAATGCCTTACCAGCCGCGCCGGGTCCCATCGAGCCGAGGACACCAGCTTGCGTCACCGGTGCGAGACCGAGAACGAGGTCCGAGGTAGCTCGCGAAGCTTTGCGCACCTTATTGAGAATCGAGGTCTGTGGATCAGATGTCATAGTCACTCATCTTCCGTGGTTCATGTCCTGTGGTCTTCGGAGAGGCCTAATCAGGCGAAACCTCATCGGTAGGACCGCCGATTTAGTTTCTTTTACAGTAAGAATAAGTGTCCTAGGTCACTTTTGTGTAGCTTTTTGCAAAATTTTTTTATCAGAAACGAATGATTGTGAAGATATGCGAGGTAAACAGGGAATACGTTCAAAGGAGCGGGGCTTCTTCTATCTCGAGAGATGTTGTCGCCGCACATAGAGGCTCCGTTTTGAGGTAATTTCTCTAGGAAAAGTTGTTGAAAGATGTTCCAATCCAACTGCGCCCTCGTCGCCGTAGTGGAGGGTGAGGCCATTCGATATGACTTAGGGGAACCCATGAAGTCCACTCTCAAAAATCAAACTTTCCTACGCATTTCGGCAGCCCGAGTTGCCGTGGTCGGAGCAGCCGCAACCGGTGCGGCTTTCGGTCTTGCAGCATGTGGCGATAGCGATGACGTCGATCCGGCACCTGTCGAGACCACTACGGTGACTTCGACCGAGAGCGTGGACGACAATCGCAATGATCGCGATGACGACGATCATGATGATGACCACGACGATGATGACGACGACCAAGATGACGGCCACGACGACCGCGTGAACAACTAGGTGTCCGTTCCAGGATGAAACCGCCGTTGTACCTCTCTTGACCAGACTGTTCGCTACTGGCGTACGGCTATAGGGATTAATCTGCGACGCGTCGCGTTTAAGCTAGGTGAAACAACCTTTATTGAATTACGGCAAAAATAGACACTTGAAAGGGCAGTGATGTTCGAAAGGTTTACGGACCGAGCACGTCGCGTTGTCGTCCTGGCACAGGATGAGGCACGCGAGCTCAATCACAATTACATCGGCACGGAGCACATCCTGCTCGGCCTGATTAGTGAAGGCGACGGTGTGGCTGCCAAGGCGCTCGAGTCCATGGGTATTTCCCTGGACGCTGTGCGCTCTGAGGTAGTCGACATTATTGGCCGTGGCTCCCAGCCGCCGAGCGGTCACGTGCCATTTACCCCGCGTGCAAAGAAGGTGCTGGAGTACTCTCTGCGCGAGGCACTACAGCTGGGGCACAAGTACATCGGTACTGAGCACCTGCTGCTCGGCCTGATTCGCGAGGGCGAAGGTGTTGCCGCTCAGGTCCTGGTTAAGCTCGGCGCTGACCTGCCGCGCGTACGCCAGCAGGTTATTCAGCTGCTCAGCGGTTTCCAGGGCGATGAGTCCGATGGTTCTCCGGAGCAGCGTCCGGTCGGCGCTACTTCCGGCGCTCGTGTGCAGGAGGGAAACCACCAGTCCGGTTCGCTGGTGCTCGATCAGTTCGGTCGTAACCTGACCGTGGCTGCACGTGAGGGCAAGCTGGATCCGGTTATTGGTCGTGAGAAAGAAATCGAGCGCATTATGCAGGTTCTTTCTCGCCGTACCAAGAACAACCCTGTGCTGATTGGTGAGCCGGGCGTTGGTAAGACCGCCGTTGTGGAAGGGCTCGCGCTGGACATCGTCAACGGTCGTGTGCCGGAGACGCTGAAGGATAAGCAGCTTTACTCCCTCGACCTGGGTTCCCTGGTTGCGGGCTCCCGTTACCGCGGTGACTTCGAGGAGCGTCTGAAGAAGGTGCTCAAGGAGATTAACCAGCGCGGTGACATCATCCTGTTTATTGACGAGATTCACACGCTGGTCGGTGCCGGTGCCGCAGAGGGCGCAATTGACGCGGCCTCGATTCTGAAGCCGAAGCTGGCTCGCGGTGAGCTGCAGACCATCGGTGCTACCACTTTGGATGAGTACCGTAAGCACATCGAGAAGGACGCCGCTCTTGAGCGTCGTTTCCAGCCGGTGAACGTGCCGGAGCCGAGCGTGGATCTCACTATTGAGATTCTGCGTGGTGTCCGCGATAAGTACGAGGCTCACCACCGCGTATCCATCTCGGACAAGGCACTGGTTGCCGCCGCTACTCTCTCGGATCGCTACATCAACGACCGCTTCCTGCCGGATAAGGCTGTTGACCTTATTGATGAGGCCGGTGCTCGTATGCGTATCAAGCGTATGACTGCCCCGGCTGACCTGCAGGAGATTGACTCCAAGATTGCCGATGTGCGCCGCCAGAAGGAAGCCGCCATCGACGAGCAGGACTTCGAGAAGGCAGCTGGTCTGCGCGACAAGGAGCGCAAGCTGGGCGAAGAGCGCCGCGAGCGCGAGAAGAAGTGGCGTGCGGGCGAGTCCGACACCATCGCTGAGATTGGCGAGGAGCAGATTGCGGAGGTCCTGGCTTCCTGGACTGGAATTCCGGTGTTCAAGCTCACTGAGGAAGAGTCCTCGCGTCTGCTGCGCATGGAGGATGAGCTGCACAAGCGCATCATCGGTCAGGAAGAGGCCGTCAGTGCTGTCTCCCGCGCTATTCGTCGTACCCGCGCTGGTCTGAAGGACCCGAAGCGTCCGTCCGGTTCGTTCATCTTCGCCGGTCCGTCCGGTGTTGGTAAGACCGAGCTGTCGAAGGCCCTGGCCGAGTTCCTCTTTGGTGAGGAAGACGCACTCATTCAGATTGATATGGGTGAGTTCCACGACCGATTCACCGCTTCGCGTCTCTTCGGTGCTCCTCCCGGATACGTCGGCTACGAAGAGGGCGGCCAGCTCACCGAGAAGGTGCGCCGCAAGCCGTTCTCCGTCGTGCTTTTCGACGAGATTGAGAAGGCCCACAAGGAGATTTACAACACCTTGCTGCAGGTCCTGGAAGACGGTCGTCTGACTGACTCGCAGGGTCGAGTGGTGGACTTCAAGAACACGGTTCTGATCTTCACCTCGAACCTGGGTACCAGCGACATTTCCAAGGCTGTTGGTATGGGCTTCTCGGGTGTCGGCGAGGCCGATGAAGATGGCAAGTACGAGCGGATGAAGGACAAGGTCCACGACGAGCTGAAGAAGCACTTCCGTCCGGAGTTCCTGAACCGTATCGACGAGATTGTGGTCTTCAAGCAGCTGAGCCAGGCTGAGATTGTCCAGATGGTCGATCTCATGCTGGCCCGCGTCAGCGACCAGCTCGACGAGAAGCGCATCACCATGGAGATTTCCGACCGCGCCAAGAACCTGCTGGCCAAGCGTGGCTTTGATCCAGTGCTCGGTGCCCGTCCGCTGCGTCGCACGATCCAGCGCGAGATTGAGGATCAGCTCTCCGAGAAGATTCTCTACGGTGAGGTTGGTCTCGGCGAGACCGTCTTCATCGATGTCGAAGGCTGGGATGGCGAGTCCAAGGACGTCGACAAGGCGAAGTTTACCTTCACCAACAAGGGCAAGGCCGGTAACGTCGATGCCGACGGCGGTGCTCTGGATGACTCCGAGGAAGGCAAGGACGTTCTCGGCAGCGCTGGTACCAGCGAGCCCGATATCATCACCCCGGATGTACTGGGTGACGGCGGCTCCACCGCCGCTGAAACCGACCTAGAGTCCGGTTCGGACTCCGATGACGACGGCCACAACCCGCCACCGGCTGGTGCGGGTGCTGGCCAGCCACTCTAAGAGGTTTAGCCGCTAGCAGTACCAACGAACACTGCCGCCCCAGTTCCGATTCCATTATGGGAGGAACTGGGGCGGCAGTGTGTCTATATGCGGTCTTTCCTAAAAGCGCGGAGAGTTGTAGTTCTACTTGGCCACGCCGAGGTCGACCAATGCTTTCTTTGCCACTTCGGGGTCATCATTTTTGATCATGTACTCAACGATTCCCTGATCATCTGGGAGGATTTCCGCAACTGTGATGAGGGACTCCACTCGCTGCGCCTTGAATGTGGAACCGCGCGTTGATTCTGCCGGAATCTCAACGGCATCCAAGACAGGCTTGCCGTCACGAACGGCGGCGGTGGCGGCAGGGTCATCGGTGAAGACTACGTAACCAACGTCGGGTGCCTTCGTAGTATCCACGGAACAGTTGGTACCCATTGCCTGTGGGGCAGGGGCGTTATCCGCACCGTAGTAGCTAAACACCACTTCATAGTCTGTGCAGGCCCGCACGAAACTAGCAATCGGTTCGGGTGCGTGGTCGGCAGGGGTGAGGCCGCCAGCGGTATCCCCACCAGTGGCACCGGTAGCGCCACCGTTGGAAGCGCCGGAATCGGCAGGTGCTTCAGCGGCGGACTGTGCGGGAGCAGCGGACTCGTCTGACTTGTCACTAAAGAGCGCGTCTTTAGCCGCAACGTAGGCAATCGCTAGCACTACGATGCCCGCTATCACTAAGGGGAGGAGTAATAGCTGCTTCTTTACACTGAGACCTTTCGATGCGCCGCTGGCCTGAACACCTGTCGTGCCCGCACTGGAGTTTGACCTGGAGGTAGCAGTCGTATTTGCCGGAGATGCTCCAGTTTCTAGTAACGAGCCATGCTTGATGTAATGGCGATAGCCATTTTCCGCAATAGCCAGGTTTTGCTCGATGTGTGATGTGTCTTCTGCCCCATTAAATCGGTCGGGCGAACCCGGGTATGCAAGTCGAATCATTATTCAGTCCACCACCGTGAATCAATGTCGGAATACAGGGAGCGCATCGACTCTGCAAGCTCTTCCAAACTATTGCGATTGAGACGGTGCTTGTTTTCTTTCCATCGCTCAAAAAGCTCCGTCGACGACACTGCACGCGAGGCCTCCGTTCGTGCCTCTCGGCCTGCGGTCAGGGCCCACTGGGCGGCAAATTGCACACGTTTCGCAGCTTTTTCTGTGAAACCGCTCCACACCTTATATGTGTTGTAGAGCTGGGCCACGACGGCCCAGCCACCCTTGTAAGGCAGAACTGTGACGTTGCCCAGGTTGTCAAGTTCAAGGAACTCAAAATGAGATGGATCCTTCTTATCGGCGGTCACGAGGATCCTGCGGTTGGTGACAAACGCGGCACCGTCCACCCCGCTAGCTTTCGTGGCGGCGGCTTCCAGCACAATCTCGTCGACACCAAGGCCTTCTGCAACGGCTGCGGCGGCAGCGTGCACAATCTCGGAATCGCCAGCACGCTTAAGCGCAGCACCGAGATCTGGCCGGTCTGTCAATGCAATTTGGGATCCTGTCATGCACACGAGACTAACAACACATCAAAAACTGTGACTGGGTGTGCTGAATTATGGCGTAGATCATTCCCCAGCATAGGGGTGATGGATGGGGCACCGCGGAACCGCGCCAGAAACCTCGGTACGTTGTGTGGATATGAGCTCAACGTTCACGCCAGCAAAGTTTGATGATACTTGGATTTACCGCCTTACAAAGTTCCCATGGCCGGAACCGGCGCCGAGCAAAGATGAGGTGCGCCGCCACTCTTGGGCAATGGTGTACAAGAGCAATAAGGCGTTTGCGACCCCGCTAGGGGTTGAGGCCATCAACGCAAGGGCGGCCAAGTACTACAAAACTTCTCTCGAGCAAAACTGGGGGGTCACTGGTGCACAGGAAGCGTATCAGGTTATTGATGCTCTGCTCGAAGGTGGCCAGCACGTGGAAGATGACCTGGTTTTACCCCTCGCATACGCCGTGAAGGACGTCCCCGAGCGCGAGCTAGATGTGGAAGTGGAGGAAAAGGTCGAGTTCCTCAAAGACTTCTTTATTGCCCAAGGCGCGGATCCGCGTCGTGGAGAACGTAAGTTCCGCTACCTCGTAAGGATGTTGCGCTCGGAGGGCTTTGCCAAAGCAGCGGCCCCGGCACTGCCCGCCACTACTCGCGCATGGGACATAATCCGTGTTCACAACGTTGGTGGCCCGGCAACGGAGCTGGGGTGGATCTCTCCAGAAGAGTTCCTTCAGATTTCAGACAAGGCCGTGGCGGTGCTGCAGCGCTACTTCGTGTCGTGGGCTGACGTAGCCGCAAGTTTCTGGTGGGGTCGAATGATTTGGGCGAGTGATGGTGAGCCCGACGTCACCGCTGCGATGAAGGATCAATCGCAACGGCTCACCGAGCTGCTCGCACACAGTGATTCGCCTTGGGTGCGCGTGCCCTTGCACGACATCCAGGCCGAGGAGCCATTCGCATCCTTGGGTGGTTTGCACTAACTAGCTGTCGTCATTGTTCGGCACGCTGTGGCGGTGGCCGGTTTCATGAGCTCACTAGGGGCGGTCACAAATAACGGATTGAGGCATCTATGGCGCAGGGACGGCGAGTTCAATGACATCTGCAAGGCGAAGTTATCTTCACCAATATGAGGCAAGGTCGGTAACGTTGATGCCGATGAGCGGTGCCTTGGCCGATTCTGAGGAAGATGACGGGCGTTCTCGGCAGTGCTGACGGTATCCTGAGCGTTTGTATCTGGCGACATCAAAGGTACTGCCAATCAAGATACTGCCGAGGCAGAGACCGAATCTGATAACTCCGAGGGAGAGAACTAAATGGGGATTCAATTTCGCAAGAAGCAGAACCTGGACAAGGACACGTGGCTGAACTACTCGGGTTCGGGAGTCTCTGGTTCTAAGCGTATCGGTCCAGTGACCATTAACAGCCGTGGCGGTTACACCGTCCGACTGGGCAAAGGCTTGACCTTCCGTGGTCGCTGGAAGAAAAAGTAGCTGTATTTGCTAGATGGAGGAAAGTGGCGAATGTCGCCGCTAGTACCCCATTTTCTGATTCACCCACGCAAGCATCTCTTCGTGAGTGAGCACGTAGGCAAGGCCGTGCGTCCCATCACCGAGGTCAGTGTCGACCTCCACGTAGGTGATGTCGGCGCCGGCCTTTTGCCATTTCTGCACAAGTTCGCGTGCCGACGTCACGGGTAACACATCATCCAATGCGTTATGGGTAACGAACACGGGCATACTGGGAGTCTTTGTGCCCAGAGCCTGTTCGTCCACGTGGCGTCGAACGACGGGGGAGAGCTCGGGCGAGCGCAGATTCTCCGCTATCCCCAAGTCATTGGCAGTAAATGCCTTGGTGTCATTGCGAGGCCAACGTTCGACAGTGGCGCCAATGCATTCATCGGCGGTGAGCTTCAGGAAGTCCTGCCCCAGTGGGCTGAGCATGCGCTCGATTGGTTCTTTGGACTCTGGGTACTCTGCAATCAAGCCGTTCATGAAGTAACCGACGAGTCCCGCCAGCGCCGAGCCGCGAATATGCAGCGCAGTGTCGGTGAGATCGGCCGGAATAGCCCCGGCGTAGACAGCGCGGATGTTCAGCTCCGAGGCGTACTCATCGGCTAGCTCGGCGGCTGCAGCGGTGGCACCTCCGCCTTGTGAGTAGCCGAAGAGCGCAATGGGAGTATCTGCAGGTAGTTGTAAAGCTTCAATAGTCGCTCGTGCCATATCGAGCGTGTTATTCCCGGCAATCTCACGGTTGAGATACGGATGTACCCCGGGCGTGCCGAGCCCCTGGTAATCCACGATGGCAACATTCCATCCCTGTGCCAGCAGCTGAGGTGCCGGAGGCGTCGGAGGTGCTTCGTAGCGCAGCGCAACCGAACTCGCGCAGTTATCGGCCATCCCGAGAGTCCCCGGCGCAATCACCGCCAGAGGCCGTGGGGACTTCTCCGACCAGCGGGCATAGGGCTGCAATACGGTACCAGATACTGCTGTTTGGCGGTGGTCGCGTGCACCTGTGGAGGAAAACACGACCCGCTGTGCGCGTGCGGGCGCATTGACCGGAAATGGTGTCTGCGTAATTACCTGCCCCGGAGGCAATCGCTTCACCGCAGAAGAGTCAGAATCCGAGGAGTCGAAGTCAATCGCACCTAGACCATCCAACGCTGAGCAACCACTAATCACACCCGCGCTAGCGCCAATCAGAGAAATTCCGAGCACCATGCTCAGCGCAATTCTGCGCTTACTAGCCCCAAAGAGACAGCGTTGGCGCTGAGATCGATGGAGCGAGGCATTCATGCTCCTAATTCTAGGCAACGCACTTGTCCGAATCTGGTCTTTACCGGAGCATTGCCTCGGCTTTAACGGGGCAACTGGAAGCGGCCATCGGGAGTTTGCTCCGCAAGCCCGTCGTCAAGCAGGGAAAACAGTGCGCGGGAACGCTGATGTGCATCATCCCAGACCGCATCGAGAGCGGCCTGTTCGATGGGGGAGTCGGCGGCGCGGAGCACGTCGAGAAGCAAGCCCCGGACTTGGCGGTCGGTGCCTTCGAACTTCTGCACGCGTCGTTTAGCAGCGGCGATCTCATGGTCTTCGGGTTCGGGGCGACCGGCGGCAATCCAGGCGCAACTGGTGGCGATGGGGCAGGCCTCGCACTCGGGTGTCGTTCGGCAGACGGTAGCGCCGAGTTCCATGAGCGCGACGGAAGTCTCGGCCGCAGTCGTGGGGTCGAGTGGTAGCAACTCTTCGACGAGCGCCATGTCGGCGCGTTTGGCGATGCCGGGAAGGTACGTGCCCTGGCGGTGTCGCCGGAGTACGCGGCGCACGTTGATGTCCACCACCGGCGTGCGCGCGCCAAAAGCAAACGCCGCTACCGCCCGAGCGGTGTAGTCCCCTACCCCCGGAAGGGCTAACAGTGTGTCCACGTCACTCGGCACTTCGCCGTCGTGCTTTTCGACGATTCTTTCTGCGCATTCACGCAGCCGGAGTGCACGTCGGGGGTAGCCGAGTTTTCCCCACATACGCAGGACTTCATCCTTGGGCGCGACTGCCAAATCGGCTGGGGTGGGCCATTTTTCCAGCCAGGCGTGCCAGGAGGGGATGACGCGGGCGACGGGAGTCTGTTGACTCATCACTTCGCTGACGAGCACGGCCCACGGGGAAGTGCCTTCTTCGCGCCAAGGAAGTGGCCGCATGTTGGCGCGATACCAATCACGTAAGGCGGCATCGACGTGTTCGTCGAAGTCGTCGGATTGGCTAATTGCAGAGGTCAATCTACATTCTCGCTTTCCCATAAACAGCGGAGTCGTTGCACAATATAACTATGAGCAATTCTGAGAGGACTCCTGAAAGTGTATGGCAATCGATGGTGCGCGGAAACCTCCGCTTCTGCGAGAGTAAGACTGCGCATCCCCGCCAGGACTTGGTTCGTCGTAAGCAGCTGACGCAGGGGCAGAAGCCGAAGGCCGTTGTGCTGGCGTGCTCGGATTCCCGCGCTCCGGTGGAGATCATTTTCGATCAGGGTCTGGGCGATGTATTTGTGATCCGTACCGCCGGTGAGATCACGGACTTGTCGGTGCTGGCTTCGCTGGAGTTCGCAGTTGATGGTCTTGGAGTTTCGCTGGTGATTGTTCTCGGTCACGAGTCCTGCGGCGCTGTGGCTGCGGCGAAGAATGCACTGGACGGTGGCGAACTGCCGGGTGGTTTCCAGCGTGTGCTGATTGAAAAGGTCACCCCGTCGCTGCTGGCGGCTCGCAAGGATGGTGAGACTGAAATCGACGAATTTGAGCGTCGCCACGTGCGCGAGATTGTTAATCACATTATTGATCGCTCGCCGGAGATTTCGTCGCGACTGGAGACCGGCGAGGTAGGCGTTGTCGGTATGCGGTACCGCTTGGAGGACGGACGCGCTGAGACTGTCGTTACCCATGGAGTCAGCGAGAACCCGCTAACCTAAATGTGTGACCAATAAGCTGCCTCCAGAAATCTACCGGCGTCGGCGTATCGCCGCGGCGGTGTTGCTCGTTATCATCCTCGTTCTCCTGGGCTGGGGTATTTCCGCACTGGTAAACCGGGACAGCGAGGATTCTGAACCGGTGAATGTCACCAGGGATGACGGGAAAGAGGTGACTCCTCCGGAACAGTCCAAGGAACCTTACGCGCCTAAGTCTGACAAGGACTCGAAGAACGACAAGTCTGACAAGGACGCCAAGAAGAGCGACAAGGAAGGCGAAGACTCCGCGAAGGATGACGCTCAGGCGGCTCTTGCGAACAAAAAGGACTGTAGCCTTGCAGACCTGCAGGTGACAGCCACCTCGGATCAGCCGAACTACGGCGATGAGCAGCCGACTCTGGCGATTACCGTCCACAATCCCACCGGCGGTGAATGCCGCGTGAACCTTAATGAGCAGCAGTTGCGCTTCGAGGTGTACGACCTGGCAACGTATGAGCGAGTCTGGTCGGATGTGGACTGCAACGACTCCGAAGGCCACGGCGAACTGGTATTGGCACCGGGCGAGGAAGTCAACTATGCCGCCACCTGGTCGCGTCTGACCTCGGCGCCGAACAAGTGCTCCGAAGAAGACCGCGTCCCAGCGCCCTCCGGGTCGTACATCTTCTACGGCGTGATTGGTGACAACAACTCTGACGCCTACACGTTCAACATGCGCTAGCGCTTAGTCCCTAACCCAAGCTCAATGGCCTCGGCAACGGTGCCTGCTTCCAGCAGCCGCATCCCCGCCGGGCCTTTTGCGCCTCTGGGCACAATTGCCGTGTCGAAGCCCATTCGATGAGCTTCCTTAAGCCGCCACTCCAAATCGGTCACTCGGCGCACTTCGCCGGCCAACCCCAGTTCGCCGAGTGCAATGGTTTTATCCTGGAAGGTCCGCTTAGTCATGGATGAGGCCAGCGCCAGCGCGATTGCCAGGTCCGCGGCAGGCTCCGACAGCGTCATACCGCCGACGGTGGACACGTACATCTCCATGCGAGCCAACTGCTTGAAGTTCCCGTGTTCAGTCAGCACGGCCGCGACCATCGGCACGCGCCGCGGGTCCAGACCAGAGACATTGCGTCGGGGATTATGGGCCTCGGTGTTGATTACCAGCCCCTGCACCTCCGCCAGCAGCGGTCTGCGGCCATCCATGGCCACGGTAATTGCAGTTCCCGAGGTCGGCGTTCGGTGATGCAAAAACAGCCCCGAGGGATCCTCAACTTCCGCAATGCCGCCCGCCGTCTGCTCGAAGCAGCCCACTTCATCGGTGCTTCCGAAACGGTTTTTCAGGCCGCGCAAGAAGCGTAGCCCCGAATGCCTATCACCCTCGAAGTTGAGCACCACATCAACCAGGTGTTCCATTGTGCGCGGGCCGGCCACATTGCCGTCCTTGGTTACGTGTCCTACCAGGAAAACCGCAGTTCCGGTCTCCTTTGCCAGCGCCGCCAGAGCAGAGGTTACGGCGCGAGCCTGGGCAACGCCACCGCGAGCACCTTCGACGTCGGCACGCATCGTCTGCACAGAGTCCACAATGAGCAGACCGGGGGAGAGCTCCAGCGTCAGATCGATGACGTCCTCGATATTCGACACCGCCGACAGGTACAGCGAGTCTGACAGTGCGCCAGTGCGCTCGGCACGCAGCCGCACCTGGCCGACCGATTCCTCACCGGTGACGTAAAGCGTCGGCCCCAAATCGCCGTCCGCGCAGCGGTAGGCCACTTCAAGTAGCAGCGTCGACTTACCAACCCCCGGTTCGCCCGCCAAGAGCACCAACGAACCCGGCACAATACCGGAACCGAGCACTCGATCCAGTTCACCGATGCCCGTGCGCACCGCGTGCGCAGCCTTGGCGGAAATCCCCGTAATCGCGGTCAACTCGGAAGATGAAGTGGGGATTCGATCTGTTGCGGAGGTCTCGGCGAGGAAACGTTCCTCCGCCTCGTCGTCAAGCGCGCGCTGTGCTAGACGCTGGCTTTCAGCTGCGACGGAAGTGGAAGATGCTTTACGACGACCACCCCGCGCGCCGGGCTCCGTTGCGGCAGCGCTACGGCGACGTTGCTTGGCTGCCCGTGCGGCAATTTTGTCCTCCAGCGTGGAGGCGGACTTCCCACCGCTGGAGCGGATAGTGACCTTCTCTAGCGTGCCCCACTCTTTGCAGTTGGGACATTGGCCGACCCATTTCGACACCTGCCAGCCGCATGCTGAGCATTCGTAGGCTTCGTCTTTGGTCTTGGCCACGGTGCAACCACCTTTGCTTCAAGAGAGGGGACACGACAGACTCCACAACGTGTGTTGTGCGGTATGCGGTGAATGTCGCGAGAAAATTCACCCCAGATACGCGAGAGCGGGCCAGGGCAGTGTCAATGACTTGTGTCAAGGATGACTGTACTGCCGTGACCCGTATCAAGCGACCAATCGCCCATGCCCGCTCGATGAAGCGCCTCGCGTTATTTGCGGGACAGGACTGCGCTGTACCAGCGCCTAAAAGTGCGCTGCGCGCGAACAGCGCAGGAACACCACTGTGCTGCGATTACTTGGATTCAATCATGCCGTCAGCACCGCGGTTCGGTGCACCAGCTTCCAGAATGTCAGCGGAGATGGTGATGTCCAGGTCGTAGGTGTTGGTCTGGCCCTGCGGGTCAGTGAACTCGAAGGTGGCCTCGCGGTTCTGGCCAGCAGCGCTGCTCTTGTCGCCAACCAGGGTGCTCGGGTCCAGCTCATTGGTGTAGTACGCGATGCAGCCGGTGTTGTCCTTGGCGGTCTTAGCCAGCGGATCGATGACGGACTTCGGGCCGGCAACAATCTGGCACTCACGCGGCAGGGAGTCCTCGCCCTTTGCAGCCTTAGCGAAGGAAGGTGTCTCAGCGACCTTCTTCAGCTCAACCTCGCCGATACCTTCAACGGTGACGGACTTCAGCGTGTAGACCGACTCGGTAGCGCGCTGCTGGTTGCTGGCGGAGAACTTCAGACCAGCGGTACCAGCCTCCGGGTCAACCAGGATGTGAGCGTCGCGGATGTTGACGAAGCCAAGAGCCGAGTTGGTGTTCTCAGCACCCTTGCCGGCAGCATCTTCGCCGCCGTTCATCGCACCGTCTACAGCCGGGTGCTGATTTGCGGTCTGCGAAATCTGACCGGCGCCACAAGCAGCAAGTGCAACTGCGGATGCTGCGGAGACGGTGATGAGGGCGCTGCGGCGAAGTACGGACTTGAAGGCCATGACTAGATTTCCTCCAGTAGCTTGAGGATGGGCGATAGGATTTTCAGTATTTAAAGAACACCTTAGTGTCTTCCTAAGATGTTCTCATACTACCCGTAAAATCATGGGGGGACATGATAGGGTGGAAGGCCGTTGGAAAGGGCGTGTGCATTACATGGAATTCAGCATTGGCGATACCGTAGTTTATCCGCACCACGGAGCTGCGAAAATCGAAAACATCATTGAACGAGAGCTTAACGGTGAGACCGTTCAGTACCTCGTACTGCAGATTCTGCAGAGTGATCTGAATATCCAGGTGCCCGCCAAGAATGCCGAGCTGGTCGGTGTCCGCGACGTTGTCGGTGAAGAGGGGCTGCTGAAGGTCTTCTCCGTTCTGCGTGAGACCGACGTGGAAGAGGCCGGCAACTGGTCCCGTCGCTACAAGGCCAACCAGGAGCGCCTGGGTTCGGGCGACATTAACAAGGTCGCTGAGGTAGTTCGTGACCTGTGGCGCCGCGATCAGGATCGTGGTCTGTCCGCCGGCGAAAAGCGTATGTTGAGCAAGGCTCGCCAGGTTCTCGTCGGTGAGCTCGCGCTTGCCGACGGCGTTGATGAGGCCAAGGTCGAGGAAGTTTTTGCCCGCGTCGATGCCACTATCGAGCGTCACCGCGCCCTGGCACAGGAAGGTGCCGCCGGTGAGAAGAAGGACGAGGCCGACGATAAGCCGGTGGACCTGGACGCAGACGCATAAATCGTTTCCCTTCCCCGGTTCCTTCCAGTAGGGATTTTCTGCACTTTTCCGGTCAACGGCTAGCGCACACACATTGCCCGTGTGTGCTAGCCGTTTTCTCTTTTTCACCCGTATCTATTTCCCCGCTATGCTCGGGGCTGTGACTTTTCAAATCTTCGATACCGCAACCCGCCAACTGAAGGATTTTGAGCCTCTCCGCGAGGGGCATGCCTCCATTTACCTGTGCGGTGCGACCCCGCAGGCTCAGCCGCACATTGGCCATGTTCGCTCCGGCGTGGCCTTTGATATCTTGCGCCGTTGGCTGATCGCCAAGGGGTATGACGTCGCCTTTGTGCGCAACGTTACCGATATCGATGACAAGATCTTGAACAAGGCCGCCGAGCACGGCCGCCCTTGGTGGGAATGGGTCTCCCGCTTTGAACGCGAATTTACCTGGGCTTACAACCAGCTCGGTGTTCTCCCGCCGAGCGTTGAGCCGCGCGCTACCGGGCATGTCACTCAGATGGTGGAGTACATGCAGCGTCTGATGGATAACGGCTTCGCCTACGCTGTCGATGGCAGCGTCTATTTCGACGTGGATGCCTGGTCCAAGGCTGAAGGCAGCGACTACGGCAGCCTGTCCGGCAACCGCGTCGACGAGATGGAGCAGGGCGAGACCAATACTCCGGGCAAGCGCGGTGCGCACGATTTCGCACTGTGGAAGGCTGCCAAGCCGGGCGAGCCCTCGTGGCCGACGCCGTGGGGCAATGGCCGTCCGGGCTGGCACCTGGAGTGCTCCGCCATGGCCACCTACTACTTGGGCTCGGAGTTCGACATCCACTGCGGTGGTCTCGACCTGCAGTTCCCGCACCATGAAAACGAGGTTGCGCAGTCGCACGCGGCTGGCGACGGCTTTGCTCGCTACTGGATGCACAATCACTGGGTCACAATGGCCGGCGAAAAGATGTCGAAGTCGCTCGGCAACGTGTTGTCCGTGCCGCATATCCTGACCATGGTTCGTCCGGTTGAGCTGCGTTACTACCTCGGTAGTGCGCACTACCGCTCCGTGCTGGAGTACTCCGAGGAGGCTCTGCAGGAAGCGGCAGCGGGCTACCGTCGTATCGAGGCGTTTATGCACCGTGCCGTCGATAAGCTCGGCGATATCGAAATCGGTGAGTGGACGCCGGCGTTCGAAGCAGCGCTCGACGACGACCTCGCCGTCCCCCGCGCGCTCGCGGAAATCCACAACGCTGTCCGTGGGGGCAATCAGGCGCTTGCCGACGGCGACGAGACCAAGGCCAAGGAGATTGCTGGCGCTGTCCGCGCTATGGCCGCAGTCCTGGGATTCGATCCGCTGAATGAGCAGTGGGCAACCTCCGATTCTGGTTCTGATGCAGCAATGCATGCGCTCGGTGTGCTGGTTGAGCACCAGTTGGAGGAGCGCACCCGGGCTCGTGCCGAGAAGGACTGGGCTACGGCTGATGCTGTACGCGACCGGCTGAAGGAAGCGGGTATCGAGGTAACTGATACCGCGGATGGTCCGGCATGGTCTGTCGCTGACTAAAGCTAAAGAAAACTATTAACAACAGGAAGCAGGTAGCTATGGCAGGCAACGGTCGTCGTGGTGCAGTGCGCAAGGCAAGCAAGAAGAACGTTGGCGGCTCCGGTGGCCAAAAGCGTGGCTTGCGTGGCAAGGGGCCGACCCCGAAAGCAGAGGACCGCGTTTATCACGCAGCTCATAAGCGGGCGAAAGAGAAGCGCCGCCGTGACTCGGGGCGTCATGAGCGCAAGGGGGATGGCACCGAGCTGGTAGTTGGCCGTAACCCGGTCGTGGAGTGCCTGCATGCAAAGGTGCCAGCGGCAGCGCTGATTGTGGCGCTGGGTACCGACAATGACGAGCGCCTGCAGGAGTCAGTGCGTATTGCTAACTCCCGTGGTATCCCGATTCGCGAGGTGCCCCGCCACGAGTTGGACACCATGACCGGCAACACCATGCACCAGGGCATCGGCCTGCAGATTCCGCCGTACAAGTACTCGTCTGTCGAAGATCTGATTGATTCGGTGGCCAAGACCGGGGAGCCGGGCCTTATCGTCTGCCTGGATAACATCACCGACCCCCGTAACCTGGGTGCGGTCATTCGCTCGGTGGCGGCCTTTGGCGGCCACGGTGTGGTGATTCCGGAGCGTCGCTCGGCCGCTATTACGGGCGTGGCCTGGCGTACCTCGGCTGGTACTGCTGCACGTCTGCCAGTTGCACGGGCGACAAACATGGTGCGCTCGCTCAAGCAGTTCCAGAAGGCTGGCTATCAGGTCGTTGGACTGGATGCCGGTGGCGACCACACTCTGGACACTTACGACGGCACCACCCCGGTGGTCGTGGTCGTCGGCTCCGAGGGGAAGGGCCTTTCGCGCCTGGTGCGCGATACCTGTGACACCATCATGTCCATTCCGATGACCGGTTGGGTGGAGTCGCTCAATGCTTCCGTTGCTGCCGGTGTGACTCTGAGTGAGTTTGCCCGCCAGCGCCGGGCAAAGAGTAGTTAGTAGCGCATTTGATACCCCCGGAGGTGCCATTATCAATTCGTTATAGTAATAGCGTTTACGTGGGGTATTTTGCGTTCTAAAAGGCGGCCGGTACTTATGGCTACCCCCAGTAGTTCAGCGCTTTAAAGATAATTCTATTTCCGGCGTGCGCTGCAGAAATGACGGCGTTATTATCACTTCCAACAGAAAATTATCCGTAGTTTCCTGAAGGGGAGGGCGGGCATATCATGCTCCTAGAAATAGGGGCGTAATTGGCCGTAGTTTAGGGAAGCGCACGGACCTAGCGGTGGCTTGTACAGCTAGCTTTTGGGTCACTGAGATGTCAGACCACGACATCCTCAGCGTTAGTTTTTCTGTCTGCCGGGTCACCCCATTTCGGCAGCCTCGCAGTCTTAAAAAGAGCTGGGGGTATTGGAGTCTGCTTTTAGAGAATCCAGTAAAAATACGGGCAGCCCCTCGGTGGCGAGAGGGAAGGTGGACGCACCTTCTCCGCAATCGTCACTCGAGGAGCTGCCCGATATTTTTGTTGTTTTAACAGCTACTCCGAAAAGCGTATGTGTCTATTTTCTCCACTTGGCAGCCTGAACGTCGTCACGTGTTGCCTTACGCGACTGCACCGCTCCAATGGCGTAGCAAATCAGGTAGATGGCAAACGCGATTGTCGTCACTAGAACGCTGACCGGGATGCCCGGTGCGAGTGAGAGAACGATGCCGCCGACGGCCGCGACCTCGGCGAAGATGGTCGAGAGGATGATGGCCTTCACCGGCGAGGCAGTAACGAATGCGGCTGCGGCACCCGGGGTGATAATCAGGGCGATGACGAGCAGGGAGCCGACAATCTGCACGCCTTGGGCGGCGACGAGACCGGTGAGAATCGCGAAGTAGATCGATAGCGCCTTGACGTTGACACCACAGGCGGCGGCCATGATGGGGTCAGCGGAGGCGAATAGCAGCGGCCGCCATTTCCAGGCAACGCCGCCGACGACGATGACCGCGACGATGGCCATCGTCCATAGAGAAGTGTCAGTCAGACCAATGATCTGGCCGGTGAGAAGTGAAAACGCGGTACTTGTCCGGCCAGGGTAGAGGTGGATAAACAGCACCGATAAGCCCATGCCGAAGCTCAAAACCACGCCCACAACCGCATCTTGGCGCCCTCGAAGTGACAGCGCCGCCAGGACTATTGCGATGAGCACCGAGCCGATAATGGCACCGCTGCTGACACTGACACCAAGTAGTAGAGCCGCGGATGCGCCCATGAGTGCGAGCTCACTGGTGCCGTGGACAGTGAAGCTCATCTGCCGCATGACGATCAGTGGCGAGATGATGCCGGAAATCAGCCCAAGCAGTGCTGCTGCAATGAGGGCATTGTGGACGAATCCGACCTGGAGTAGGGCGGCGGTGTCGGAGAAATACTGAGCCAGTAGGGTCATTAGGCGATAACCAACTTTCCCTCGACACGGGCAACCGCAATGTTGGTTTGGTAGAGCTCCGAGAGCGTCTCTGAGGTGATGATTTCCTCGACCGATCCGACCGCATGTCCATGCGGCGTCAGGTAGAGCACCCGGTCACAGACACCCAGGATGGGATTGATGTCGTGGGTGACAAAGACGACTGCCGTGTCATTTTCCCGGCGATGCCGGTCCAGGCGCTCGACCGTGGTCCGTTGTGCCGCAGGGTCGAGGGAGAGCAGAGGCTCGTCGCAAAGCAAAAAATCCGGCGCCGAAACGAGCGCCTGCGCCTGACGGACAAGCTGTTGCTGACCGCCAGAGAGCGTGCCGACGCGACGGTCCGCAATACCGCCCGCGCCGACAAAGTCCAGCATTTCGTCGGTGGCGGAGCGGCTCTTGCCGGCTGCCAGCTCGACGAGGTCGCGAACCCGAATGGGCAGTGAGGGCTCGAACATCCGCTGCTGTGGAATGTAGCCCAGGTTTCCGTCGACTTTTACTGAACCGTGAGTCAGCCGGCGCATGCCAAGGGCAGTGGTCAGCAGCGTGGATTTGCCGACGCCGTTGGGGCCCAGGATGGCCAAGAACTCGCCAGGTTCGATATTCAAATTGAGACCGGACCACAGCGGCTCGACGGCTGCGTCAGTAAAAGTCAGTGAGGGCAAAGTTATGCGGACTCCATATCGGAAAGGGTTTGCTTGTAGAGATCAAAGAACGACTGGTCAGCGCTCGGCGACTCAAAAACATCGACGATTTTAACGCCCTTTGCCTTGGCAGCCTCGACGAGTCGCTGCGAGACCTGGTCGTGGGTCTGCGGTGCGTCGATGAGGTAGTCCAACTCGCCGGACTCAATCAGCTTCAGCATTTCATTGACATCGCTTGCCGACGGCTCGGACTCATTCAGCGTGGACTGACGGTAGCCCTTCGGGGTGATGTCCTCGACCTTCGTGTCCTTCAGGATGTCATCGGCCAGCGGGTGAACCTGAGCAACCTTAGCGGCCTTGAGCTTGCTCTTGGCCTCTTCGATGTCCTTGATTTCCTTATCGACGGCCTTGGTGTCGGCCTTGGCGCCCAGCTTGGTCAGAGCTTCGGCGAGCTGCTCTGCAGTTTCTTCAACCGCATCGGTGTCGTACCAGACGTGTTCGTTGGCTTCGCCGTCATGGTGGTGGTGCTCGTGGCCTTCGTGGTCGTCGTGACCTTCGCCATCATGCTCGTGGCCTTCATGGTCGTGCTCGTGGCCCTCGTGATCATGGTCGTGACCTTCGTGGTCGTGGTCGTGACCTTCGTGATCATGGTCGTCGTGGCCCTCGTGATCATGGTCATGTTCGTGGTCATGGCCTTCTTCCTGCGGCAGCGCAGAGATGATGACCTTGTCCTTTGCGTCACGCAGAGAGGAGGTCAGCCATGCGTCGTAATGCCCGCCACCTGCGACGAGAATATCGGCGTCCTCTACCTTTGCCATGTCGGCTGCGGCCGGTTCGTAGGAGTGAGGGTCGATGTCGTTGGACGCGATAATCGGGTCGATGGAGACCTTCTCGTCGTCGGTGACTGCGTCGGCGACGTCTGCCCAGACCTTGGTGGAGGTGACCACCTTAATGGTGTCTTCGGACTTGCCCGCGGACGTAGCGCTGTCATCATTGCTGGAGCATGCGCCGAGACCTGCGACGAGGCCGGCGCTGGCGACTAGCGCCGCGATGCGCGTGGAAAAGCGTGCCTTCATATATGTATCCAATCCTGTTGCGGGCTGAATTATTCCTTTTATTCAGCTCCTGAGCATTAACCGCTATTGAAAACAGTTGTCTTTTAGTTCAAAGAACATAGTAGGGGCTGCGGAGACCCAGTCACAAGGCGGGCCTCTGCCGGAGTGGCCGAAATGACAGTCGCGCACATTCGTTGGGTAAAGTTGTCCGCGATTAGATGCGTGTGAGGCTCGTTGTAGTTCTTTTCCATAAAATCGAGGTTTTCTACCTGAGGTAGCTGGACGAAGATATCTGAGCGGGCAGTCGCTGTTGGTTTTTCAAGAAGGGTCGGTATTCCGTGCAAAGTCGGCGTCGTCGTGGCACCTTGGCTTCCATCGCTGCAGAACTTGGGGTCTCGCGCACGACCGTATCCAATGCCTACAACCGCCCTGACCAGCTCTCGGAGAAGTTGCGGGAGCACATCTTGGAAACTGCGGAGCGGCTTGGCTATCCCGGGCCGGACCCAATGGCTCGCGGTCTGCGCATGCGCCGGGTTGGCGCCATCGGCGTGCTGTTCACCGAGCACCTCCCGTTCGCTTTTGAAGACCCTGCGTCGGTGGATTTTCTCGCCGGCCTCGCAGAGGAGCTCGGCGAAATGGGCGACTCCATGTTGGTCATTCCAGCTTCCTCCGAGGAGGGTGGGGACGTAGATCTCAATCTGATTCGGCAAGCGGTGGTCGACGGTTTCGTGGTCTACTCCGTCGCGGACAACGATCCGTTCCTCGCTGCCGTGCGCGCCCGTGGCTTGCCGACGGTCGTGTGCGACCAGCCTGCAGATGCGGTGGCTCTACCGTTTGTGGGCATCGATGACCGTGAGGCCATCAAGCCCGCGGTGCGACACCTGACTGAACTGGGACATCGCAAGGTGGGAATCTTGTCAGTGCGATTGTCGCGTACCCCGAACTCGGGATATGTCACGGAGAAGCGGCTGGCAGAAGCTCATCACCAGGTGCAGAAGAACCGCGTCGAAGGTGCGCTGGAAGCGCTTGCCGAGGCCGGTATTCAGCAGGCAGATGTGCCTATCATTGAGCGTCACCTCAATGACCGCGAGAATAACCGCGATGCGGCTCGCCAGCTGCTGACCGACAACCCGGATCTCACGGCGGTGGTCTGTACCACGGATACTCAGGCAATTGCGGTCTTGGAATATGCCAAGGAGAACGGAATTCGTGTTCCGGAGGACCTGTCCATCACAGGCTTTGACGGAATCGAGCGCGCCCTCTTCCACAAGCTGACCACTGTAATTCAGCCGAATAGGCAGAAGGGCATTGCCGTCGGCCGCGCGCTGGCCGAGGAACTTGAGGCCGCACGCGAGGACAGCGGTCGCGCTCCTCGCGTCTTGTTGGAGACTGAGTTTGTCGTTGGATCGACAACCGCAGCGCCGTCGGCACCGTCAGCCGGGTAGCGGGCCGACGACGGTAACAACATCGTGGCGCTATCGGGGGCTCTTGGGGTGGTAAACCCCACCTCGTCTTTACTGTGTTCGGATTCAGATTAAGGTCTATTACATGACAGATTCAACAAATTCGAGCACCGACCGATCAGCTGCGGCTCTCAACAGTCCGGAAGCTACCCGCGACGACCATGTCGAACTTGGCGGCCCCGTCGAATTGGATGAAATGTCTATCCGTGGCGCGATGAGTGAGTTCACCACTGGCGTGACCATTATCGCCACCGAGGATGAAGGCGAAGCGTACGGTTTCGCCTGCCAGTCTTTTTCCTCGCTGAGTCTCACTCCACCGATGGTTCTGTTTACTGTCATGAAGACCTCGCGGTCCTGGCCGCATATAGGGAACGCTGGACGCTTCTCCGTCAATGTGTTGGCCGAGGATCAGGAGGATATCTCGGCAGCCTTCGGCCGCAGTAATGGCGAAAAGTTCAAGACGGGGAAGTGGACCCGCTCTGAGCTGGGCAACCCTTTATTGCACGGCTGCTCCGTGTGGATTGATTGCACCGTCGTTGATGTTTACGAAGGCGGCGATCACTGGATTGTGACGGCGGATATTGTGGCTATCGGCAAGCGTGAAGAAATCAATCCGCTCATTTACCACCGCGGTTCTTACGCGCGGGTTTCGCACCCCGGCACCGATGCGCCTGTCGATCAGAAGTGGCGTCAGCGCCCCTCGGTGTAACCCGAGGTTGTCGCAGTCCAGCCACGGCGATCCTCGCCTGGCTTGGGGTCTTTCATCTCTCGCATGCGCAGACCATTGTTGTCCTGCGTGTAGACGAATTCGCCCGCCACAATCTTGTGGAAGCGCTCCGAATAGGTCTGCGCCTGGTCTGAGCAGTCCAAACTGCGAGTCTGCTCCGGGGTGCCGAATTCGACCGCCTCGCCCTTCCACTGCAGCGAACCAGAGCCGTTGCCACAGGAATCAGCGAAGGTATATGTTGTCTGCCCCAACGTAATAGTCGGCGCCTGAGTTCCGTCCGGCACACCGTGGGGCAGGTTTGGGTCATCAAAAATTGCGGTTATCTGCCATTGCTTGCCGACGATCTCCGCTGCCGGCTTTGCCTGGCATGCGGTAGCCGTCATGGACACTGCCGCAACGACAGCTACTGCGGCAACCGCCTTTTTCCCGCTCAGACCCATGCTGCGTGACCCCGTTAGTTAGCTGCCTTCTTGGTTGTCTTCTTAGCAGCCTTCTTCGTCGTCTTCTTAGAGGCCTTCTTGGCAGCCTTCTTCGCCGTCTTACGAGTGGTCTTCTTTGCGGCCTTCTTGGTCGACTTCTTCGCAGTCTTCTTAGTGGACTTGCGTGTGCGCTTTGCGGTCTTCGGAGCGTTTTCCTTCTCGTACTCCTCGTGAACCTTCTTGAAGCTCAGGCCTTCCTTCTCCACTCCGAGCATGCACATCAGAGTGACGGCATCGTAGAAGTCCTCGGCGAAGGTAGCCACAATTCGCCGTGCGCCAGCAGCGGTCTTTTCTTCGACCTTGTGAAGAGCCTCGTTCTGAGCAGTGCGAGTGTCTGTGACCTTCGGTGGCACGAATCCTCCTGGCAAGCATGGCCTTAATTGCGCCCCATACACCTACTTCTGCCAGCCATCTCGCCACATGCTCCCGGCACTGAGCTCAACCGAGTTCAGTGAAGAAGGAATGGGATTGTGATGACGCAGTTTCAGCTTTAAGCGCTACTTACAATTCAAAAACCTTATTCTACCACGTTGTTGATAGGTCGCGCGGTGTGGAGAACCTGGTTCCGGAAGCGACCAGTTCACGCAGCGACTAGTCCACGCGCGGGTTCATACCGCCCTTGAAGCGGTAGTTGCGTGGACGGCGAGGCTTGTTCCGCGGATTCACAGGACGGATGCGACGCATACCAGCCCGGATTGGGCGGGTCAGGCCACTGTCTTCGCGCAGTGCGCGAGGGCGACGGAGTCTGCGCGCCATCCATTCACCGAGGACAATACCCGCAGCTAGTGCCGTCGCAATGCCTAGCGCTGAGGCCAGCGCCGTAAACCCCTTGGTCGGGTGGTCGTGCAGCAGTGCGTGCATACCTCGGTAGATCGTCATACCCGGAAGCAGCGGGGTTACGCCTGCCACTGCCGTAATCAGCGGCGGGATGGACCAACGTCGTGCCAGCAGGCCACCGATGAGACCAATCAGCGTTGCTGCCGCGCCTGCGCTGGTCACCGGATGAACTCCCAGCGGAGTCAACACGTAGTAGTAGGTCATCGACCCCAGCAGAGCGACCGTTCCGGACACTGACAACGCGGTGAACCCAGCATTCGAGGCCAACGCAAATGCGATTGAGGCGGTAGTTCCCGCTATCACCCTCACTGTCGCCTGTGCCAGGTTGAGGTCAGAACCCGCGATGACGTCGGGAAGCGGAATGCCCAGCATTCCGGAAAACTCGATGCCCATTGCGATGCCAGCGACGATTCCGCCGGTCAACAACATGGTGTCGAAGAAGCGCGCGGAGCCAGTCACAGGTGCGCCGGTGATGCCGTCTTGCAGTGCTTGCACGAGGGTTAGGCCGGCGAGCATCACGATAATTCCCGAGGCGATCAGCCTGGATGGCTGCATCTCAAAGGGGAGATACGCCTGCGCCGCATTGAGCACAGCAGCGGAGAGCGTGGCAATGAGACCGCCGACTGCATTCTGAAAGAATGTGGGCAACTCGCGGGCAGCGAGTTCACCAATCACGATGACGATGGCCAGTGTGACCGCAGCCGCGATAAGGGCGACCTCGAAACTCGAGCCGAGCAGCACTGTCACAGATGAAGCCAGCAATGCCCAGCCAGTGTAGATGACGCGGAGGCGGTATTTTGCGGGCTCACGCTCGACCTTGTCGATAGCCTCAATAGCCTCCTCCAAGCTCAGGTGGCCCGCGCGAATTCGGCGGATGACACGGTCGGTGTGACGCAAGCGCTCGAAGTCGGGCACTGGTGCGGTGACAACGCGCATCGCGGTAATAGGGGTACGGCGCGCGCCGATGAGGTGGTAGACCGTCACAGAGGTCAACGTGATATCGACTTGGATTTGGGTGAGGCCATAGGCTGAGGTCACGGCCTTAATTTGCAGCTCGGTATCGCGGTTGCCCGAGCCACATGCCAGCAATAGCCCGCCGATGCGAGCAGCGAGATCGAGTACGGCCGTGACCTGACTCGGGTCGGAATAATCGATCGGTGCCAGCGGCAGCGGGGTAGTAGTCGAGTGCACTAGGTCGACAGTTGCCGTTGGGCCGGAAACGAAATCAATCACGCGCTGCTTGAAGGTGGACTGATCTTCGATTGCAGGAAACTGGGTCTGCGGAGTGTCGTCGTAAGAGACAGTGGCTTCAGCGTCGTAGAGATCATTCTTCGCAGCGGAGTTTTCTCCGGCGTTGGAATTGCTGTCACTAGCGAATGACATGTCGACACTTCCTTTCCCCGATACTGCCTGGGGTGCATTGCAGTGATGCTGCAAAGACGCGATGCGGAGACGTTGCAGAAACATAGCCCCAGTGATTTAGCGATAGTCACACTACCCCGTCAGTGACCGAGAATCTCAATTCGTTTTTGAGGCGGTGAATTTGCCTATCTGAGCGGGGCTTTTAGCGTGTGGAAAAGTGTTCAAGAAGTGCGGTTGCAGTTTTCCTGTGGTGTCGTTTTTAACTTCTGCTTGCCAACCTGTACAATCGCCTGTCAGCGGCACAGCTGAGTTCGATTCTCAGGTTGACTCTGATTCTTTCGAGCCAGCGACGGCTAACGCCAAAAGGTCGCTTTAAAGTTGCCGGGATGGCGCAATTGGTAGCGCAACTGATTTGTAATCAGTAGGTTACGGGTTCGAGTCCCGTTTCCGGCTCCAAAACCCCAGGTCAGGAAGTTTTCTGGCCTGGGGTTCTTTGGTTTTAGGGGGTGGGGCTTTTGAAGGGGGCTTTTTTTTGGGGGGGGAGCAAAGGATGCGTTTAAAGGCTGATTAAGGGGCAAATGCCTGTCGGGGCTGGGTGTCGGGCAGTTCTCTGTCACTTATGGCCACGCTGTCGGAAGTCCCGGTCAACATATGGATGAGCTATTCACTTATGGCCACGCTGCTGCGTATCGATAGGTGAATATCGCATCGATAAGTTAACGCAACACCGACAGCGGGACAACGCAACACCGACAGTGGGACAACGCAACACTGACAACAGGACACGCAACACCGACAGCCGGAAAATCACAGGTCACGGAGCATTCACATCCGCAACTCCAGCCCCATGCTTCACAGGGGTTACGTGCGTATGTAAAGTGGGCTTTGTTTTTAAGTCATAAGCGTCGATAGGGCTGGTCTCGGGGAAGGGCCTGCGCTATGGGCGCTTTTGGCATTTTTCTGTAAAACCTTCCAGAAAACCCCACAAGCTGGGGTGATTTCTCTGAGAAAAATATTCTACGATAGAGCCATGTCAGAGGTGCTCTTTGTCAGTAGTTCAAACATGGGACTCTCACGCGTACTAGAAGGGCTGCTGCGGCAAGCTGCCCCGGGCCTGACAGTTTTGTCAGCAGGTATCAGCATCGATGATGATGACCGCGGTCTGGATGAAGACGCGCGGCGTGCACTCTGTGAGGTGGGGGCACGGTGCGATGGAGATCCTCATCAGCTCACGCCATCTCTCGCGGATAGTGCGGATGTGGTCATTGTTGTGGGGAAAATCGATGTATCGGACTACATTGCGCCAGATGTAGAAACTGAGCGCTGGGAATATGATGACCCAGCTGACCGCGGCATTTATGGTTATCCCCGCTACGCGCAATTGCGGGATTTCTTTACTCGGCGCGTCAATACGCTGGCGGAACGGTTTGCTGCCTAAATAGTCGCTGTCTTATTAAAAGGTGGGGCGCTGGAACCGTCGTAAAGCATGTGCTGAAGCCGACACATGTTTGTTTTCTGACAATAATGCCCGCGTCTGTCCGGTCAGCACCTAATGTAAGTAGTTATGTCTATTGGTCCCTCGCTGCGACGCACCCTGTACAAACTTGCTGAGAAAGAGATGTCCCCGGCTAAGGCAAAGTTCTTGCTGAACATTTGGCCGCCGCTGTTTGGCACCGGCATCCGTATCACCGAGATTGCGGATGACTGGTCTGAGGGGCGATTGGAGCTGCGCCTGAACGCTCTGACTGCGAATATGCATGGCGCGGCATTTGGCGGTGCGCTGTTTTCGATGACGGATGTGCTGTTCGGCACGTTGGTTATGCAGCGCCTGGACGTCAAGAAGTACGAGGCATGGACGCGAACTGGTTCGTTTGAGTTCATCCGCCCAGGTAAGAACGGTGCGTACCTCGAGGTAGAGGTGCCGGATGAGATGGTCGAAAAGCTTAAGGCGGAAACAGAAGGCGGCTATTCGACGGTCGTTCCATACACCTCTGTAATCCGAAACCGCGATGGTTCCCTGGTCGGTATTGGCCAGCAGGAGCTCTACGTGCGCCGTCGTGGTCGGAAGAAGCCGCCGGCCAACCCGAATCAGCAGGATCGTGTCGCCGGTGAGAACCTTATCTCTGCTGCTCGCACTCTTGCGCGGCTGGGGATGCGCGGGGTGGAAAACCGCGATGTGCTCGTTCAGCAGGAACGCACCGCACGACGCTGCATTTCGCCAGAGTCGCGTGCAGTCGCATGGCTCCACGGCGTCCTTGAGTACGGCGATGTCACTGTCGACGACTACCGCGCCGCAGGGCTTCCCGACGTCGTCATCGAGGCCCTCACCTCCGATAACCCCTCGCCAGCTGCGCAGCAGCTGCTTGCGGATGTCGTCACCGCGCGCGAGTCGTTGACCAAGTTCTAGGTCGAAGCTCTACGCCAATAGCCGAGTGATCAGATCGATCACTTCGGGGTCTGTTTGCTGCTTCCAATGCGCAACAGACCTGCCCTCCAGCTCGGATTCGAGCAAAACAGTTCGACTGTCCGGCAGGAAACTCTGCGCGGTATCGGACCACGGAATGACCAGACTGTCATGGTGGCTGATGACGTTAATCCAGTCAGGTGCAGCTGCCTTGCGCCCTCGGAGGTGTGGGGCAGTGTTGGCGGCAGGAAGGTCATATTTTTCTGCCGCTACCGCAATTTGATCGGCTAAAGCCTGTCCCATTAGCCAGCGGGCAAGAGACCCATTTCGCCAGCCCAAAATGCGGGAAATTCCAGTCAGATTTACGCCGCCGACAGAGCCCGACACGCTGATGACACGGCGAAATGAAATGCGCTCGTATTCAAGGTTCGCTAGGCGTGTAAATAACAGGAAAGCCAATAGCCCACCCTGAGAGTGAGCCACAATGTCGACCGTGTCCGAGTTCGTTTCAGCGCAAACTCCGTTGATATAGTCCTCGACTTCGGCGACAGAATCCGCAAGGGCAGCAGTGCCGCGGTTTCCGTAGGCCGGTACATAGACTCGGCGGCCGAGGGAACGGAGTCCGTCGGCAAGCGGTGCCCACGCGCCGGGACTATCGAGCGTGCCATGTAATGCGATAACCGGAACGGGGTCGCTGAGGTTCCCTGCTGCCGGACTCGGATTTGGCTGGGACGGGCGAGCGGCTGTCGGCGGGAAAATCCGCGTTAGGAGCGGTCTATTCCGCATGCTCGGTTGGGTCAAAATCCTCGCCTACCAGCTTGAATAGTGCCTCGCGAGTAAGAGTGCGGGGACGCCAATCGTGTGCCATCTGCTCATGCAAAACGATGGCTTGAGGGAACGTGTCCTGCACATAGAGATTGGTGACCATGCCTGTGTCACCATCATCCAAGAAACAGGACTGTGGCGGGGAAATGAGCTGGTCATACTTAGTGGCAATACAGGTGTAAGTAACGCCGGGGCCGAGAATATCGTGGGAATTGGAGTTCAAAACCATCTTTGAGCCCGTGAGCTGTTCCAAGCCGGAAACGCCCCAGTAGCTCTGAACAAAGTTGCTCATCAGCGACCTCGTGCCGGGAATCTTAGTGATGCCGGAAGCGATGCCGCCCAGGTTGGTGCCGTGATTGGGGGCGGCAAGACAGACAACATGCTTGATGTACTTGGAAATGCGTAGAGAAAGCAGGGTGGCGATTAAGCCGCCTTGCGAGTGCCCCACGATAACGGCGTGCTTTGCGTCAGTGGCGTGCAGGACAGCCTTGATGTAGGGCACGAGCATGTCGATGGACTGATTGATGGGGTCTGTTGCGCGGTGCCCAAAGTCTGGCGCGAAGACAGCCCAGCCATCCTCCCGCAACTGACCGCCAAGGGCCTCCCAAATGCCCTTGACCTGGCCTGTTCCGTGCAGGAGGATGACCGGCCACGGCCGGGACTTGGATACTTTGGCTCCCCAGTTATCTTCGAAAACACCGCGCAGCGGACGGAAGATGGCATAGGGAAGCGATGCTGATCCTTCAGCTGCAGCCGGTTGTTGCGCCTCCGGTTCCTGCGCTTCAGGGGCAGGGACTACCGGAAGTTGTTCTTCCCGAAAATCCTCGTTTGAAGCGGCGATTAGCGCACCAACTTTCCGTCTTCGTCAGTCCCGAGGGCCTCCCGTAGCTTAGCGGCGGCCTCATCCATGGACTCTGCGGAAGGATTGCGATCTACCGACTGTAGGTTGTACCCGGACATATCGTGGGCAGGGAAGATATGAATGTGGGTGTGGGGAACCTCGAAGCCGGCGATGAGATAGCCAGCACGCGGAGCGTCAAAAGCGGAGACAACAGCCTGACCAACCTTCTGGGCAACCTCATTGAGGTGAGCCCATAGCTCAGGCGAGGCGTCCGTCCACTTGTCCACCTCTTCAACAGGGACGACCAGCGTATGACCAGGCGCAATTGGCTCGATGGTCAAAAATGCGACGACCTTGTCATCGCGGTAGACAAAACGACCGGGGAGTTCACCGTTGATGATTTTGGTAAATACTGTGCTCATGTGCCAAGGGTAACCCGAATAGCGGATTGAGGGGTTGGGTGCGATGAGAGTTATCCGGGCTGATTAGTAAGATGATTGCTATGCGCATCCTCGTAATTGGCTCCGGTGCCCGTGAGCACGCCCTGTTGTACGCAATGAGTAAGGACCCGCAGGCTACTGATCTTCACGTAGCCCCTGGTAATGCGGGTATGAGTGAAATTGCAACCATGCATCCACTGGTCGTGGATGACCCCGCTGGCGCTGTTGCGCTGGCCAAGGAAATTGGGGCCGATTTGGTTGTTATTGGCCCTGAGGTTCCGCTGGTCGCGGGTGTGGCAGACGCGCTGCGCGACGCTGGTTTCGCAGTCTTCGGACCGAATGCTGATGCAGCTCGGATTGAGGGGTCCAAGGCTTTCGCTAAGGACGTCATGAAGGCGGCTGGGGTAAAGACCGCCTCGGCAGAGGCCATCCAACCGGAGGCTTCCGACGAAGACATCGAGGCCGCCATTGACCGCTTTGGCCCGAACTGGGTCGTGAAGGATGACGGTCTGGCTGCTGGCAAGGGAGTCGTGGTCACTAAGGACCGCGCTGAGGCTCTCGAACACGCAAAGGCGGTGCTGGCAGCCGGTAACCCGGTGCTGCTGGAGTCCTTCCTGGACGGCCCGGAAGTTTCCCTGTTCTGCCTGGTCGACGGCGAAACCGTCGTCCCGCTGTTGCCGGCTCAGGATCACAAGCGCGTCGGTAATAATGACGAGGGGCCGAACACCGGTGGCATGGGTGCTTACAGCCCGCTGTCCTGGCTGCCGGAAGGCGCAACTGAGCGCATTGTCGCCGAGGTCTGCGAGCCGGTCGCTCGTGAGATGGCCGCTCGTGGCTGCCCGTTCCAGGGTCTGCTGTACGCAGGTCTGGCCTGGGGCGAGGACGGCCCGGCTGTCATTGAGTTCAACTGCCGTTTCGGTGACCCGGAGACCCAGGCCGTGCTGGCGCTGCTGGAGTCCCCGGTGGCGCAGCTGCTCAACGCCGCTGCTACCGGAACATTGGCGGACTTCGGTCCGCTGTCTTGGCGTGATGGTTACGCTCTGACTGTTGTGCTGGCCGCTGAAGGCTACCCGGTGTCGACGCGCACGGGTGATGTCATTGAAGGTGCAGAGCCTGGCCGTGGGGCAGATGGCATTCTCCACGCAGGTACTGCCCGCAATGCTGCGGGTGAGCTGGTCTCCGCTGGTGGTCGTGTGCTCAACGTCATCGGCGTTGGTGACACGCTGGAAGAGGCCCGCGACAAGGCGTACGAGACCATCAAGACCATTAAGCTCGAGGGCTCGCACTACCGCACCGACATTGCACTACCTGCAGTTGAGGGCCGCATTTCCATCTAAATAATGCCCGAGGTGTTCAGGCTGCACTCGGATACCTCACTGGTGCACCCACCCGGGATGAACTGGATTTCCCGGGTGGCCTCGGTGGCTGCAAAGATGAAGGTATGCACGCCGAATCTCCGCAGTCGCCAAAGTCGTCGCAGTCACCGCAGCCGTTAAACTCCTCGCAGTCACCGCAGGCATCCCAGCCCCAGCGCGACCTAGCATCCCGCCGCTGTGAGGTCGCACCCTTCCATGTGATGGATGTTCTCGCGCTCGCACAGGAGCGTCAGCGTACTCATGGTGACGCTCTATTCCTCTGCGTGGGACAGCCCGCGACCGCGGCCCCGGCTGCCGCGATTGCCCGTGCGCGTGCTGATTTAGAAAATCAGGTTCTGGGCTACACAGCGGCCGTCGGCACGCCTGAGCTGCGTGAAACTATCGCCGCCTGGCATCGTGAAAACTACGGCACGGCCACGGAGGCCGCTGATGTTGTCATCACTACCGGTTCTTCCGGCGGTTTCGTGGCGCTCTTCCTCGCAGCGCTCGACGTTGGCGATGACATTGTGCTCGCGCGCCCGGGCTATCCCGCATACCGCAATACGCTGCAGGCGCTCGGCGCCAACATTGTCGAGATTGACTGTGGTCCTGAGACCCGGTTCCAGCTCACCGCCCAGCACCTGCAGGCACTTCCGCGCGTGCCCAAGGCCGTGATTGTCACCAGCCCGGACAACCCCACTGGCACCATTATCGATGCCGACGAGCTGCGTGCCATTGCGAAGTGGTGTGAGCAGCACGATTGCCTGCTCATTTCCGACGAGATTTATCACGGCATTACTTATGGCCGACAGTGTGCGTCTGCACGCGAGTTCTCCGACGCGGCAGTCGTGGTCGGCAGTGTCAGTAAGTACTTCTCGATGACCGGCTGGCGCGTCGGCTGGCTAATCGTTCCCAAGTGGCTGCGTGCGCCGCTTGATCGCCTCGAAGCCAACCTCACTGTCTGTCCACCGGCAATTTCGCAGGCAGCGGCGGTGGAAGCGTTCAGCCCCGAGTCCATTGCCGAGCTCAATTCGCACGTGACGCGTTACGCACGCAACCGCGACGTTTTGCTCGAGGGACTGCCCCGCGTCGGTCTCGGTAATATCGCCCCACCCGACGGCGGTTTCTATATCTACGCCAATATCGCAGGGCTTTACGACGACCCGAACTCCGTCGACTCCATGACATGGGCTCGGGAACTGTTGGCCGCAACGGGCGTGGCCGTTGCCCCTGGAATCGACTTCGACACAGAGAACGGCCATGAGTGGGTTCGCCTCTGCTTCGCCGGTGAGACTTCCGAGATGGAAGAGGCTGTTCGGCGTATTGGGGTATTTACTGGTCGTGGTTAAAGCGGCTTTAGTGGCGCTCACGGTGTGATTTACCTCACCCTTTCAGGGGTGTTTTTCAGCCGGTCGAGATAGGGAGTTCGACGAGCAAATCGCTGCTTTAAATCCTCTACCGGCGGCCACAGGTAGAGCCGATGTTGGGGCATTCCTGGAAGGGGCCGTTGGGCCTCTGTTTTCTTGATCGCCCGTTCGCTGTAAAGGCGGAAAACCGCCTCAGATTGAGGGCTCTGTGGCTGCGGTCACATCAAGTGAGGCTGGGGTTGGGTCGATAGTGGGGTGGGGTGGCCTTCGTGGCAGCATCTTTGACAGCCGGCAGCTCTGTCGGTGGTCTATTTCCGCTGGCAGGGGACCCTTTTTCTTTAATTGCCGATGGGGTTGGCCTCTGAGGAGTTGGCGGCTATCCCCGCACGGGGTGACGATTGAGCGCGGTGTGTAACTCATGTTCAACGATGGTTGCAAGCGCTTTTAGTGGGGATAGTTTATGTCCGACCGAAAGATGCTTCCGCGCCCTGTTTTTGGCTGTGTAAAAGCGTGATTTTTGAAACCGTTGTCGGGAGCGGTGAAGCGAGGCTTGGGGTGGCGCTGAGGGGCGCTGTTTGTGGTGCAGTGATTGCGCTAAAAAACGTCCAAAAGTTAACAAAAGGTTAACTAAAAATAAAGTTTAGTGCTTGCCAGGTCTTGTGTTGTGGTCTACGGTTGCAAGTCATAAGTTCCAATCGGTTCGATGAAACATTGTTTCAACTGCGGAATCGCAAAGAATCGGTTGGAGAAGTCCAACAATAAAGATCAAAGAGATCTTAAGAGAGGTGACCTCTGATGAACGCATTCAACGAGATTATGGATACTGTGTCCCCGATTTTCCGGGACGGCAAGGAATCTAAGCAGGATGCGCTGGCATCGCTGCTTGCCGAAGCCATCGTGGAGGCGAACCCGAACCAGGGCATCGCCGCCGACGACCGCCGCGCTGCCTAACAAGAATTAGCTTTGGTCCGATTCCTGCTAGGCAGCTAGTGGGGAAGCAATCCCTACTGGTTATTCCTACTGGTTCAGGTACTCCCGGACCTGCTCCATATCCTTATCACCGCGACCCGACAGGTTCACGAGCAACAGCAAAGGCTCATCGCCTTCGTGAACCGGCAGCCCGAGCTCGCTACCAGCGGCAGGGTCGGTTTCACGGAGTCGCGCAATTTTAATGGCCTGCGCCAGCGCATGCGAGGATTCCATCGCCGGAATAATGCCCTCCATGCGGCTGAGCAGCTGGAACGCTTCCAGCGCCTCCTCGTCGGTAATCCCGACATAGCTGGCGCGGCCATTCTCCTTCAGCATGCCGTGCTCCGGGCCAACAGACGGGTAATCCAAGCCCGCCGAGATGGAGTGCGATGGCAACACCTCGCCGTCGTCGGAAAGCATGACAAATGAGCGCATGCCGTGAAGGACGCCAGTCTTGCCCGCATTGATGGGCGCGCCGTGACGATCGGTGTCGAGTCCCTCACCTGCGGGCTCGACGCCAATGAGGGCGACATCGGAGTCGTCGATGTAGTTAGCAAATGCACCGATGGCGTTGGAGCCGCCACCGACGGCTGCGATCACAGCGTCGGGAAGCTTGCCGTAACGCTCGACCATCTGGCTGCGTGATTCCTCCGAGATGACCTGCTGGAATTCACGCACGATAGTGGGGAATGGGTGCGGACCGGCGGCGGTGCCCAGCAGGTAGAAAGTGGAGTCGAGAGTCTTGCTCCACTCGACCAGTGCCTCGTCAATAGCATCTTTCAAACCGGCCTCGCCGGTGGTGACGGGAACGACCTTCGCGCCCATGAGCTCCATGCGCTCGACATTGGGGTGCTGGCGGGCGACATCGTGCGCGCCCATGTAAATCTCGCACTCAAGTCCCAGCAGCGCTGCGGCCATCGCGGTGGCCGTGCCGTGCTGGCCTGCACCCGTCTCAGCAATGAGGCGGGTTTTTCCCATGCGCTTTGCCAGCAGCGCCTGGCCGACCACGTTGTTGCCCTTGTGCGCGCCGCCGTGGTTCAAATCCTCGCGTTTCAGCACAATCGTCGTGTTCGGCGTGGATAGACGACGGCATTCGAACAGCGGGGTCGCGCGGCCGAGGAAATCGCGACGCAGTTCTTCCAGCTCGCGCTGGAACTCCGGATCGCTCATCGCCTCGATGTAAGCCGCTTCCAGTTCATCGAGAGCTGGCAGCAGGAACTCTGGCACTTCCTGTCCGCCGAAGCGACCGAAAAATGCAGGTAAGAGGGTTTCGCGCACCTCGCCCGCGCCGTTAACGCTTGCCGACGGCACCCTAGTTGCAGTCGGTGCTGAAGCCTTGGCGATGGCATCCGCGCTGGGGTTGTAATCAGTCATTGAGGGGGCCTTTCGTTGCTGTTGTTTATTTCAGCGGGCCCTGGTTCTCTTTGTCGAACCGATAAAAGTCTCGAACCGATAAAAGAAAAGAGCCCGCCAGATTTATCTTCTTGCGAGCTCGTACTTGACGGGTTTGCCGTCGACATTAATGAGATGACGTGACGTTGCTCGCAGACTTAAGCGAGCCACCACCACTGTGCGCCGCACGGCGCGGGTGTGTTCATCAGGGGTGTCATCATGAATCTGACCATAACTCAAGGTTTCCGCAGTAGCCAAAGCGGGGTGGGGTGTGGGGGCGGGGATTAAGCGCGAATTGTGTACGGATATTGCAACTGTGCATGGGGCGTAAGGCAGTTCCCCTATTAGTCGGGTACGCGTAAGGGGCAGAATTCTCGGATCCCCTCGACACCGCTGGCCACGAGGACTAACGTTTCGATGGTGATTACGCTGTCGCGGCAGACCACTAAATCACGTCGGGGAGTTCGTCCCACGACGTTGGTGGTGTGGTGTTATGTCGCCCTCATAACCGTTGGCACGGTTTTGTTAATGCTGCCGATTTCGGCAGCCAATAGCCACCCCACGGGGCAGTGTGCCCCGAGCCCTGGGGATATGTGCCTGCCCACGGCGCTGTCTGATGCGCTGTTCACAGCCACCTCGGCAACGAGCCTGACCGGATTGATCACCGTAGATACGGCTACCCATTGGTCAACCTTCGGCAAAGTCGTCATCATGTTGTTGATTCAGCTGGGTGGCCTCGGGTTCATGACCTTGGCTTCTCTTTTTGGCCTCTTCGTAGCAGGAAGGCTCGGCCTGAACCGCCGTGCCGGTGCGCGCGTTGAGGGCCGCGGTATGGACATGGGCGAGATCTCGTGGGTTGTCCGTGCTGCCGTTAGCTTCACGCTGTTGGTGGAGTTTGTTGTGGCAGTGGCACTTATGCTGCGGTTCCACCTAGGTTATGGGTACGGCTGGGGGAGAGCTGCGTGGGAGGGCTTGTTCCATGCCATCTCAAGCTTCAACAATGCCGGTTTTGCTCTGTATACGGACAACGTCATTGGGTTCCGCAGTGATGCCTGGATACTTTTGCCGTTGGCCTTCTCTCTTATCGTTGGTGGTCTGGGTTTTTCTGTTCTGCTCGAGGCTTGGCGACACCTGAAAGCGTGGCTTAGTGTCCGCACGCGAGGGCAGTTGCCTAAACGCTGGTCTCTGACTACTCGCTTCACTATCAAAGGCACCATCCTGCTGATTGCTTTGGGCACAATCATGGTGGCATTTGGTGAGTGGTCCAATGCCATGTCTGGATTCACTACAGGGGAGAAGATACTCAACTCATTCTTCGCTAGTGTGAGCCCGCGTACCGCGGGGTTCAACGCGCTCGATTACGCGGACTTCCACCCATCGACACTGCTGGGCACTGACTTCCTCATGTTCATTGGCGGCGGCACCGGTGGTACTGCAGGTGGCGTGAAAATCACGACGTCGGCAGTCATTCTCGCCGCCGTTCTCGCGGAGATTCGCGGTGACACCTCCGTGTCCGTGGCTCGGCGGCGCCTCAATCCAAAGGTGCTGCGTCAGGCCCTCGTCGTTCTTGCATTCGGTATTGGCCAGGTTTTTCTGGCAGTGATCGCCGTCAGTTTCCTAGCGCCACAGTTTTCTACTGATCAAATCCTTTTTGAAGTAGTCAGTGCCTTCGCCACGGTAGGCCTATCCACAGGCATAACCGCTAATCTGCCGGTGGCAGCACAGGCAATCTTCATCGTGCTGATGTTCACCGGACGTGTTGGCCCGATCGCTTTGGCGACGGCCTTGGCCGCCCGCCCACGCCAGCGCATCTACGAATATCCGGAAGAAAGGCCCTTCATTGGCTAACTCGAAATTCAACCCGTTTGCTGGTTTTGCAGAGCATTTCGCCAACCAAGCCAGCTCTTCTCCTGTTGTCATTCTCGGCATGGGGCGTTTCGGACAGGCGCTCGGCGAGGAGCTGGTCGCTGGCGGTATCGAGGTTCTCTGTGTAGACCATCGCGAAAAGGTGGTTCAGGAGCTGTCCTCGACCTTCGACCACGTGGTTACCGCCGACACCACCATGCCGGAAGTACTGAAGCAGCTCGGTGTCGATGAAGCCGAACGCGTGGTCATTGCAATCGGCAGTGATATCGAAGCGTCGTTACTGACCGCGTCCGCGCTGGTGGACATGGATGTACCGCTGATTTGGGCGAAAGCTGATAACCAGGCTCACGCCAAGATTCTGGGCCAGATCGGTGTTCACCACGTCATTCGCCCGGAGGCCGACACTGGCCGTCGTATTGCGCACCTAATCGGCGGCAAGGTCCAGGACTTCCTTGAGTTCGATCGCGACTACGCAGTCGGTAAGGTCGCCCCGCCGATTCACTGTCTGGATAAGACAGTGGCGGAGATTAACCAGAGCGCACCGATTACGGTCGTCGCCGTACAAAAGCGCGGTCAGCGCTTCCGCCCCGCGCTTGCCGACGACCGCATTACCGCAGGTGACCTGTTGATTGTCTCCGGTGCCATTCGGCAGTTGGAGACGTTCGCCGGGGAGTAGGCGCTGATTGCTACTTGTCGCCGTGGCTGTCGATTCCGTCGACGCCTGTGACCGTGGTCAGCAAAAACACGGAATCTGTTAGAGCTTTCACGCCATGCTTGACGTGGGTGAGCACTTTGAGATTGCCCTCTGAAATCGTGGTTTCATCGGCACCGGTGATTTCAACTTCGCCAACAAGAACAAGCATCGAGGCTGCGGGCGGTGAGTTATGGGCGGAAAGCTCAGTTCCTTCAGTCAATGCGATGAGAGTCTGGCGCAGCGGGCCGTCGTGGACAACAATTTCCGCAGCACGGCCATTACTGTTGCTTTTGGCCTGAGCGAGAAGTTCGTCCTTGTGGGAAAGAATCCTCATGATTCTAGCTCCTTGGTGAAACCACAGCGCGCAGAGCACACGCTGCCTCTTCCGGATTTTCTGCCTCGGTCAGTGCGCGAACCACCACAATGCGCTCCGCGCCAGCGGCGATAACTTCGCCGGCGGTCTCGGCGTTGATACCGCCGATTGCCCACCATGGCTTTACCGGGTCACTTGCGCCGCGGTCGTGTGGGCGCACAATATCGGCCACGGAATCCTGGTGGGACTCCGCTGATCCCTGAGCGCGCACCCTCCGTACCAGTGCCGCAGCTTCACGGACCATCTCGACTCCGACGGGTTGACGGTCGGGCTTCGTCGGGGTGGCATACACCGGGCCGATTACCGCGTAATCGATGCCATCGTCGGCAAGCGAGGCGGCGAACATGTCCAGATTTCGGTTGGATCGGCCGATGAGAACCTCGGGGCCAACGATCTGGCGGGCCTGCTCGGTGGTGAGGTCTTCCTGACCCACATGCAGGATGTCTGCGCCGGTCAGTGCGGCAATGTCGGCGCGGTCATTGACGGCGAAGAGCTTGCCGTGTTCAGCGGCGACCTCGGCGAGGGTCTCCACAGCGGCAATCTCGTCGCGGGTGTCGACTTTCTTGTCGCGCAGCTGGATGATGTCAGTGCCGCCTTCGTAACAGGCGTGCAGGAATTCGCGCAAATCACCGCGGGATGCGCGCGAGTCGGTGCAGAGGTACAGGCGGGCGTCGGCAAGCAGGGCGCGTCGTGTTGTGCGAGTGGCGGCTGATGAGGCGTTCATGTCCCCATGTTAGGCGAGGTTGGGGATGCGGTGTCGTGGCGGTGAGTCCGAAGTCATATGATGGGGGGAGTACCACGTTCCGCGGGAGCCGTACTCGGTATCGATGAGATGCCGCTGGCTGAGAGGGCGAGTAACGCCGACCGCTTTTACCTGATGCGGGTTATGCCGCCGGAGGGAGGAATGGCAGTGAATGCTGCCGCTATGGGTGCTGCCTCGACAAGTGAGGGCGGCACAGGGGAGACGTCGTCGAGCGTTGTTATCGCAGGCGCGGGCATTATCGGCTTGGCGACGGCATGGAGACTACTCCGCCAGGGATTCGATGTGACCGTCCTCGATGCCGAGCCCGTTTCCGGCGCAACCTTCGCCGCAGCAGGCATGCTGGCGCCGGTAGCCGAAGTCGTGTGGGATCAGCCGACGCTGTATCCGCTGATGGTGAAATCGGGCAAGCTCTACCGCGACTTTGCCCTGGCTATCGCCGAGGAATCGGGCCACGATGTTGGCTATATCGAGAATTCCACGTTCGTGTGTGCGGGTGATGCCGCCGACCGGCAGACACTCAGCGAGCTTGTTGAGCTGCAGCACGACATGGGCATGGAGATCAACCGCATCACCGCTACCGAGGCGCGCCAGGCAGAACCAGCGTTGGGCCCGGGCTGTGTTGGTGCGGTGGATATTCCGGGAGATCACCAGGTCAATCCGCGTCTGCTCGCCGAGGCGTTGCTGACCATTCTGGGAGACCGCGTCATCCGCACCCGCGCGGAAGAGGTTATTTACGCTTCCGATGCCGACCCCCGCCAAGCCATTGGGCTGCGCGGTACGGACGGAAATGAATACCTCGCCGATGAGGTCGTTCTGGCTGCGGGGCTGAACACTGCTGACATCGCGGGGCTGCCGGAGAATCTGAATCTGCCGCTGCGCCCGGTCTATGGGGATGTGCTGCGTCTGCGTGTACCGGAGCGCCTGCAGCCGCTGGTCACTCGCACTATTCGCGGTGTGGTTCAGGGGCGTCCGGTTTATATCGTCCCGCGTGCTGACGGCACCGTCGTGCTCGGCGCTACCTCGCGTGAAGATGACCTGACCGGTGTCTCCGCCGAAGGAGTCCACCAGCTACTCCGCGACGCATACCGCCTGGTGCCCGGCATTCTCGACTGCGAAATCTACGAGATGACCGCCCGCGCCCGGCCTGGCTCCCCAGACGATGTCCCCATGATTGGTCGCGTGGCTCCAGGACTGACCGTGTCGACCGGCTACTTCCGCCACGGCATTCTGCTTACCGCCATCGGTTCCAAGCTCACGGCCGATGTCGTCGCAGGTCGAGAAACTGACAACGACCCGGTGCTTCTTTCCGCCGTCAATCCATTCCGCTTCAGCGATTAGAGGAGGCTCGCTTATGTCCACCACAACACTCAATGGCGAAGGCTACACACCGGCTGCGGGGGAGATGGTCGCAGATCTCGTCGCAAAGCACACGGGGCACGTGCTTAACGACGACGGCACTGCCGCGGACGGCACCCGCCTGGGAATCGCGGTAGCCGTGGATGGCGCGGTAATCCCGCGTGCCAAGTGGACGACCACACCCGTGGCAGGCGCCATCGACATCGTGACAGCAGTTCAGGGAGGCTAGAGATGACCGCGAATTCCGCACAAGCAAAGATGTCTGCACAGGAAAATGAAACCGGGGCGGCAAGCGAAGTTACACGCGAACCGCTGCGCATTGGCGGGCTGGAGTTGAACTCCCGTCTGATTATGGGAACTGGCGGTGCGACCAGCATGGATACGCTGGAGCGCGCGCTGGTGGCTTCGGGCACCGAGCTGACTACGGTGGCGATGCGCCGTTTTACGCCCGGCACGAAGCAGAACGTTTTTGAGATTTTGCAGCGCAACAATATTGCGGCGCTGCCGAATACTGCGGGGTGCTATACCGCTCGTGACGCGGTGCTGACTGCGCAGTTGGCCCGCGAGGCGCTGGAAACCAACCTGCTGAAGCTCGAGGTCATCGCCGACGAGGACACGCTGCTGCCGGACCCGGTCGAGCTGGTCGCGGCAGCGGAGCAGTTGGTAGCTGACGACTTCGTCGTTTTCGCCTACACCAACGACGATCCGGCGCTGGCCAAGCGGCTGGAGGATCTGGGCTGTGCAGCTGTCATGCCGGCGGGTTCGCCTATCGGTACTGGCCTGGGAATTCTTAACCCACACAACATCGAGCTGATTGTGGACCGGGCGAAAGTGCCCATCATCCTGGATGCGGGCATCGGTACCGCGTCTGAGGCCGCGCAGGCGATGGAGCTTGGCTGCGATGCAGTGCTGTTGGCATCCGCAGTGACCCGTGCACATGATCCGGTGGGCATGGCCACAGCGATGCGCTTCGGCGTTGAGGCAGGACTGACTGCTCGCGAGTCGGGTCGCATCCCACGGCGTCGACTGGCCCAGGCGAGCTCGTCGTTTGAGGGAATCATCACTGAGCGCGTCAGCGGCGCACGCGAGCAGGATTCTCTGTAATGGCGGAGCAGGGTGTCAATCTTTCGGACCGCGACCTGCGCCGGTACGCACGGCACCTAACATTGCCGGGCTTTGGTGCCGAGGGTCAGCGAACTTTGCGAGCCTCCCGCGTCCTCGTTATCGGAGCTGGCGGCTTGGGATCGCCTGCGCTGTTGTACCTGGCCGGGGCAGGGGTCGGGCACATCACCATCATTGACGATGACGTGGTCGACGAATCCAATCTTCAGCGCCAGGTCATTCACCGTGAGTCCGACATTGGTCGCCCGAAGGCCGAATCCGCCGCGGATGCCGTGCGGCGCCTTGACTCCGAGGCATCGGTGACCGCAATCGTCGGCAGGTTAAGCGTCGACAATGCTGAGGAGCTCTTCGCCACTCACGATGTAGTGCTCGACGGCGCGGACAACTTCGCCACGCGCTACCTGTCCTCCGATGCCGCGGAGTTGACCCGAACGCCACTGGTCTGGGCCACAATTCTGCAGTTCGCAGGACAACTGTCCGTCTTCTGGCCCGGCCACGGCCCCATGCTTCGCGATCTCTACCCCGACATCCCCGACCCCGGCTCCGTGCCGTCGTGCGCCGCAGGCGGTGTCCTCGGCGCAATGGTCGGACAGATTGGCTCCATGATGGTCGTCGAAGCTATCAAGGTGCTCACCGGTGTCGGCAAGGTCGCCGTCGGCAAACTCGTGCTTATCGACGCCCTGGAGGCAACCACCCGCACACTGTCCTTTGCGGCCGACCCGGAGCGCGAACCCGTTTCCGACTTGACCGAAATTGCGCAGGTGTGCGCAGCTTCGTGGACCGAGCACGAGGAGGCCCCGGCGCAGAGCATGCGCAGCATTGGCCCCAACACGGCGCACGAGCTTCTTGCCGAGGGTGTGCCTCTCATCGATGTACGCGAGCCTGAAGAACACGCGGAGGCTGCCATTGCCGGATCTGTGCTTGTGCCACTCGGCGACATTCGCAGCCGTGGGTGGGCTGCTGTGAATGAGGCACTTGCACAGGCTGCCGGCGACGCTACTGAGACAGAGGGCATCATTATTCACTGCCACTCGGGAGCCCGCTCACAACAGGCAATTGAGCTGTTGGCCAGCGATACCGAGGCTGATGGCGCCATACCGGAGCTCATCAATCTGGACGGGGGCATTGTGGCCTGGAAGGCTGCGGGGCAGGAGACCGTCGTAAAGCGTGGCGGAACGCACTAATTAGTGGCTACCGCCACGCGCTGTTGAACAGTCTGCCTACGCCTGCGGCTTCAGCGTTGTCGACCACAACTCGGTGCCACGAGTGGTGAGCAGACGGACGGTCATCTCACGTGAGTCGCCGTCGATGTCGACTTCGCCGAAGTGTTGGAAATCCTGTGTGGGGTCGGCGTTGGCATTGTCCTTACCCGGTGCGTGGACGTACTCCACCTTCGGCCCGAAGGTCGAATCCATTTCGTTGGGGCCGAAAGCGCCCGCGTGGAGAGGACCGGAGACGAATTCCCAGAAGGGTGCGAAGTCGGTGAACTGTGCGCGCTCTGGGCTGTAGTGGTGAGCCGCGGTGTAGTGCACATCGGCGGTGAGCCAGACGACATTTGAAACATCTTTAATGGCGCTGAGCAGGCGGGCGATTTCACGTTCACGTCCTGCAGGTGCACCGGCGGCACCATTGGATACGCTTTCTTGGTCACCATCGTCGCCGTCGGGGACGATGATTCCAAGCGGTAGGTCATTAGCAACAATCTTCCACGTCGCGCGGGAGTCCTTGAGGGAGTCGATTAACCAGTTGGTCTGCTTTTCGCCAAGGATTGGTTCTTCGGTTGTCGAGCGCGGATTATTGGAAGTGTTTTCTCCCTTGTAACTGCGCATATCCAGAATGAATATGTCTAGCAACGGGCCGTAGGAAACCTTGCGGTAGACGCGCCCATCTACAGCCATTTGTTGATCAATTGGCTGCCACTCATGGAAGGCCTGGTAGGCACGCTTGGCCAGGGTGTTGACATCGCGCTCGGTATAGCGATCATCGTCTAGGACTTCGTTGGGGTACCAGTTGTTGACTGTTTCGTGGTCATCCCACTGGACTAGCTGCGGAACCTGCGCATTGAAGGCCAAGTAGTTCTTGTCCATGAGGTTGTAGGAGTACTGGCCACGATACTCTTCGAGGGTTTCAGCAACCTTGGATTTGGCCGGAGTGACATGGTTGCGCCACACAGTGCCGTCGGAAAGCGTGACGGATTCATCCAGCGGACCGTCGGCATAGCAGGTGTCGCCTGAGTGAATGAATAGGTCTGGATTGCGCTCCATCATGGTGGAAAAGCCGGTGTAGCCACCGATTTTGTCGTTAATTCCCCAACCCTGACCTGCGACATCGCCGGACCAGTGCAGGCGGATGTTGGATGCGCGGTTTGGGGCAGTACGGAAGGTGCCGATAACGGGATCAGAGCAGATTCCAGTATCTGCCTCTTCGAGCGTGACGCGATAGAAGATTTCCTGCCCCGGTTCGAGACCGACGACACGTAGACGTCCGGTGCCGTCAGTGTCTGGAGTTAACAGAGAGTTACTGCGGAATACCTTGGCATTCTGGAAGCTCTCAGTTGCAGCAGTTTCAACCACCATATGGGCGGGGCGGTCTGAGCGAGCCCAAATCAATGCGCCGTCGCCGCGGATATCGCCACTTGCAACGCCGTGGGTGAGCTGTGGCCGAGAACGCAGTAACCCTGGGGAGGCCAGTGACGGCGAACCCGGTGTAGCTGAAGCCGCAGCTCTAGAGGCATGAGCGAGCGTGACTGAAGTGGCAAGTGCGGTGGATGCGCCTAAACGTAGAGCGCTGCGACGGGAAAGCTGCATGGAGTCGAACGATAGGTTTTCCACTTTGACGTTCAGTTAAACCAGCGTGAACTCGAAGGAAAAAGTCGCAATTACAGCACAAAGGCTTAGTTATTGAGAATGACTGGGCTTCCTTTTGTAACGTAGATAACCGACTTGGGAGGAATGTGTCTTCCGAGCTGTCTTTTCTGAGACAGACAATCTAGAAGTGAAAGGCGCTGACCCCGATAATGGGATCTACACAAACGCCACAAGTAAAAACGCAAGAAAAGAAGTCGGGCGGTTTTCTTAAGAACCTGCCGACCGACCCGTTGATCTTCACGACGGCGATGGGTTTCATTGTCCTCTTTGTGGCAGTGACCATAGCGCTGGGGGATACCGCTCGGGATGCCTACTCGGCCGCTTCCGATTGGGTTACGTCTAACATGGGCTGGCTGTTCATCGGTGGTGTCTCGGCAAGCTTTATCTTCCTCATCGGCTTGTTTGTGTCCCGCTACGGACGCATCCAGCTTGGCGATGATGACGAAGAGCCCGAATACACCATCGCCGAATGGTTCGGCATGCTCTTCGCCGGTGGTACTGGCTCCATGCTGATGTTCTGGGGCGTGGCTGAACCGCTCAACCATGCCTACAACCCGCCGTTCGGTCAAGAGCCGATGAGCCGCGAAGCTCAGAACACTGCGATGGCATTTACCATCTACCACCTGGGTATTCACATGTGGGTCATCATGGCGCTGCCGGGGCTCGCGCTCGGGTACTTCATTTACAAGCGTCACCTGCCGCCGCGCGTCTCCTCCATCTTCGCGCCGCTGCTCGGTACCCGCATCTACTCATGGCCGGGCAAGCTTATCGACGCCGTCGCCATCATCGGTACCGTCGTCGGTATCGCGGTATCGGTGGGCATGGGTGCGCTGCAGATTAACTCCGGTGCTGCTCGTGTAATCGGTACCCCGGAAAACTCGATGGTGCAGCTCATTCTGATTGCCATCATTATTGTGATTGCCTCGATTTCCGTGGCCCGCGGTCTGGACAAAGGTATTAAGGTGTTGTCCAATGCGAACATTTGGGCCGCCATGGCATTGATGGTCTTCGTGCTGCTCATGGGCCCGACATTGACGCTGCTGCGCCAGACCGTCGATACGACAGGTGTCTACTTGGATGCGCTGCCTCGCATCATGTTCTGGACTGACTCCTACGACGTCAACCCGAATTGGAAACAGGGCGCCTGGACGGTCTTCTACTGGGCCTGGACAATCTGCTGGTCGCCATTTGTGGGCATGTTCGTCGCCCGTATTTCCCGCGGCCGTACAGTCCGTCAGTTCATTGCCGGTGTGATTGCACTGCCGACAATCGTGTCAATCATGTGGTTCTCTATCTTCGGCCGCGCTGGCTTCGAACTGGAAAATGAGCAGCCGGGCATTCTGACGGAACCAGTCGTCGAAGGAGGGGATCCCTCGCCGGCTCTATTTATCCTGCTGGAGCAGTACCCACTGGCAACCCTTGTCAGTGTGTTTGCGCTCTTTGTGATCATGATCTTCTTCGTCACCTCCATTGACTCCGCTTCGATGGTGATGGACATGATGTCCACCGGTGAGGAAAACAAGGCTCCGACCTTCTACCGAGTGCTGTGGGGCGTCATGATCGGTGCTGTGGCAGCTTCTCTGCTGCTGATCTCTGGTGAAACCGCACTGGAAGCGCTGCAATCTGCGGTGATTGTCATCGGTGTACCGTTCTTCTTCCTCCACTTTGTGATGATGTACTCCTTGGTCAAAGGCATGAGTGATGACCACATGGCAGTGCGCAAGCCGGTTACCCGCCAGTGGGAGAAGACCGATACTCCAGAGAAGTTGGAGAAGCACGAAGCCGCACCCGCGCCGGGCTACGACGAAGAGGGCAATGAGCTGCCGCGCTTTGAGTACACCCACGATGAAGAGGGGCGCCTGGTTATTCAGTCCGATGTGGTCGTTGAAGGCGAGTTTGCGTCTGGCGAAAAGTCGGAATCAGAGGAATCGGATACCAAGTCTGAGTCGTAGGAGAGCATGGTCGCAGTAGTGCCCGGCACTTGTGGCCACGCTATTCACCTATCGTTGCGCTGTAGCGTGGCCATAAGTGAGTAGTGCATCGATAAGAGCGAAGGCAAAGGCTGTAGCCAAACAAAAACGCCGCCCACGGAAACCAAAAGTAGTTTCGGTGGGCGGTGTTTTTGTATTCGTTGTGTCAGTTTGTCAAGCCTTGCTTTCGTCGAAATTTCAGGGGTGTTTGGGGGTATTACCAGGGTATATGGTGTTAATTTTGCATGCTAAACTGTGGTGAACGCCCTTTTTACGGTTCATGTTGAAGTGTTATGGAGCTTTCTGGGTGGTGAACATCCAGGTGTTGAACATCAAAGTCTCGCTAACAGAATCGGCGAGGTGCCAGCGGGCCCGTACCAGGTGGGTAAGGATAGGGAAATTGGATAAGGACGCAAAATGCGTATGAAATTACCGGAAGTGCTCAAGAAGCGCTCCGTACGCGCTCCTTTGGCTGTGCTAACAGTCACAGCCGTAGTTGGTAGTGCAATCGGAGTTGCTCCGAATTTTGTCTCTTCACAGCCGGAGGCGGTAGCTGCAGAACTCTCCGGTGGCATCCGCGAGAAGTCCGGCGCGGTGGAGAAGGATGCCCAGAAGGCCTCCGACCTGCCGGCCGGTTCGTGTGTTGTCTCGGAGAACGCTCCGCAGGGCAGCCAGGCTGGTTTCAGCTGGACCACCCTGGAACCAAGCGGGAGCAGCCCCAACAAAACCCGGTGGGGTTTGAGCGTCGCCTTTGATAACTCGAAAGACCGCACGTTCGCTGATTGGAGCTTTTCCAATTCAGGCCTTATGGGTGCGTACCTCGATGCGGGACAGGTTTCCTCTATGGGTGCCGGTGAGACCTTTGTTGACAAGTCAGTCACGCACAAGGCCGACGAAATCCTCGGAATTACTGCTTCTAGGCAACAGCGAAACCTGAACCTCTACGCGGAACTGACCGATGCTAAAGTCAAGCAGTTCGCTGAGGCCGCTGCCGCTAACCCGGTACGTTACGCCTGGCAGGGAAACTATAAGGTCGACCGTACCTCCGGCCCGTTTGCCACCCAGGGAGACAGTGCATCCTTTACGGCCATCGTGAACCCGTGGCCGAGCGAGAACATCGAGTGTAACCCGATCACGGTGTCGTGGGAGAACTTCGAGAAGCACGTCATCGTCCCCGGTGAGCAAACCAAGGTCGGTAAAATCAACGTTCCTGCTGTTGAGAACGGCGGCACGGACGATTCGATGTCCCGCATGGTCGTAGAGGCATACGACGGCAACGGCAGGTTCATCGGCACCACCGACCCGGCAGCATCCGGCGGCGAGCAGCTGCTACGTATCGCGGACAACGGAGACATCTTCTTCACCTGGCCTGAGTACCGCGGTACTGACCTGGCAACTGACAAGAACGTGAACTTCTCAGTTCTGGCGAAGCCACGTACCGTCGACCAGCTCCAGGCGGCTGCTGAGAACAACAACTTCGGTGAAGGCGCTACCTTCGACAGCTCCAACTCGCTGACGCGCTACAACAAGGCAAACGTCATCGACTCCAAGGCGTTCTCCCTGGACGACACCGAGTTCCACTCCCCGAAGTACGACAAGGAGGACGCGTCGATCATCTCGGGCGTGGATAGCGCTACCGGCCCGTTGGCAACCGAGCCGCAGAAAGTCGTCTTCAAGCAGGTACCAGATAAGATCAAGGATCTGGTGAAGAAGAAGGGTGACGGCGGCTTCGAGGCCAAGGTCGAGCTGGACGAGAAGTACGTCTACGAGGGTTGGACCGTCGAGATGGACGAGGACTATAACGTCACCGTCACCGCTCCGGAGAACCCGAAGCCGGGCACCTTCGCACGCCCGAAGGTCACCGTCGAGTACTCGAATGGCTCCACCGATGAACTTGAGCTGCTCGTCGTGGTCGACCCGAACAATACCCAGGTCACTGACCTGGTGCGCCCGGGCCTTGCCAAGGGCAAGGTGAATGAAGACATCACCTCTCAGATCACCACCAAGTCCATCATGAAGGGCCATAAGCCGGTTCCCCCGGCCAAGTTTGAGATTGACCCGTCCACTGTCCCGGAAGGGTGGACCGTCAAGGTCGACGAAACAGGTAAGGTCACCGCGAAGGCGGACGACTCTGTCGCGCCGGGAACCGTCATCACTCCGAAGGTGAAGGCGACCTATCCGGACCAGACCACCGATGAGATCGAGGTCCAGTTCCAGGCGATCGTGGACATCAAGATCCCGACTTACGACACTGTAACTGGTCAGCCAAATGCGAACGTCAGCCTCACTCCGGAACTCCCCGAGCGCGGGCTGAGCGGCAACACGACCGATGAGGCCCCGTCGCGCTACACCTTTGAGGACGGCACTAACCAGACCACCCTCACCAGCAAGGATGGCAAGACGTGGACTGTCTACGTTGATGAGAAGACTGGTGAGATTAAGACCACCATTCCGAGGGACGCGCACGAAGGAGACATTCTTAATGTCCCAGTCCTCGCGCACTACAGTGATGAGGGCAAGCAGAAGCCGCAGACGGTTGTAGGCACCGTTGTCGTTATTAAGGGTGACCTGCAGGCAAACTACGATGTCCAGACCACTGGACCGGGTCAGTCCGTCGAACATCATGTCGACGGTCCGCCGGAGGGCTCTACTTTCTCCTTCGGACAGAAAGACGGCAAGCCGGTCCTCACTCAGAATGTTGACGGCTGGGAGTACAAGGTTGACCCGAACACCGGTGTCGTTACCTCGACTCCGCCGGCCGATGCGAAGCCGGGCGACAAGAATACCGTCACCGTGACGGTTAATGCCCCAGGCGGTCGTGCTACTCAGACGCCGGTTACTACCGTCGTGAAGCTGACTAATGCCTGGGAAGCAGATCCGTCTTACCCAACAGAGATGGTGTACCCGGGGGATACCGCAAAGCTGCCGTTAAACCTCGACAAGCCGGATAACGTAAACGTCGCCAAGGATAACCCATACGAGCTGGGCGAAGTTCCGGCTGGTTGGACTGTCAGTATTGACGACAATGGCGAGATCACCGCAACCGCCCCTGCGGATGCGAAGCCGGGTGACCAGGTCAAGATTCCGGTCACCGTGACCTACGAGGACGGCTCTACGGATACCGCTTACGCTGTGGTTAACGTTGTCGACGTTCCGACGCGTGAGGTCCCGTTCAGGGTCGAGTACAAGTACGACGACACCATTCCTGCCGGCGAGTACAAGGTTGAAACCAAGGGCGTTCCTGGCAAGGAAAAGATGACCAAGGACGGCCAGTGGGAGCAGACCGAGGCGCCGGTTAATGAGGTCGTCGTCATCGGAACCAAGGTTACTGAAAGCGAAAGCGCCGAGACTGTAACTTGGACGGTTCCGATTCCGTACCCGACCGAGGTTCGCGAGAACCCGGACCTGGCACCTGGTGAAATCAGGGTTGTCCAGGAAGGCGAAAACGGTGAGAAGACTTTTACTGCTAACTTCACCGCCAAGGGCGACAAGGCTGAGGTAACCGAGGAGAAGACCACCAAGGAACCTGTTACTCGCATTATTGAGTACGGTCCTGGTGTGGAGCCATCGGAACTGGTGACCAAGACCGAGAAGCCGATTCCATTTGAGACTGAAATTGTCTTCGACGACACCCTGGAAAAGGGTAAGCAGGTCGTTGATCAGGAGGGTCAACTCGGAACTGAGGTCGAAACTTCGACTCAGAAGATTGTGGACGGCAAGCCGTCCGGTGACCCTAAGGTGACCACTGAGCGCACCAAGGAGCCAGTCAAGCAGATCATCCGTGTTGGCACGAAGACCGTGGGCACTCACACTACTGAGTACGAGGTAGACGTCCCGTTTGAGACTGAGATCATCTTCGACGAGAATCTGGAAGCCGGCACGCAGGAGACTGTCCAGGAAGGCAAGCTAGGCAAGGACAAGGTCACAACGACCCAGACCATCGAGAACTCGACGGTTGTGGATTCCAAGACCGAAACCGTGCGAGTGGCTGAGCCGGTCAAGAAGATCATCAAGGTCGGTACCAAGGGCAAGCCTGCATCCACGACCATCGAGTGGACTGAAAAGACTCCGTTCGAGGTCGAGGTTCGGGTCAACCCTGAGCTGAAGCCTGGTGAGACCAAGGTCGTCCAGGAAGGTAAGCAGGGCGAAATCAAGCACACCGTTAAGGTGAATGCTGACAACGGGGAAATCTCCACGGATGAGTCCTCTGAGAAAATCAGCGACCCGGTAAACCAGATCATCGAGGTTGGCCCGGCCAAGGGTCGCGAGACCGCATTGACGGATAAGCACACGGAGAAGATTCCGTACGACACCCTCATTGAGTACGACCCGAACCTGGAAGTCGGCAGGGTTGTCGAGGAACAGGCCGGTGAGTTCGGTGAGAAGGAAATCACCAAGACCTGGAAGCTCGAGAACGGTGAGCCAGTAGGCGATCCGGAGATTTCGGAGACCGTTACTAAGGACAAGCAGGATCGAAAGATTCGCGTGGGCACTAAGTGCAAGTGCGAGCCGACGCCTCCTGTTGACCCGAGCGAGCCGACTGACCCGACTGAGCCGACGGACCCGAGTGAGCCGACGGACCCGACCGAGCCGACTGAGCCGAGCGAGCCGACGGACCCGAGTGAGCCGACGGACCCGAGTGAGCCGACTGAAAAGTGTGAGCCGGTGACCACGTCTGACTCGTGGATTGAAAAGACTCCGTTCGACACCCTGGTCAGTACTAACCCGGATCTGGAGCCTGGCGAAACCAAGGTTGTTCAGGAGGGAACTCCAGGCGAGGTCAAGCACACTGTCACGATTACGGTTGACAGCGACGGCAATGTGGTCAAGGAGGATTCGTCTGAGACAATCAGCGATCCTGTCGACCGCATTGTCGAGGTCGGTCCTGCTGAGGGTGAGGCCCAGCTGACGGATAAGCACACTGCGCCGATTCCGTTCGATACCATCATCGAGTACGACGAGACCCTCGAAGCCGGCAAGGTTATTGAGGATCAGCCTGGTGTCACTGGTGAGAAGGAAATCACCAACACCTGGAATCTCGAGGACGGTGAGTTTGTGGGCGAGCCGGAAACTTCTGAAGAGGTTCTCAAGGAGAAGCAGGATCGTGTGATTCGCGTGGGCACCAAGCTCGACTGCGAGCCGACTGAGCCGACGGACCCGAGCGAGCCGACTGACCCGACCAAGCCGAACGAACCGACTGACCCGACCAAGCCGGGTAAGCCAGGTGACAAGCCAAGCAAGCCGGACAAGCCAGGCAAGCCGGACAAGCCAGGCAAGCCAGATGATTCCGACAAGCCAGGTGACAAGCCGGGCAAGGACGGAAGTTCCTCGAGCTCCAGCTCTAAGGGCGGAAGCAGCTCAGGTTCTAGCTCTTCGGGCTCCA
>NZ_KV806703.1:151272-160417 GCF_001811805.1 Corynebacterium sp. HMSC064E08
AGCAGCTCAGGTTCTAGCTCTTCGGGCTCCAGCTCCAAGGGTGGTAGCACTTCGGGCTCTAGCTCAAAGGGCGGAAGCTCCTCCAGCGGTAGCCTCTCTGGTGGAAGCTCCTCCAGTGGAAGTACCTCGGGCCACAGCAGCTCGGGTGGCAGCACCTCGAGCTCCAGCTCCAAGGGCGGGTCTTCTCTGGCTGTCACCGGCGCTAAGGTCGCTGGCACGCTAGGAATCGCAGCAATGCTGTTGCTGGCTGGTGGTATTTTACTAGCGGTTCGTAAGCGCCACTCGCAGAATGAAAACTAGTGATACCAAGGCTTTCGAGCCGCATTGCTAGCTCCTAAAAGGAGACGGCGGGAATATAGGAGAACTCCTGTATTCCCGCCTTTTTTCATTCAATCCACCGGAATGGCACTCGCAAGTGGTAACTGGGTCTTGGTTTGCTTTCTAGGTGACACGTAACAGACCCCGAACCTCCAAATGTGCAGGCCAGATGAAGAACAACGATGCCACCTCCAAAGGAACCATTAGATGGTGATGTAAAACCCCCAACTGCGGCAGCTCCACAACCCGGCGTTAAGTAGCAAAGCGGACAATCCGACAAACTACGGGCTGCAAATGTGAAACTGTGCGAGTTTAGGACACTTTCAAGCCATTTTTCGGGCCATTTTTGTCATAAACGCAGTCAGTAACTCGCATCGCCCCGCCGCCGGTGTCATAAACACAGTCAGAAACTCGCATTGGGGTAAGCAGCAAAAGGTGCCCGCCACTTGTGGCCACGCTATTCACCTATCGATGCGCTGCAGCGTGGCCATCAGTGAGTAGTGCATCGATAAGAGCGAAGGCAAAGGCCATAGACAAACAAAAACGCCGCCCAGCGGAAACCAAAAACAGTTTCCGTGGGCGGCGTCGCTGTACACGTCGTAAAGCGAATGTGAATACGCGGGGCGTGGGTAATGCGCGAGTTTTACTCGTGCGTGCCGCGCAGATCTCGGTGGCCTTCGGCGTGCCAGTCGACGTTGGTTTCATCCTTAGTAGTGACACCGACATCAGGCTGCTGCGGAACCTTCGCAATGATGTTGCGGCGGGCGCGGCCGGCGCGGAGCTGGCTTTCGATACGCTCGGCAAGGTTGGCCAGACCGAAGTTGATGGCAATGAGAATGATTGCCACGACGACCAGCGATGGAATCATGGCGCCGTAGTACTCGCCAAGCTGGCGGCCGGAGCGGACAACCTCGACGTAACCAATCATGTAGCCCAGTGCGGAGTCCTTCAGCGCAATGACCATCTGCGAGATAATCGCCGGCAACATGGCGGCGACTGCCTGCGGCAGCAAAATGGTGACCATCGTCTGGCGGTGGGAGAGACCCAGCGCAATCGCAGCCTCACGCTGGCCCTTCGGCAGCGACTCGATGCCGGAACGTAGCGTCTCGCCAATGACGGATCCGTTGTACATGGTCAGGCCAAACACAACGGCGGCAAAGCCGAGGTAGTTCGACGGAAACAGCTGCCAAAGCGCGAACACCGAGTAGGCGAACAGCATGAGCACCAGCACCGGAATGGCGCGGAAAAACTCGACAATCACCGAGCACCCCCAGCGCACCGGTGCGACCGGGCTCAGCCTGCCGACGCCCAGGAGAGCGCCAATAACCAGTGCCAACACAATAGAGACCACAGCCGCGATAATGGTGCTGACCAAGCCGGGCAGAATGTACGTGGTCCAGGTTGTGGATTCGAGGAAGAACGACCACTTATTCGCCTCGAACTGGCCCTTGTCGGCCAGTTTCATTCCGACCCAGGCGAGGATCGCAACGGTGATTGCGGCCACGATCCAGGTGAGGGTTCGGTTGAAGCGCTGAGCCTTGGGGCCCGGCGCGTCGTAAAGAACTGTTGCGCGAGTAGCCATTAGCGCTTCACCGCCCATCGCTTGCCAGCCCAGCCGAAGAACAGGCCGGTCGGCAGAGTCAGAATAATAAAGCCGACAGCGATGATGCCGAAGATAATCAGGATATCGCTGGCGTAGTTTTCGGTCATGGTCTTCATCAGCAGCGACGCTTCAGCCACACCGATTACTGAGGCGATCGTGGTGTTCTTCGTCAGCGCAATCAGGGTATTGCCGAGCGGCACGATAGCGCCACGGAACGCCTGCGGGAAGATGATGTAGCGGAAGCTCTGGCCGAAGCTAAGCCCCAGGGAGCGGGCGGCTTCGGCCTGCCCGAACGGCACAGTATTAATACCGGCGCGCAGGGACTCCGCAACGAAGCACGAGGTGTAGGCAACAAACGCCAACACCGCGAGACGGAAGTTCTGCTTGACAATGAAGGAGTCATTCTCCGCAGCCAGCAGCAGCCCCAAGTTGTAGTAGAGACCCATCGAGGCCAGCAGCACAATCAACGTCAGCGGGGTATTGCGGACAATGTTGATGTACCAGGTCGACAGGGTACGCAGGATTCCCACGGGGCTCACGCGCATAGCGGTGAGAAGCGTGCCAAAAATCAGGGAACCAATTGCCGAAGCAATCGTCAGTTTGATGGTTACCCAGAAAGCCGGAAGCAGTTCCGGCCCCATTTCACTCCATAGTTCTGGATTCATTGTTTGCTCGCACCCCTTCCTACTTCTTCTCTACAAACGACAGATCGCCGATTGCCGGCTTGTCGTCGAGCTCGAACTTGTCGCCCAAATGCTTCTTCAGGATCTTCTGAAGCTCACCGGTGTCGTACAGCGACTCCAGCGCCTCATTGATGGCCTCACGGCTGGCATCATCACCCTTGGGCAGGCCGATGCCGTAGTACTCATTGGTCCAGTAGGAACCATCGGGGTTGCGCAGCTCGACCACGCGGAAGTCGTCGCCGAAGCGCTCCTTGTAGCGCTGGGCGAAGCCCGCGAGAATGGTCGCATCGGTGGTCAGGGCATCGACGACACCCTGCTTCACACCTTCCGCGCACGCGGCGTAGGTATCGAACTCCTGCAGCTGTACCTCCGGCAGAGCGTCCTTGACTTTCTGCGCTGGGGTGGAGCCGGATACAGAACACAGGCGAGTGCCCGGGGCGACGTCGTCAAGCCCCTGGATGCCCTCGGAACCGCGCACCAACAGTGCCTGGTGCGTGACCAGGTACGGGCCGGCGAAGTCGACGGCAGCCAGGCGGCCAGCGTTGATGGAGTAGGTGGCGGCGATCATGTTGACCTCGCCGTTGTTAATCAGCGTCTCGCGCTGAGCGGACGGGGTCTCGCGCCACTCCATCTCGGGCACATCCCAACCGTTCTTGTTGGCGATGTACTCAATGACGTAGCGGGAAACATCGTTGTCGACGCCCGCGAACTCACGGTCCGGGGTGCGCTCGCCGAGACCCGGCTGGTCAAACTTCGTACCCAGCGTCACGTGCCCGGCTTCGATATCAGCCAGCAGGTTTCGGGGTCCGCCGCTACCGCAGGCCGCGAGGCTCATTGTCGTGGCAACAGCTACGACAGCCGCCGCAACTCGCTTGCCGACGACACCTCGGCGGCCCTGGTTGCGACTGCGTCCCTGGCCTCCTCGTAATAGTGAAAGCTTCATGGTGACCAGCCCCGCCTAGTGTCCGACGATCTTGGCCAAGAAGTCCTTGGCACGATCGCTCTGCGGGTTGGTGAAGAAGGCCTCCGGGTCGGTGTCTTCGACAATCGCACCGTCGGCCATGAACAGGATGCGGTCGGCCACGCGGCGGGCGAAGCTCATCTCGTGGGTGACACAGACCATGGTCATGCCGCCCTTGGCCAGGTCGGTCATGACGTCGAGGACCTCGTTAATCATTTCCGGGTCGAGCGCGGAGGTGGGCTCGTCGAAAAGCATGACCTTCGGGTCCATGGCCAGGGCGCGTGCGATGGCGACGCGCTGCTGCTGACCGCCGGAGAGCTGTGCCGGGTACTTGTCAGCCTGTTCCGCAATGCCGACACGGGCGAGCAGCTTGTCCGCACGCTCGCGGGCCTCGGCTTTTGAGATCTTGCGGACCTTCAGTGGGGCCAACGTGACATTGTCGCGAATGGTCATGTGGCTGAAGAGGTTGAACTGCTGGAAGACCATGCCGACCTCAGCACGCAGACGGGTGAGTTCCTTACCCTCTTCTGGGAGAAGTTTGCCGTTGATGCGGATCTCGCCGCTGTCTATGGTCTCGAGGCGGTTGATGGTTCGGCACAGTGTGGACTTACCAGAGCCGGAGGGGCCGAGGACAACTACGACCTGACCAGCTGGGATTTCCAGATTGATGTCGCGCAAAGCGTGGTAATCGCCGTAGTGCTTATTCACCCCGGCAATCGAAATCATGCTCTGTGGTGTGGATGATTCAGTCATGTGAAAAAGTATAGGTGACTCACGACACATCACTGCTATCGGTGTTCCTTGTGCGATATTCACCTGTGAAAAGTGACTGCACACCAATTAGTTCTAAAGATCCACGCGATGGCGCCTCGCAACAGGCTTGCGGCCATGCACGAACCAGTAGAAAACAGCAGCGAGAACCACCACAACCGCCAGGCCTGCGTACATCTTGTCGAAGCCCATAGTGGCGGCTACCGAACCAAGCACGATTGGGCCGAGGCCGATGCCTGCGTCGACAAGCAAGAGCAGCGTCGAGATGCCCGTGCCCAACTTGTGTGCCGGGGCCAGGTGCACAGAGATGGTCTGGCAGGCCGGCATCAGCGTGCCGTAGCCCAGGCCGCAGAGCGCACCGGCGGCGATAACGTGCCAGTCAGCGGTTGCGAAAGCCAGAACAAGCAGTGAGATGGTGAAGCACACCAGGCCGATGGCGATGACGGGGTTGTCACCGCGGCGATCCTGCAGGCGTCCCAGTGAGAAACGCGCCGCCATCATCGCAACCGCATAGGCGATGAAGAAGAAGCTGGCGCCTCTAGCCAGGCCGCTCAGCTGCGAGTATCGGTTCAGGAATGTAATCACGCCCGCATACGCCAGGCCGATGAGCAGCATGAACAGGCCGATTGGCACCACTCTCGGCGTCATGATGTCATCGAAGGAAAACGTGCGCTTCGTCTCGCTTGCCGACGAATCCTCGGCGGCCTCGTCCTTGGTTTTCGCAGTGGTGGGCTCGTTGTGATGTGGCAGAAAGAGCGCCAGCACCAGTCCGACGATGGACAGGCCGAGGGCTGTGGCAAAGAGGACGCTGTATCCGACCGAACCAATAAGGGCCAGGCCGAGAGCTGGGCCAATCGCTGTAGCCAGGGTGGTGCCGAGCGAGATGTAGCCAGTTCCCTCGGCGCGGCGCGAAGCCGGAATAGCGGTCTGGGCGGCGGCCATCACGGCGGTGGAAGCTAATGCGTAGGTCAGGCCGTGGATGATGCGGATTGCAATCAGGACCGGCAGGGATGCGGCCCACAGGTAGGCGGCACAGGCTGCCACGATGACAGCGAGCGAGCCAAGCATGATTCTGCGACCACCGAAGGTGTCCACCAAGTAGCCGGAAAAGAGTCGCGCGATGGTGGCGCCGACCACGAAAGAACTGGCAGCGAAGCCACCGGCGGCATCTGAGGCGGAGAAGCGCTGGACGGCGTAGAGCGCCATGACTGTGATTGAAAGGTAGAACACCAGGTACATGCTGAAGTTAATCAGCCAGCTGATGATGAACGCGGGGGAGAAGAGCTTGTCTTGCCCGTGCTGCTCGTCCTGCTCGTTCTGTCTGCGCCTGTTCTGTGTTGTCGTATGCGTTGTCATGCTGAAGATACGGTCTCTTTTCTCGTTTGAAAACGATCGTGGAATTAGTGCTTTGGCAAAACTGCTTTCCGGTATTTGTATCGTGCAAAAATACAGTTAGGGCTCGAATTATAACAATCGGTTTGTATGATGCAAACGCGCTTTTTCGGCCTTAACCCCATCCGCGGCGCGCTAGAATAGGAGCTGTTCAACAAACAGATACATCCCGCAGGCCCATAAAAGGGCCGACATAAAGGCGACAAGAGGATTGACTGCCACCGTGCGAAACGACGACCTGGCCGCGCTCGTTTACGAGAACATGCTGCTATCCCGGGTGAGCTCCAGCGGCTACCGGCCACATCGCAAGGACATCCTGCTGGATCGCTCCGCCGCAGCACTGCTGGCTAGGCTGGAAGCGCAGCCGGATATGACAGTCGCCGAGCTCTCCGATGCGCTGGGGCTGGACATTTCTACGGTGCACCGCCAGCTGGCCGCCGCCATGCGGCAGGGGTATATCGCGAAGAGGCCCGCGCCGTCGTCAAGCGCGAAGGTGCATAGCGCGACCGACAAGGGGCTAGAGCTGCTGCACCGGGAGATTGAGGCGCGTAAGAATACCGTCGATGACATTACGCATGACTGGGAAGACTCGGAGCTCGCGGAGTTCGTGCGATTGATGCGCAAATTCAACGAGGGCGTGGAAGAAATGCGTGGTCATCCATGGCCTAGATAACCGCGGATGCAGTGGTCATGGAATACTTGAGGGCGTGGCTGAGAAAAAGAAGATCGCAAACGTCCTTGCTAACCGATACGCCTCTGCGACCCTGGCGGAGTTGTGGAGCCCTGAGTACAAGATCATCCTCGAGCGCAAGCTCTGGATTGCCGTTCTGAAGGCTCAGGTCGCCCGCGGAATTGAGGTGCCGGAGGGCACTATCGAGGCGTATGAGGAGGTCATCGATCAGGTTGACCTCGACTCCATTGCCGCCCGTGAGCGTATTACTCGCCACGATGTGAAGGCCCGCATTGAAGAGTTCTGCGACCTGGCTGGCACTGAGCACATCCACAAGGGCATGACCTCGCGTGACCTGACTGAGAACGTCGAGCAGCTGCAGGTTCTGCAGTCGCTGAAAGTCGTGCGCGACAAGGCTGTTGCCGTTGCCGCCCGCACTGCGGAGAAGGCCTCCGAGTACCAATCGCTGGTCATGGCAGGTCGCTCCCACAACGTCGCCGCACAGGCAACGACCCTGGGTAAGCGCTTCGCCTCCGCTGCGGACGAGATGCTGCTGGGCATCGAGCGTGTAGAAGACCTGATTTCCCGCTACCCACTGCGCGGCATCAAGGGCCCGATGGGTACCGCCCAGGACATGCTGGATCTGCTTGACGGTGATGAGTCCGCACTGGCCTCCCTGGAAAACGAAATCGCTGAAGGCCTCGGCTTCGACCGCGTCTTTGACTCCGTTGGTCAGGTCTACCCGCGCACCCTCGACTTCGACGCTCTGTCCGCGCTGGTCGAGCTCGGTGCAGGCCCGGCGTCGCTGGCCACCACCATCCGCCTGATGGCCGGTAATGAGACCGTCACTGAGGGCTTCAAGGAAGGCCAGGTCGGCTCTTCCGCCATGCCGCACAAGATGAACGCCCGCTCCTGTGAGCGCGTCCACGGTTTCCAGGTCATTCTGCGCGGCTACATGACCATGCTCTCCGAATACGCCGGTACTCAGTGGAACGAAGGTGACGTTTCCTGCTCCGTGGTTCGCCGCGTTGCACTGCCGGATGCCTTCTTCGCCATGGACGGCATGTTCGAAACCTTCCTCACCGTCCTGTCCGAGTTCGGTGCATTCCCGGCCATGATCGACCGTGAGCTGGAGCGCTACCTGCCGTTCCTGGCTTCCACCAAGATCCTCATGGCAGCCGTTCGCGCTGGTATGGGCCGCGAGGAAGCCCACGAGATCATCAAGGAGCACGCCGTCGCCACCGCACTGGATATGCGCGAAAAGGGCGCTGAGCAGAATCTCACTGAACGTCTCGCTGCAGATGAGCGTTTCCCGCTGGATGCCGCAGGGCTTGCCGACGCTCTGGCGAACCGCCATGCGTTCATCGGTGCCGCGGAATCCCAGGTTGACCGCGTAGTTGCACGTGTGCAGGCTGTCGTGGACAAGTACCCAGAGGCCGCGACCTACAAGCCGGGCGAGATTCTGTAGCTTCGCGAGCGTCACGCGCGAAACGTGTAAACGCAAAAACGTAAAGACGTAAGGTCCCTTGAAAAACTCTGTCACTTTGGGGGGGGGCAGAGTTTTTCTTTGTTTGTTGGCGAAAGCACCAGTGAGCAGCCAACTTCCTCGGTACGATGAGCGGTAAGTATCGAAACCTCTACGCGAAAGGTGCCCGACGTGACATCGGCTGTTAGGACTTCGCTTTCTCGCCCAGGTGCCACATTGAATGTGTTGCGCTGGGTTCCAGAAAATGACAAGGGCGCGCCCATTACTCCTAAGGGAGTGGTGCAGATTGTCCACGGCATGGTCGAGTACGCCAACCGCTACGCCAAGTTCGCCGAGTACCTCGTATCCCAGGGCTATGCCGTCGTCGCGCACGACCATCGCGGCCACGGTATGACCAAGACGGATGCTGGTATCCCGGGATACTTCGCTGACTACGGTGGCTGGAACTTGATTCTCGAAGACCTCCACGCGGTGCGCCAGTATGTTGATGCTGAATTCCCAGGCAGCAAGCACTATATTCTCGGCCACTCCATGGGGTCGCTTCTGACTCGTAACTACATCGCCAAGTACGGAGAGGGGCTTACCGGCGTCATTATCATGGGCACCGTGTCGTGGCCAGGGGCTAAGGGCGACGCGGGAATGAAGGTGGCAAACCTGCTGGCTAAGATTCGTCCTACCGCGCCGGGCAAGCTGCTCAACACTCTCACCTTTGCTGATTACAACAAGGGCTTTGAGCGCCGCACTAAGTTTGATTGGCTCACCCGCGATCACAAGGTTGTTGATGCTTATATTGCGGACGACAAGTGCGGTTTCGTTCCCACCAATGCCTTTTTCCGCGACCTTCTCGTCGGCACGCACTACGCGAATTCGTCTGAAGCCTATGAGAAAGCGCCTGATGAGCTGCCGCTTTTCGTGGTTTCCGGTGCTGTTGATCCGGCGGGTGGCGCTGCCTGTGTGACTGAGGTCGTGGGCAAATACCTGAACGCGGGCAAGAAGGACGTGCGCTTTAAGGTCTATCCGGATGGTCGCCATGAGATTCTCAACGAGTTGAATAAGGAAGAGGTCTACTCCGACATTGTGGCGTGGTTGGAGTCCCGCTAGGGGAGCTGGTTAATAGACAAAAAGTATGCCCGTTCGGGGGGGGGGGTCGACCGGTGGGCATCTTTTGCTACTTATCCCAATGCGAGTTACTGACTGCGTTTATGTCAGCGGCGGCGGGCCAATGCAAGTTACTGACTGCGTTTATGACAAAAATGGCCTG
>NZ_KV806703.1:160517-202389 GCF_001811805.1 Corynebacterium sp. HMSC064E08
TAAACTCATACAGTTTCACATTTGCAGCCCGTAATCATATTTGGCGTCCGTAATTTTTGGGGTCTGCCCAGTCATTATCTTGAGAATCAGACATACTTTTGTCATGTAACGTTCTTTTTACGCTTGAAGATTTACGCTTGAAGAAAAGGAACCGACCACATGATCAGAACAAAACAACTCTCGGCGGTCGTGCTCACCATCTCCATGCTGCTGGTGCTCGTAGGCTCTTTTGCGGGAATCACAGCAGGGCGTGCACAGGCGCAAGAGGCTGCGAGTACTATCTCGCCAACCATGGTGATCCTGGATGCTTCAGGGTCAATGCTTGCCGACGACGCGGGTGGCCAAACCCGAATGGAGGCAGCGAAGACTGCCACGAGTAAGTTCGCGGGATCTGTGTCAGAGGACTCCGAAATTGGGTTCATGGTCTACGGCACGGAAGTCGGCAATTCGCCGGAGGAGCGGGAAGCTGGCTGTCAGGACATCACCACGCTGCTGCCCGTGCAGGCTGGCAACTCGGCGAAGATTCCTGCTGAAGTAGGAAAGATCCAAGCCTCCGGCCACACTCCGATGGGGCCTGCGCTGCGCCAGGCGGCCGATGAGTTGCCGAAAGAAGGGCAACGTTCGATTGTGTTGGTCTCCGATGGTGAGGACACCTGTGCTCCGCCACCGGTGTGCGAGGTAGCAAAAGAACTCAAGCAGCAGGGCATTGATCTGGTCATCAACACAGTTGGTTTCCTCGTTGATGCAGGCGCACGTGCTGAACTGGAGTGCATTGCTGAGGCCACTGGCGGCGAGTACCTGGACGCCCAGGACTCCGATTCGCTGGCTGAGTCCATGAAGACGCTGGCGACCCGCACCGCACGCACCGCGCAGTCCAGCGCGCAAGAGATACAGGGCGGCGACGTTCCTACGAGCGCTACCCAGGTGCCTGCCGACGTGGAAACGTTCTCGACCAAGCTGCGGGAAAAGACTCCTGAGTCCGAGCGCAGCTTCGGTAATCAGGAAGGCGACGGTGCTGAGTACTTCTCCGTCCCGGTTGCTGAGGGAGAGCGGCTTGCAATTAGTGCGGCCACGGTGCCGGGAGCGTCGTCAGGCGCGACTTTGATGGACCTAGATGTCCGCAACTTCGCGCTCACTATGCATTTGGACGACAGCAGTTGCTTCCTTGCCAATGATTTCGGCAATGGCATCATCGACTCCAATGGCCCCTTTTTCGCATCGATAACAACCAAGCAGCCCGGAGGAGCGGAGGGGGACTGTAAGTCGGGCAATATGGTGTTCTCCGTGGCCCGAAAAGGAGGCCCCTTCGAAGGTCAGGACATTCCTGCAGAAGTAACCATCAAGCGTTTCGCCAACGAAAACCTGACTGATGTGCCGGAGGCGTTCCCGTCCGACAAGGAGAGCTTGAACCCTCCGCCCGCGACACCGGAAGCAGATCAGGCTAAGAAGGTCACCCCAGGTTCGTGGTTCGATGACGCCACGGAACTTACTGCCGACAACATCAGCAGCGTCACGGCCGACATTGTTCCTGGTGAGACGCACGTGTACAAGATCAAGTCCGAGTATGGGCAGCAGCTCCGCGGCGCCGTCAAACTCATTGACGCCCCAGAAGCGGACAAGCTTGCACAGATCTCCGGCCTGGATATCAAGACGCTGAATTCGGCACGCCAGCTCGCCGGTAGCGAGGAAAACCGTCCGGTAAATGAACACCAGATCGGCGAAGAGACAACATTTGGTAACTCGGCCCGGATTAACTACCGCAATCGAATCGGCGAAGATAGTGAAAAGTCGGGTGATTACGAGGCTGAAAGAGCGTGGCTGGATGGTGACCAGTACATCGTTGTCTTCTTCAACAACAGTTGGGGCGCCGGTAAATCCCACGATGTCGCGGATGTTCAAAACGTCCCGGTGACTTACCAGCTGACCACGGAGTTGGTCGGCGAGAAGATCCCGGGCCCAGCTTTTGAACAGGTCGCGCACAAGTCGCCAAGTAGCGAAACCCCGACCAGCAGCCAGCAGGATCCGAAGGCCCCCGAAGAAAATGAGGATGACGGCTCTTCCAACATGATGTGGTTCTCTATTGGTGCAGTTCTGTTAGCCGTCGTCGTCGGCGCGACAATCGCGTTGACCCGTAAGTAACGCTAGAGCGTCCAGTACACGCCGAATCGGTCAGGCTTGACGACGGCTTCCGTGCCCTCGGCAACCTCAGCGCCTGTTAGGCCAAGCGCTTGGCAGGCGCTTTCGACCTCCTCGGCAGAATCGCTGGAGAGGCGCATCGCCACACCGTCGCCGAAGGTGAAATTGTGCATGCCCGGCGAGTCGAGCGTCATGAAATTCCCTGACCCGAAAAGCCGGTTGTATACCTCGGTGGCGGCGGCAGCCTGTGGTTCGTCGCCTGTCCACATGAAGTAGGGAATAACGGCGGGATTCGCTGTCTTTGCGGCAGCATCCGTGCTTGCAGCCCCGCTGGTTAAGGAATCAATCATCAGTTGCCAGTTGACCCCATTGCCGTCGACCAACCAGCCAAAGAGCGGCGAGAAATCGTAGCTGGTCAGGGGCATGAGCGTAGCACCACCGCTGATGGTTTCATCACCCGCCATCAGATGCTCCCACAGTCTGCGTAGCTGGTTTTCCTGACCAGGGGCAAATCGCACCATAAAAGACACAGCGGGGGTTAATCGGCGGTTCCCGTTCTCAATGAGTTCGAAGTCCATCCCGCCGATGGTGAGCGTGGTGGAGTTGGGCTTGATGTTGGAGTGAAAACCTTCGGCGTAAAACCGCGCAGCGGCGCGGGGGTCGTCGTTAAGCGCGATCACGGCCGAGATAGAAACAGTCATGAAAATGAGCCTAACGACGAGCGCCTAGCCGTGCAGAGAACGCAGCGTTTGATCCTAGTCAGTGAAGAATCTTCATACGGCGATATACCCAGTAACGCTGCGCTGATTAGGGGATTTCAGTTAGTGGCGTGGGCTCTGCTCTCGAACTAGGTCTGCAAATCTGTTGATGTAGTCGCGAACAAAGTCCTCAGTGCTTGACGACGTGAATTCTCCTTGTTCGTCAATGAGTGTTGGCGATTGTCCCAGGAAGACCTCTGGCTGACCGAGCATCGGCATGTCGAAGTACGACAGCGCGAGTCGCAAGTTCTTCTGAGAGCTATAACCTCCCATACGGCCGACGGAGTGGCTGATAATTCCCGCGGGCAGGTTCTTCCATGCCACATCACCGTTGGGCTTAGATCCGATGTCAACGGCATTCTTCAGAGCTGCAGGAATTGTGCGGTTGTTTTCTGGGGTGACAAATAGGATGCCATCGCTGGCTTTAATGGTTTCCCGGAAACTGGTGTATTCCGCGGGAGTCGCAATATCGGACACTGCGGGGTCGTCGTAGTCGAAGTTGTAGAGAGGGAGGTCACGAATCTCGACGATGTCGACTTTGAAGTCATCGGGGAAGTACGTGGCTGCCTTGAGTGCAATCTTTCGTGCATAGGAGGCTCGACGCAAGCTTCCTACCAGGATAGAAATCTGTGCAGTCATGCGAATGTTCCTTTCTTAGGATGTATGGGGAAAGACGTGGATTTAGAAATCCCAGTCTTCATCTGCGGTGTCTTCGGCTTTTCCGATGACATATGCGGAGCCGGAACCGGAGAAAAAGTCGTGGTTTTCATCTGACCCCGGGGTGAGGGCGGCGAGAATTTCGGGCTTGAAGGCGGTCTCTTCATGGTTAAACCGCTGCGGGTATCCCAAGTTCATGAGCGCTTTGTTGGCGTTGTATCGAATGAAGTTGGCAACGTCGTCGTAGAGCCCGAGTGGTTGGTATAGGGCTTCGGAGTACCTCAGTTCGAGCTGGTATAGATCATCGAGAAGTTCGAAGACGAAAGCCTTCATCTGCGTTTGCGTGGCGGTGTCGTAGGTTTCTACGCCTCGCTGGAATTTGTAGCCGGAGTAATAGCCGTGAACAGCTTTGTCACGCAGAATCAGGCGCACCATGTCGGCGGTATTGGTCAGGATGCCACGTGATGCGAAGTGCAGCGGGAGGTAGAAGCCGGCGTAGAGCGAGAAGGACGAAAGAAGCGTTGCTGCCGCCTTTCGCTTGAGTGGAACGTCGCCGTAATAGTGTTTGAGCACAGCTTTTGACCGAGCCTGCAGGATGTCATTGGCGACTGCCCATTGGTAGGCAGCGTCGATGTCAGGGGTATTGGATAGCGTAGAAAATACTGAAGAATAAGACTTTGCATGCACTGCTTGCATGAAAGCGATATTCGTGTAGACGGCCTCTTCATGTTCGGTGCGGGCATCTTGAATTTGGGAAATCTCCCCGACAGACGCCTGGACTGTGTCGAGCATGGTCAGTCCGGTGAAGACCTTCATGGTCAGCTCGCGTTCTAGATCGGTGAGACGTCGCCAGTCTGCAAGGTCATTGGACAGCGGAACTTTTTCGGGCAGCCAAAAATTTGCTGTTAGGCGATTCCACACTTCGAGATCTTTGTCATCTTGCACTCGGTTCCAGTTGATCGGCCGAAGGCGGGCAGCTGGGTCCTTTCGAAAAGACGGTGGCGTAGTTGAATAGCTGTAGATGTTCAAGAAGTAGCGCTCCTCCAGAATTTTTCCAGGCCCTCTTTGACGTTTTCCACATCGTGGTCTGTCCCCAGTAGCTCGTAGTGGTATAGCTCCGGAACCTGGCATTTTGCAGAAATGATGGCTCCGGCTATGCAAAAGTCGGTGCCGAAATTTGTGTTGCCCGAGGTGATGACACCGCGGATGAAACTCCTGTTGGTTTCGTCGTTGAGAAAAGCGATGACTTGCTTAGGCACCGCGCGGCGCCGACATCCGCCGCCATAAGTCGGTGTGATCAGGACAAATGGGCTGCGAACGCGAATCATTCCGTCTTTTCGCGGATGTAAAGGGATGCGTGCTGCTGGTTGAGCCAGCTTTTGGACGAACCGGTGAGTGTTTTCAGAAGCACTGGAGAAGTACACGATTCGGGGTGACTCCTCCGGTGGGAGTTCCGTGAAAGTCAGCGGCGTCTTCGATGATGAAGACACTCGATTACCTCCTATGTTCAATCGATTGAACATAGAATAGAGGAGTGAATGGGATGTCAACAAGGCGTTGCTTACATGCGGTTGAAAAGCGCTTAGTCACGCAACTGCGAAGTAAAGCCGCGACTCTGCATTAACGGCGGAAAAATCCAGCAGCTGACTATCAAGGCGGGAAAGTGGCGGGGTTGCCGGTGGGGGGGGGAGGAGGAAGCGGTGTCTCTCTGGGGGATCTCGGCGGCGGGGGCTGGGCATGCCAGACGTGCCCTCGGGAAAGCACAACTGGAACGACGAAAACGCCGCGTTTTGGAAAGGCCCAGTCAATGAGGAGACTGGTTTTCCAAAACGCGGCGTTTTCTACAGCGCTTTCGCATCAACTACTTCAGCGGGCGAACACTTCCGGTGAAGTGCGGACGCTTCTTCTTGCGATCCCACGCGACGATGTTGACTGCACGGCCGATGTTGGAGCTGCCCTCAGTCAGGTTGTGAGCAGCACCTGCACCGTCACCGGTGTGGGTGAGTGCGACGTTGATGGTGGTCGGCAGAACGACCGGCACACCGAAGGAGATCTGGAACTCGTACGACTGACCCGGCAGAACCTGTGCCTCAGCCAGCGCGCGGGAGGCGGTGTACATGCCGTGTGCAATCGCTGCCGGCATGCCCAGAGCCTTCGCGGAGACAGAGGTGATGTGAATCGGGTTCCAGTCACCGGAAACCTTGGCCCACTTGCGGCCGGTGTTGCCAGCCAGCTTCCACTGAGCAGTGGGGAAAGGGACCTTGAACTGCTCGCGCTTGACGGTCTCGGCGCCGGACTTGATGGCCTCACGCTGTGCTTGGACCTCTTCGAAGTCCTCAGCATCCTTCAGTCGAACGCCCTTGGCCAGGTACACCGACTGCTCCTCGACCAAGGTGGCGCCGGAGGTGGACGATGTAACAGTCGATTCCAGAACAACCTCAGTGCCCGAGCGGTGAGCGCGGAATGCGGCAACCTTCACCGAAATATCAACCTTGCCACCGAGCGTGACAGGCGAGATTTCGCGGTAAGTGTTCTCGGTGTGGACCAGGCCCATCATCGGCAGCGGGAAATCATCCGCAGCCATTAGCTCCATCTGGATGGGCATGATGAGGGCGTGGATGTGGCCGAAGAAAGCCTGTTCAGACTTCGGGGCGCCAACGACGTCGCGGAAGTCCTGGTCACGGTCGGCATCGACAGTGACGCCCTTGACCACTAGTTCATCGACCTTGATTTCGGTGGAGTTCGGGCGTTTCTTCGCCGAACCAGCAGCTGCCTTGGCGTAGAGCGGAACCAGATTGGGAATGGCATCCAGGGTCTTAGCCATAAGTTTTCCTCTTTCCTCCTTATCGGGAGCCTATGCGGAAGCCGCGACTTCGCTTAGGCACCGACGATGTTCTGACCACAGACGCGCAGGACGTGGCCATTGACACCGAGAGCGCGGTCGGAGACCAGGAAGGCGATTGCCTGGGCGACATCGCCCGGTTGGCCACCCTGCTGCAGCGAGTTCACGCGTCGAGCAACCTGGCGGTTGACGAACGGAATAGCAGCGGTCATGTCGGTCTCGATGAAGCCCGGAGCAACAGCGTTGATGTTGCCGCCGCGCTTAGCGAACTCCTCAGCGTAAGCCTCGACCATTGCGATAACACCGGCCTTGGAGGTGGCGTAGTTGGTCTGACCGCGGTTACCTGCGATACCGGAGGTGGAAGCCATGGTGGCAATACGCGGAGCCTTCTCGAAGGCCTTGTGGTTCAGCAGCTGCTCGTTCATCTTCAGCTGAGACTCGATGTTGACGGCGATGACCGAGCCCCACTTGGCTTCGTCCATGTTGGCGAACATCTTGTCGCGGGTGATGCCTGCGTTGTGGATGACGATGTCCAGGCGACCGTAGCGGGCTACAGCGGCATCGGCAATGGCGTTGCCGGCGTCGTCGGCAGTGATGTCCTGCTGCAGAGCCAGGCCACCGAGCTCGTTGGCAACCTTGGACAGAGCCTCGCCAGCCTGTGGAACGTCGATGACGATGACCTCTGCGCCGTCAGCCTTGAGCTGGCGAGCGATAGCGGCACCGATACCACGGGCGGAACCGGTGACAGCGGCAACCTTGCCAGCCAGCGGCTTATCCCAGTCGGACGGGATCTCGCCAGCGTCGGAGGTGACGCGGAGGAACTGGCCGTCGATGAAGGCCGAGCGGCCGGAGAGGAAGAAGTGCAGGGAGGAAATCACGGACGGTGCGGTGACTGAGACACCCGGAGCAACGAGGATGCCGTTGGCGGTTGAGCCGCCACGAACCTCGTGGCCGAGGGAGCGAATCAGGCCCTCGATACCACCGGCGACAGCGTTCTCAGCGACCTCGGCCGGGGTTGCGTTGTGGTGAGCATCCTTGGCGCGGGAGACGGTGACGATGCGGCCACCCTTGTCCAGCTTGCGCATGTGCTTTGCAGCAGCGAGCACTGGGCCCTGCAGCTCTGCCGGACGCTTGGCCTCGGTGGCGACGAGGACAATGGCACCAATCTTGTCGTCAGCGGCGGTGCCACGACGGACCTGCAGGCCCCACTCGGCCAGCTGAGCTGCAACCGCGTCCGCATCTGCACCCTCGCCGGTGACGAGCACCTTGTCGTTGTTCAGAAGCGGACCGCCCGGCTTGTGGCGGCGCAGGAACGGTGGCTGCGGCAGGCCAGCGGCCTTAGCCAGTCCAGTGAGCGGACCACCGTTGACGAGTTCCTGGTACTTATCGGTCATGGAAAATTCTCCTTGAAAGTAAAAGTGTCTTTATCGGTGGTGCGCTTTTAGACGCGAGCCTCGAGAACTGCGACAACACCCTGGCCGCCTGCAGCACAAACGGAGATCAGGCCGCGAGTGGTCTTGCCGGTCTCGTCTGCCTTCTGACGCAGCATCTTGGCGAGGGCTGCCACAATGCGGCCGCCGGTAGCGGCGAATGGGTGGCCGGCTGCCAGGGAAGAGCCCTTGACGTTGAGCTTCTCGCGCGGGATGGAGCCCAGCGGGCCTTCCAGTCCAAGCTTGGTGCGGCAGAACTCCTCGTCCTCCCATGCCTTCATGGTGGACAGGACAGTGCCGGCGAAGGCCTCGTGGATCTCGAAGAAATCGAAGTCGTCGAAGGTCCAGCCGTTGCGGGCCAGCAGGCGCGGGGTGGCGTAAGCCGGAGCCATCAGCAGGCCCTCGTCGCCGTGGACGAAGTCGACTGCGGCTGCCTCGGAATCGACGACGTCGGCAAGCACCGGCAGACCGCGCTCAGCGGCCCACTCCGGGGTGGAGACGAGGACGGCGGAGGCGCCGTCGGTAAGCGGAGTGGAGTTACCGGCGGTCATGGTCGGCTCTGCTTCCAGGCCGCGGCCGAAGACTGGCTTGAGCTTGGCCAGCTTCTCCGGGGTGGAGTCCGGGCGCATGTTGGTGTCGCGGGAAACGCCCTTGTATGGGGTGACGAGGTCAGTGAAAAAGCCCTCGTCGTAAGCGTTTGCCATGTTCTGGTGGGAAGCGGCGGCGAGCTCGTCCTGCTCAGCGCGGGTGACGCCCCATTTGGCGGTGGTGATTGCCTGGTGCTCACCCATGGACAGGCCAGTGCGTGGCTCGCCGGTCGACGGAGTGTCTGGAGCCAGGTCGGACGGACGAGCCTTCAGGAAGACCTTTGCCATGTCCAGAGTGGACTTCTGGCGGCTGGCCTCCAGCAGGATCTTGCGCAGACGGTCGTTGACAGCAATCGGAGCGTCGGAGGTGGTGTCCACGCCACCGGCGATGGCGGAGTCAATCTGGCCCAGCTTGATCATGTTGGAGACAGAGTTGAGGGCTTCCATGCCGGTGGCACATGCCATCTGAATGTCGAAAGCCGGGGTGTCCGGCGCCAGTGCGGAGCCGAGGACACACTCACGGGTGAGGTTAAAGTCACGGGAGTGCTTCAGCACAGCGCCGGCGGAGACTGCGCCGAGGCGCTCGCCGCCGATACCGAAGCGGGCGACGAGACCGTCGATTGCGGCGGTCAGCATGTCCTGGTTCGACTCGTTAGCGTATTCCTTATTAGAACGAGCGAACGGAATGCGGTTACCACCGACGACGACTGCGCGGCGCAGAGAGTTATTGTTGGCCTGAGCTGCCATGTGATTGTTCCCTTCAAAATCCTTGAAGTGTGACGTGAATTACTAAATTTAGACAATACTGGTATCGGTGTTTTCTGTCACGTTTTTAGAAATATTTTTGTCCAGTCATCTACCGAGCGGGGGAGGTGAGGGGTAAACACCGTCGTCCACCTGTGAAAAATTCGATGGGCAGCACTCCGGAATCTCAAAAGTTTTCCCGCTTGACGACGGTAATTGCGTCAATCCCCACTAGTTGGGGTGGCGGCCGGAGGTATCAATAGAGTGCAAAGGCGTATAGGGGTTTAGACTTTATCGCCATGCGACCTGAACTTTCCTCGTATAACCATCTTTCCGCGGGCAAGGTCCGGGAAATCTACGAGATTGACCCTGAGACTCTGCTGCTTGTGGTCAGTGACCGTATTTCTGCCTTCGACCACATTCTGGAGACCCCGATTCCTGACAAGGGTCGAGTGCTCACCGCGATGAGCGTGTTCTTCTTCGATGAGATTGACTTCCCGAACCACATGGCTGGCCCGGCTGACGATGAGCGCATTCCGGAGGAGTGCCTAGGTCGTGCGCTGGTGTGCAAGAAGCTGGACATGCTGCCATTCGAGTGCGTCGCACGTGGCTACCTGACAGGCTCTGGCCTGGTCGAGTACAAGGAAAACGGCACTGTCTGTGGCATTGAGCTGCCAGAGGGCCTCGTCGAGGGCTCCAAGTTGCCGGAACCGATTTTCACCCCGGCCACCAAGGCTGAGCTGGGCGAGCACGACGAGAATGTCTCTTTCGACGCCGTTGTGGAGTCCCTGGGGCAGAAGCGCGCCGAAGAGCTGCGCGATGCCACCCTGCGTATCTACACCCAGGCTGCTGAACTGGCTGCTGAGCGCGGCATCATCCTGGCCGACACCAAGTTCGAGTTCGGTCTCGACTCCGACGGCAATCTGGTGCTGGCCGACGAGGTTCTCACCCCGGACTCCTCCCGCTACTGGCCAGCCGACTCCTACCAGGAGGGTTCGGTTAACCCGAGCTTCGACAAGCAGTACGTTCGAAACTGGCTGACCTGCTCCAAGTCCGGCTGGAAGAAGGACGAGGGCACTCCGCCGCCAGCGCTGCCGGGTAGTGTTGTGGAAGCAACTCGCGAGCGGTACGTCGAGGCCTACGAACGACTGTCGGGCCGCCGCTTCTCGGATTGGATTGGAGAACCTGCGTGAGCGAAGTGACCTTGGACTCGGCATCCGTCGGCAAGCCTGCTAAAAAGGATTTGCCCGCACCCCGTGCACAACGGAAGCCGGTGACTCGGTCCTTCCACGGAAGGGACTTCACCGATAACTTCGAGTGGCTCCGCGATAAGGAAAACTCCGAGGTTATCGACTACCTAGAGGCTGAAAATGCCTATACGGAGGCTTTTACCTCCGATCTTGACGGCACCGCGGACGCGATTTTTAAGGAGATCAAGTCGCGCGTGCAGGAGACCGATATGTCGGTCCCAACTCGCCTTAATGGCTGGTGGTACTACTCGCGCACGCAGGAGGGTAAGTCCTACGGGATGAGCTGTCGCGTGCGTGCGGAGGCCGGTAACGGTCTTGCCGCGTGGACTCCGCCGACCATCGCCGACGATGCCCCGGCACCAGGAGAACAGGTCATCCTGGATGCCAACGAGCTGGCCGAAGGCCATGATTTCTTCGCCCTCGGCGCAGCGAGCGTCTCCGCGGACGGCAATCTGCTGGCCTATTCCACCGACGTCACAGGCGACGAACGCTACACGTTGCGCGTAAAGGATCTGCGCACGGGCGAACTGCTTGACGACGAAATTGCGGGCATCGCCGCAGGTGCTACCTGGGTCGGCTCGGAGTGGATCTTCTATCAGAAGGTCGACGAAGCCTGGCGGCCGGATTCCGTGTGGCGTCACCGTGTGGGCACCTCCACCGAGGACGATGTCTGTGTCTTCCATGAGCCCGATGAGTCCTACTGGGTCGGAGTCGGCACGGTACGCAGCGAAAAGTACCTGATTATTGAGAGCTCCTCGAAGATTACTTCCGAGGTTTGGTACCTGGATGCCAGTGACCCGACCGGTGAGTTCACCTGCGTGCGTCCGCGCGAGGCCGGTGTTGAATACGACATCGATCACGCCGTCATTGGCGGCCGGGATATGTGGCTGATTACTCACAATATGACTGGCTCGAACTTCGCACTGGCCATGGTGCCGGTGGGGTCTTTCGACAGCATTTCGGATCTCACTGAGCTGGTTCCGCACCGCGATGACGTCCGCGTTGAGGGCGTCGACTGTTTCGCTGGGCACATCGCGTTTGGTTACCGTCGCGGCGGAATTGGTCGTGTGGCGCTGGCGGTATTGGATCAGGATGAGGATGGTGCTGGCTCCGCTGGTGATGCCTCTGATACAAGCGATGCTGCTGCTCCAGTGCCAGCGTCCGCTGTGAACTTCGTCGAGCTCGACTTCGACGAAGAGCTCTACTCTGCAGGCACTACCGGCAACGCTGAATGGGACACCCCGGTGTTGCGCTACGCTTACGGCTCCTTCACCACACCGTCGCAGCTTTGGCAGATTGATATTGCCTCGGGCAAGCGGGTGCTGCTCAAGGAGCAGAAGATTCGCGGGGAGTTTAATCGCGGTGATTACGTCGCCAAGCGTGAATGGGTGAGTGCAGCCGACGGTGCCCAGATTCCGGTATCGATTATCCACCGCGCGGACCTGGACCTGAGCAAGCCGAATCCGACGCTGCTCTACGGCTACGGTTCCTATGAAGCCTCGATGGATCCTGGCTTTTCCATCGCGCGACTGTCGCTGCTGGATCGTGGGATGATTTTTGTCATTGCACACGTCCGCGGTGGTGGCGAAATGGGCCGCGGCTGGTGGGAGAACGGTCGCGCAACCACGAAGAAGAACACATTCACTGACTTCGTCGCCGTCGCTGACTACCTGCTGGATTCTGGGTGGACCACACGCGAGCAGCTGGTAGCACTCGGCGGTTCGGCGGGCGGCATGCTGATGGGCGTGGTCGCGAACATTGCTGGCGATAGGTTCGCGGGCATTCAGGCCGTGGTCCCGTTTGTCGACTGCCTGACATCCATGCTGATGCCAGAGCTGCCGCTGACCGTGGTGGAGTGGGATGAGTGGGGCGATCCCTACCACGACCCGGAGGTCTACGACTACATGGCCTCCTACGCGCCGTACGAGAACATCTCGGCCGATGCGAAGTACCCGAAGATTCTCGCGATTACTAGTTTGAACGACACTCGCGTGCTCTATGTGGAGCCGGCAAAGTGGATTGCCAAGCTGCGCGAGGTTGTCGGAGGTCAGCCGGGGCAGTTCCTGCTCAAGACCGAGATGTCCGCTGGTCATGGTGGTGTTTCCGGTCGTTACGAACGTTGGCGTCAGACTGCCTTCGAGTACGCCTGGATTGTCCACACTGCTGGTGCGGTGGAGTAACGGCATGGATATGCGCACGCTGCTGGCAGCGCAGGGTTTTGACACCGATTCGCTTTCCGACGATCAGTTGGCCGTCTACCACACCCTTTTTCGGCGGCGGGATGTGCGCCGCGAATTCGCCGGAGAAGTGGTGGACAGGGAGCGATTGATGCGCGTGTTGGCGGCGGCCCACGCCGCCCCATCGGTGGGGCTGTCCCAACCATGGGACTTTCATATCATTCAGAGCCCGGACCGCCTGCGGCAGTTTGCCGACCACGTAGCCGGACGCCGCGCTGAATTCGCGGCCAAGCTCGAAGGCGAGCGGCGTGAGACCTTCAATCCGATTCAGATTGAAGGAATTGTGGACTCGGGAACGGGCATCGTCGTCACCTATGACCCGACCCGTGGCGGCAAGAACATTCTCGGCCGCGACACCGTCGATGACACCGGCCTCATGTCAGTCGCGCTGGCTATTCAGAATCTGTGGCTGGCTGCTACGGCAGAGGGGCTCGGCGTCGGCTGGGTCAGTTTCTACCATGAGGATTTCCTGGCTGACTTTGTCGGTGTCGAGGCACCCGTGCGCCCGGTGGCCTGGCTGTGCATTGGTCCAGTAACGCACCTGGCCGAGGAGCGTGACTTGGAGAAGTTCGGTTGGCGCAAGGGACTGGCGCTCGATGAGGTTGTGCATTGGGGATAATCCGCGCTGCAGACGCGAATTGATGCCCTGCGATGGCGCTTTTTGAACTCTTACTTGAAAGGCTTCTGAGTATTCTCCAAGCCTTGTCCTCTCCGTTACCAAAAATTTACATACGCCTGTTTTTGTTGAATCCATGGCAGGCAGTGGGGTGCAAGAACAGATTCGGACGACCGACCAGGTCATTCGTCCAGCCGGCAAAGAGCTCGTAACTGTTGACGGTGGTGTGGTCGGTTCGCCGCTTTTGGTGTCGGTGTCGGGTTTGCGCGATGGCACGTTGCTCGACGTCGCTCGTTTCGTGGCAGCGATGGAACAGCGCGGTATTACACCGTCTCTGCTGGTAGCGCCGCATGCGGGTAAAAACTGGTCGTTGCGGGAAGCTCCGGCGGTGCTGGATTGGCTCCGCCGTCGTAGCGATGACGGCATCGAGATTGTTCTCGCGGGGTTCGATCAGTCAGTTCGAGGTCGGGGCGCGGAATTTGCGTCGTTAAGCGAACATGAAGCGCGTTTGCGCCTGACCGCCGCAACGCGCCAGATGCGTGCGATGGGTTTTGAGACGGACGTCTTTGCACCGCCGAAGTGGACCATGTCGCCAGAGACCATGAACGTGCTGCCGGAGCTGGGCTTCCGAGTGGCAGCGGACCGAAATGGTGTCCGCGACCTGACCACTGGTGCTGTTGATCCGACTCGCGTGCTGGCTATCGGCGAAGGCTTCGGCGGCGCCGGTTGGTGGCGCCGTGCGGTGCGCTCCTCGGTGCAGCGCTCGCTGGAGAAGGGCCGCGCGGTGCGCATCTCCGTCAACGCTTCGAAACTGCGGGAGCACAAGCTGCGCCAGGATGTTGTCGGCATCATTGACCAGGCGGTCGATGGGGGTGCGCAGCCGGTCAACCACTCTTCGGTGCCACTGGGCCGCGAGCTCTTTGAAGGCATGGAGCAGGTCGGCTAGTCGCCACCTCTGACGGCAATCGTGGGACTGCCCTAGTGTGGGGTTTATGAGCAATCTCTTCGACATCCCAGTGACCACCATCGACGGCAACGAAGCAACGATGAACGACTGGGCAGGCCACGTTCTGCTTATCGTCAACACCGCCTCGGAGTGCGGTTTCACGGATCAGTACGACGATCTGCAAGGACTTTTCGACGAATTCGCACCCCGCGGCTTCTTCGTCCTCGGCTTCCCCTGCAATCAGTTCGGTGGGCAAGAGCCCGGCAACGCCGAGGAAATCAAGCAGTTCTGCCAGCGCGAATTCGGTGTTACCTTCCCGCTCTTCCAAAAGACGGAGGTCAACGGCGATGGCGCGCACCCACTGTACAAGCTGCTTAAGGAAACCCCGGACGCCGACGGCGAGGCTGGGGATGTGAAGTGGAACTTCGAAAAGTTCGTTGTCTCGCCCGAGGGTGAAGTCATCGGCCGTTTCCGCTCCAAGGTCTCGCCTGACGACGACACTCTGCGCGACCTCATCGAGGAAAACTTGCCTATTTAAACTTGGCTATTTGGTGGCGTCCAGCGGTGCCCGCTCGAAGTAGCCCGTGGCACCGTAGCCCACGATGCCACCTCGGTTGCGCAGGGTCATGCTAGCTAGACCGACCTTGCCAAGCTCATCGCCACCGATGGTGACCCAGTCACCCTGAACCGCAACAACCATGTTGGCGTGCACCCCAATGCCTGCGGGGTAGCGGTAGAAAATAATGTCACCCACCTGAGGAGAGAAGTCCTTGTCGGTGACGAAAGCATCATGTGCCTTGTAGGCATCCATGAGCTGTTCGACATCCGTAACCAGCCATGGGTTCTCGGTTGCGGCAGCCGAATCCTCGGGCGTATCAAAGACCGGAACACCCGCGGACGCGAGCAGGAATGACAAGAATGGCGCAGTCCAGGAACCGGAGCAGTCGACAGTATTGCCAAATGCATCAAGGTTTGGATTCAGTTTCGAAGTCTCGTTCGCAGCTGTGGGTGCAGAACCCGGCCTGGTGGCAGCAGCGGCGGCGACGGCATCTGCATCAGCAGTTGGGTCTGCGTCTGAATTCGGGTGCTCGCCGACCTTGGGGATAACGCTGCGGATGTCGTCATCAGTAGCGCCACACGCCAGGCCGAAGTAAACCTCAGGGGAGGGCTGCTCCTCGTACTGATAACGCGCAACATCCTTCAGAGCCTGCTGATAGTAAGGGCGGTCTGCCTCGGTGCGGGGGAACGTGCCACCACGCCACGCCAGAACATTGATAGGACCGAAGAGCGTGAACCACCCGGCGAAGAGGAATACCGCCGTCAGTACCAGGATGGACACAGGCGGGATAGCGGCGCGAACACGTTGCAGCATGCTCGGTGAGGATGCGTTCTCCTGGCCGTCGTCAAGCGATGGTGAGGAAGACTCAGACCGTGCTGCATGAGGCTGCTGTGCGGGCACAGGCGCGGGTGAATCGGTGGTCATATCTTCCCAGGATAGTAGGCGGCGCTGCGCTCGTCCTTGGCGAGTGCGTCTGAGGCCGTACGTAATGGCCTAGTCTGCGGCTCCTGCTGCGGAAGAGGGCGTGCAGTTAAACTGTGGTTCATGACTTCCCCCGACATGCGTAACGAGGCCGAGCACGACCCTCGTGAGGATCTGCCGAGCTTCCTGCGTGAGCCGGACAAAATAGACAAGCTTCTCTATGCATCGCTGATGCTGGTTGCCGTGTACGGCTTTGCAATCATCCCGTTCCGTGCGGTCTTGCTGCTCAAGTACACGTTCTTGCACACATGGCTGACAGGATCGAATCTGTCGGTGCTGATTCTCGCGTCGGAAAACGAGGACCGGCCGCTCTTCCTCTTCGCTGTTGTAGTGATTGCGGCGCTGTCGACAATCAAATTCATGCCGTTCTTCTACTGGATGGGCAAGAAGTGGGGCACGGAATTCATCACGATGAGTTTCGGCGGACACCCACCGCGATGGTTTAAGAAGATGGAGAACTTCATCTATGAACGCATCGGGCTGAGTGTGCTGGCATCGTTTGTGCCATTCTCGCCGATTCCGGCCACGATTGTCGTGGCCATCGGTGGTATTGCGAAGGTGCGCGGCTGGGTAGTAGGCGTGTACCTCTTCCTCTGTGCCGCAATGCTCAAGTGCTTCTACCTGTACTTGGGCCTGAAGTTTGGCCCAAGCATCCAGGGCTCCCTGCAGACGATTGACCGGTACGTCACCTACATCACCTTCGCGCTGATTGGCTGGATGTTCCTATCCATCTGGTGGAAAAACAGGAAGCCGGGCGGCCAGGCGGCTTAGTCCTGTTCGCGCTCAATCAGCGGCAGTGGGCTGTACTTGTCACGCAACGCCTTCAGTGACAGATCGTGAGCGTGCAGGCGCTTGTCCTCATCCGTCGTCGGCTGGAAGTGCGGTACCGGCTGCGGGTTGAAATCGTCATCAATTGCGACATAAGTCATGGTCGAATGCAGTGCCTTGCGCAGGCCGCCGACACCCTTGCGGGGCTCACAGCAGTAGACCTGCACCGACAGATGCATCGAGGTCGTGCCTGTACGCAGGATGCGTGCGCGCACCTCAACCAGGTCGCCAATGTGGATTGGGCTGTAGAAGCGAATACCACCTGCGTAGACAGAAATGGTCTGGCGACCTGCCCAGTTGGTGGTAACTGCCGTCGCAGCCTCGTCAATCCACTCCATGGCGGTGCCGCCGTGGACGTTTCCGCCCCAGTTAACATCGGTCGGCTTTGCCAGGAAACGAGTGGTCAGTTCGGGTGCGGAAGAGTCCGCGGAGTAGGTCTGCGCGCGCATGCTGGCCTCGATGTCGCGGCGAAGCTCAAAACGGGAAAGAGCGGCCTTCTCAACGCGCTCCTCTTCCTCCGTTTGCGGCACCCACTTCGGCACCGGAGTCGACTTACCGTTTTCATCCATGGCCACGAAGATCACCAGGCAGTCAGCTGCGCGGGTGAACTTGCCCTCGCGCGGATCAGCCGAGAGCACCTCATTGACGATGTGCATGGAACTGCGACCGGTATGCGCAATCTTGGAGCGCACCTCAACAATGTGGCCACTGGGAATCGGGCGAGTGAAGTGAATGTGACCGAAGTACGCAGTCACGCAGTAGCGTCCCGACCAGCCGGTCGCGCAGGCGTAAGCGGCCTTGTCAATCCACTGCAACACACGGCCGCCGTGGACGGAATTGGTTCCGGCCATAATGACATCGGTCGGCGACGCCATAAAACGGAGTACAAGAGATGGTGACGCTGGAGCATGCACCTGTTCAGCTTTTTCAGTTGACTGCGTATCCATATATGAAAGCATAACTCTAGGATGAGGTTATGGTATCCAAAATCTCGCCTTTCGACGTTCGCAGCGCTCTTTCCACCGCCGCACCCTGGGCGGCGCAACGGCTTCTCGGTCGCGAATTGCTATCTGACCAAGAGGCTGCCTCCTTCATCGGGCCGGATGGGGCGCAGGGGTCGTCGTTAAGCCGTGCGGGCCTTGCCAAAGCGGTACGTCTGTCCGTGCGGATGCTCGCCCAAGAGGCTCCGGGGCATAGCGTCGAGGTGCGCGTGCCGCCCTTCGTCGCGGTCCAGTGCATTGAGGGGCCCAGACACACGCGCGGTACGCCGCCCAATGTCGTGGAGATGTCGCCGGAGATTTGGCTGGGGCTCGCGTGCGGAATGATCACGTTAGAGCAGGTGCAGGCGCACATCAATATGTCGGGCACGCGCGCGGCGGAAATTGGGAATCATCTGCCGGTGGCGCGCATTTCTTAAAGCCCGTGGGGGGATGTTGAATTGGTGCCTAGGCGGGTGGGGCTATTAGTGTGAATGTCGTGGCCGATACCAACATTTCAGGTGCACCAAAGTCCAAACTTTTGCCAATTTCGCCTTACGACGATCTGGGGGAGACATCCCCGCGCGAAGAATGTGGCGTTTTTGGCGTTTGGGCACCTGGCGAAGACGTGTCCAAACTCACCTACTATGGCCTGTTTGCCCTGCAGCATCGCGGCCAGGAAGCCGCCGGTATCGCAGTCGGCGACGGCGACCAAATTCTCGTATTCAAGGACCTGGGCCTTGTTTCCCAAGTTTTTGATGAGCAGACGCTCGACGCTCTGAAGGGGCACGTAGCGGTGGGGCACACGCGCTACACCACCGCCGGCGCTCCTGCGTGGGAGAATGCACAGCCGATGTTCCAGATGGCCTCTGACGGCACGGACATCGCGCTGGGGCACAACGGCAACCTGACCAACCACCTCACGCTGTTCCATGAGGCGGTCGACAAGGGTTTACTGCGTGAAGAGGGCGAGCTGCCCAGTGACTCCGCAATCATGACCACTTTGCTTGCCGACGAAACCGGCAAGATTGACCACCCCGAAGATTACGGCTGCAGCACCAATGTAGAAGCGGCCGCGATGGCACTGCTGCCGCGTTTGAAGGGTGCTTTCTGTCTTACTTTCACCGATGGCGAGACGCTGTACGCCGCGCGTGACCCATACGGTGTGCGCCCGCTGTGCCTGGGGCGCCTGTCCGGTGGCTGGGTAGTCGCATCCGAGACTTGCGCGCTGGATATCGTCGGTGCATCGTTCGTTCGCGAGATCGAGCCAGGCGAGATGGTGACCATTGATGCTTCCGGTGTGCGTTCGCAGCGTTTTGCCGAGACCACCCACGCTGGATGCATTTTTGAGTACGTCTACCTGGCCCGCCCGGACTCCAACATCCGTGGTCGCTCCGTCAACGCGGTGCGTCTTGAGCTGGGTCGCCAGTTGGCCCGCGAGTTCCCGGCTGACGGTGACCTGGTGATGCCAGTGCCGGAATCCGGTACCCCGGCCGCTGTTGGCTACGCTCAGGAATCGGGCATCCCGTTTGGACAGGGGCTGACCAAAAACGGCTACGTGGGGCGTACCTTCATTCAGCCTTCGCAGACGATTCGTCAGCTGGGCATCCGACTGAAGTTGAACCCGCTGAAGGAAGTTATCGCCGGTAAGCGCTTGGTTGTGGTCGATGACTCCATCGTCCGCGGCAACACCCAGCGCGCACTGATCCGCATGCTGCGTGAGGCCGGTGCAAAGGAAGTGCACGTGCGCATCGCCGCACCGCCGGTGAAATGGCCGTGCTTCTACGGCATTGACTTCGCCTCTCCGGGCGAGCTGCTGGCCAACGGTGTCGATGAGAATGACATCGTCGCCGGTATCGCAACCGCGATTGGTGCCGACAGCCTGGGATTTGTCTCCATCGATGGCATGGTCGCCGCTTCCGAGCAGGCAAAGACCGAAGTCTGTTGTGCGTGCTTCGATGGCAAGTACCCGCTGGGGCTGCCGGAGGGCAATCCGAATGCGGCAGCTGTGGAGAGGATGCAGGCAGCCCAGGCTGCCAAAGCCGCAACGAGCAATTAGCCTCGAAACCTCCTTAGAATGAACTACGAGAACTGAACCGAGAACGAAGCGCAAGCGGTGCTGTGGATTGCAGCCGTTGCTTTGTTCCCGGTCCGCCAATACTCCCGGATACGGCAGTAACGCCGCCCGGGGGAGAAAGTTTAAAGCGAGAGCCTCTAATGACCGAGAACGTTTCTGGTGCTTCCTACGCTGCAGCCGGTGTCGACATCGAAGCCGGCGACCGCGCCGTTGAACTATTCGCCCCGATTGCCAAGAAGGCCACTCGCCCAGAGGTCCGTGGCGGGCTCGGTGGTTTTGCCGGCCTGTTTGCACTGGGCAACTACGAAAAGCCGCTGCTGGCCGCATCCTCCGATGGTGTGGGAACCAAGTTGGCCGTGGCGCAGGCCGTCGGCAAGCACGACACCATTGGCCTGGACCTGGTCGCCATGGTCGTCGATGACCTGGTTGTGTGCGGCGCCGAGCCGCTGTTCCTGCAGGACTACATTGCAATTGGCAAGGTCGTGCCGGAGCACGTCGCCGAGATCGTTTCCGGCATCGCCGAGGGTTGCGTCCAGGCGGGTTGCGCCCTCCTTGGTGGCGAGACTGCAGAGCACCCGGGTGTGATGGAACCGGGCGAGTACGATGTCTCCGCTACCGGCGTCGGTGTCGTGGAAGAGGACAAGCTTCTCGGCCCGGACCGCGTGCGTGAGGGCGATGTCATTATCGCCATGGAGTCCTCTGGACTTCACTCCAATGGCTACTCGCTGGCTCGCTACGTTCTCCTGGAGAAGGCCGGTCTGGAGCTCGACGGTTATGTCGAGGACTTCGGGCGCACCCTCGGTGAGGAGCTGCTGGAGCCAACCAAGATTTATGCGAAGGACTGCCTGGCTCTCATGAACGAGGCCGAGGTCCGCACTTTCTGCCACGTCACCGGTGGTGGATTGGCTGGCAACATGGTTCGCATCATGCCGGAAGGCCTGACCGCCGACATGAGCCGCGCAACTTGGACCCCGGGTCCGATTTTCAAGACCATTGCTGAGCTCGGCAACGTCTCCCGCGAGGAGATGGAGAAGACCTTCAACATGGGTGTTGGCATGGTTGCGATTGTTTCTGCAGAGGACCGCGATCGTGCCCTGGCTCTGCTGACTGCCCGCCACATCAACGCTTGGGAGCTGGGTACTGTCCGCAAGAGCGAGGCTGGCGAGGACGGGGCTGTTTTGCGCGGCAGCCACCCGCGCTTTTAAGCGTCGGCCGGCCGTCGGTTTACTGCGACGGGCGGCCGGGATGCGGGTTGCACAACGGAGATCCCAGAAAACCACGGGCTGCAAATGTGAAACTGTATGAGTTTATGACACTTTCGAGCCGTTTTTTGGGCGATTTTTGTCATAAACGCAGTCAGTAACTCGGATTGATCCGCTGCGGCCGAGCATAAACGGCCGAACATAATCGCAGTCGACTAAGCAAAAGCAAGCACCCACCAACGGAATCGTTGGTGGGTGCTTGTTTTATTGAAATAGAAACGCTTTGCGGAAAATACGACAGCGGTTAGCTTGCGCTAGCTGTCGCGACCAGCGCCTGAGGCCCATTCCTCCCAGTCAGAGTAATAGTCGTCTCGATCGGACTCGTTCGACTTGCCGACGAGTTCCCGCTGCAGACGTTCCAAATCCATTTCTGGTGAATCGTACTTGAGCTGACGGGCAACCTTCGCCTGCTTTGCTTTCGCACGGCCGCGACCCATGGCCTGACCCCCTTGTGTAATCCGTGGGGCGGCACGGGGATACGGCCGACCCACTTATGTCTTATTGCGTTAATTCCTGTAAGACACCATAGCCGATTTTTAGACGAAGGGGTTACGCGGGGAGGCCCATAGTGGGTCGTGTCCTCGCGCTCAGACAACTCAATATGTGCTGTGGCCTGGGGAAATGTCCTTTCTGAAAAAGAATGGAAAAAGTTATTTTTTCACCACTCTGTCTGGTGGCTTTACCTATTTCCTGTTACCTATTTCCCACGCAGGCGGTTGATGGCCACACGGCCCGGCGGCAGCTGCTCAACGCGGTCGATGGAGGAAGTGTCGACGGCCACGGCGCAGTCACCCACCACAAGGCCCTCGCGCTCCTGAGCTGAGCGTTTAAGCAGAGCCAAAGCAATCGGGCCGTAATCGGCATGTTGCACGACGGTGCCCACGCGGCCCACGGCGCGCTTGCCCATCATCACTGGATTGCCGGTTTCCGGCAGGGTGGCCGAGCCGTCGAGCTGCAGCATCACCAAAACTCGTGGGGAGCGACCAACATTGTGGACACGTGATACCGTCTCTTGGCCGCGATAGCAGCCCTTGTCCAAGTGCACGGCAGCCGTGTCGAATTCAGAAGCAATCCAGCGGGGAGCCTCATGCGGAATCATCTTCTCGTCTACGTCGATTCCCAGCTCGGGCCGCAAGGAGACTACGCGTTCGGCCTCCCAGCCCATCAGGCCGACTGGGGAGGCGCCAGCGGCCACCAGCGCGTCCCAAGCACCGACTAAATCCTGTCGGCGTACGAGCACATCCACACGCCCGCCGCGTGGCCACGGCAGGTGCCGGACGTAGGAATGTCCCACAGTCGTAGCTTTACCCACCTGCGGGAATGCGAGACCAGCGGCTACCAGGACCTCAGGGGCATTCGGCCCCATGACGGAAATAATCGCCCTTTCTACCTCAGCAATTTCCACCTTGGACCAGAACACCATCATGTTCAGGTACTTCAACAGGGAGTCGAAGCCGGAAGGGGGCACGTCGATAAGCACGGAATCGTCCAAAACAGTCAGCGTCATGTGATGGAGAACGTGACCGTTTGCATCCAGGTTCAGTGCTTCAGTGACAGTGCCGGGAGCGGCTTCGTCGACCTTCTGCGAAAAAAGTGTGTTGAGGTAGGTCAGGCGATCCTCGCCAGTGACCTCAATAACGCGGTAGTACGAGCGATCTACTACGCCGCAGTCCTCCTGCAGGTGACGTTGCTCTACCAGCGGACGGCCGTAGTGCCATGCCACGCTAGCTTGCCCTGTGGTTTGCTCAACGTTTTTCGCTGAGTTTCCGTCTGGGGCGTTCTCTGAGGCCTTCTCCAAACCTTCCATCTGTCCGCCCAGTTCGAGGGCAGCGGCGCCAGCCACGTGAGACATCAAAGGACTTACATACTCAACACTCACTCCCTCATGTTAACCAGAAATCCTCAAATTAAGCATGGATTAAGCTTGTGTGTATGACGGATTCGCTTTCTTCTCTAGTGCTTATCGACGTCTTCGCAGACGGCGGCCCGGTTGCTGTCGAGGCAGGACAGCCGTTCCTCTACGCGGATGATCTCGGAGCTATTCGCGGCGACGGAGTTTTTGAAACACTCCTGGTCAGGGGTGGTCATACCTGTAATACTGACCGGCACGAGAAGCGATTCGCATCGTCAGCGCTAATGCTGGATTTGCCAACCCCAGATCTGCAGCAGTGGCGGGCGGCTACCGAGGTCGCACTACAGGAGTTGCGCGATAGGTCAATTGAGGGGGATGCGACGTTGCGGTGGGTGTACTCGCGTGGTCGTGAGTCCACCGGAGAGCCGACTGGCTACGTTTTGGCTAGCTCCGCGGAAAAGGTGGCGGAAAACCGTCTGAAGCCGGTATCGGTCATGCTTGCAGAGCGCGGTTTCTCGCTCGACCTTGGCTCCCGTGCACCGTGGGCGCTCATCGGCGCGAAAACGTTGTCATACGCAGCTAATATGGCCGCTTTGCGCTATGCCAAGTCCAAGGGTTTTGACGATGTCATCTTCATGTCCGCAGAGGGCAAGCTCTTGGAAGGCCCAACATCGACCATCATCGTTCAGCGCGGCAATGAACTGCTGACTCCCAACCCCGGTGAAGGAGTGCTGCCGGGCACAACTCAGGCAGCGCTGTTTGAAACAGCCGCCAACTGCGGCTGGAAAGTCACCCCGACGGTCCTGGTGCCCGGGGACCTATTCACCGCCGATGCGGTATGGCTGGTGTCTTCGGTGCGTATCGCGGTCGTGGTTAAGTCCATCGATGGTGAGCCCATCCGGCAGCCGGATGCAATCGCGGAAAAGGAATTCCGCGACCTGTGTGACAAGGCGCTGGCGACGCAGTAGGGCCCCAAATAGTAGGGCTTGATGCAGTTGGGCGACGCAGTAGGGCCCCACAACGCCCGTCGTAAAGCGGGGAGAACCTAGCCCGCGTAGCGCTTGAGCTGCGCGGACATGCGGGGAGCGAATTCCTCATCCCGCAGGCGCTCGTCTACCCACCCGAGATCATTGTTCGGCATCAGACCGTAGAGGCGCTTGCCCGGGCCAAGGGATGCAGGACCGGTAGCAGTGACCATTGTGGAGGCTGCCTGCAGTTCCCATGCACGCTCGGAAACCGGCTTGCCGTAGTAGATCTCAGTGACGCCGGTGGAGTGGACGCAGATGAACTCAATCTCGTCCTCGTTGTTAATGCGCCAAAATCCTGTTTCGCGCTGGTCAGGGCCGGTCGGCTTGCCTTCTTCGTCCAGCTTCCAGATGCGCGACTCATACTTCAGGTAGTTCTCGCCATCGTGGCTGAAAATGAGCTGCTGGCCGAAGTTGTACTCGCCGTCGACGACAGTGTTCGCCTGCCCCTCACCGCGCCACACGCCGACCAGCGGCAGTAGTGCCAGCAGGCCGTCGTGAATATTCGGGCCGAAGCGCAGGTTAGCGGTCTCGTCGGGGATCGGGAGCCCCTCAAGCTCAGTGATGTTGCGCGTAGCGGTGCTCTTGGCCTGTTCGGCCGCGCGGTTGATGGCCTCGTTGCCGTCGAGGCGAGGGGCTTCCGCAGCTGCAGGCTCCTGTGCAGCGGCGTCTGTCTGGTTGCTGCCATTCTTCTCGGTCATGCTTCACACTCTACCGCTGAAGCTCTTGTGGCCATGTATGGGCTGTTGTCGCATGGTGCTAACGCTGCACCGACGCTTAACGGCGATGCTTGACGACGGCCTTAGCGACGCACCCGACAGTTCTTCTCCGGCAGCTTCTCCGTGGATTGAGCTGACGCCTCGGCATCCTGCTGGGATGTCGGCGGCATGAAGTTTGTTGGCGACACGGTGCACAGAATCTGTTCGCCTTCGATGGTGATAGAACCGCCCGACACGTACACGCGAGTCGCCGGCATGCCCATCGGTATATCTGAATCCCGCAGTGTCAGAGCGAAGGTGTCCATAATGTGCTGCGTATCAGCCTCAGACAGCTCAGGTTTGACGTGGCTTTTAGAATCCGTTGGGGACGAGGGCGCAGAAATAATCTCCATCGGCGTAATGACCACGTCGCGGCTGACAATGCGCAACTTCGCCGTAACCTGGGTTTTTCCCTGCCATCCGGCTGGCGTGGCCTCTAAGATAGCCTCGGTCTCCCAGCCGCCGGTGGGGGAGGAGTCCTTCAGGCTCTGGATACTCAAGTCCGTCAGTCCCAGCTTGTTTCCCAGAGAGACACCGTCGAGCGAGAGCTTAGTGAAGTACTGCTTCGTCGGCGATTCTGGGAAATTACCGCTGAGCACTGCCGATGCCGGGATCTTTACGTTGGAAGCTCCGTACTCCAGAGATACCAAGCCGAAGTCGGGCACCTCGACATCGCGGATGCGCGAGGTTACGGAGCTCCACTTACCCGTAACAAAGGAAGACAAGTAGGCCTTGCCACCAATGGCGACGTATGGGGTCATCTCCAGCTGAGCAGTCTCCTGAATATGCTCGGAGAGCTTGTACTCCGCATGGCTGGCGAAGCCCATGTCGGTGGCAATCACCAGCGCGGCAACGGCGAGGATAGAGCCACCGATCTTCTTCTGTCGTCGGGAAATGGACACACTCTATTAGTACCCCATCGCTTTTGGCTCAGACGACATCGGGGAAGTGTTGAATTCGCTGCTGTGTATAGGGTGGGGCGTATGAACGTAACCGAACTGCTTGACGTAGACACCACCGCCGCCGATACGCTACTGCAGCACGCCCACTCCGCCGACGGCGTGGAGGCGTTCGGCGAGGCTTTCGTCCGAGGGCTTGACGACGAATCTTTCGGGCATCGACACTTTGCGATTATTGAGAACGACCGTTACTTGGGCCTGGCCGCCGTTGCGCCGGATGCTGTGGAGATGGTTGTTGACCCGGAGTTTCGTAAGCAAGGAGTGGGGGCGAAGCTGCTTGCGCACATCGATGCTGAGGTCGGCGAGCGCCTGCCTGTCTGGGCTCACGGTGATGTCGCCGGTGCCAGTCGTTTGGCAGAGTTGACGGGACGCAAGGTCATCCGCGAGCTGTTGCAGATGTCCATTTCGAGCTCAGCGTTGGAGAAGGCTGCGGGGGCCGTCGATAAGCGCGATGATGTTGAAGCGCTAACCCTGACTGCGGCACGCGCGAAGTGGGGTGAGGCGGCCGTGGATCGGGTGTGGTTGGCTGTGAATAATGAGGCGTTTGACTGGCATCCGGAGCAGGGCGGTTGGTCGCAGCCACAACTCGATCGCGCTCGGAACGTGCAGTGGTTCGACCCGGAGGGCGTGTTCTTTGCTGCGGATGTGGCCGGGGCGCGCGACAGTGCGGAGGAGATTTGCGGTTTCCACTGGACGAAGTGGCATGCCGAGGAGTCTGTGCCAACTGGCGAGGTGTATGTGATTGGACTGAGCTCGAAGGCACGCGGACGTGGTCTCGGACGATGGCTGACCAACGTTGGGCTTTCCTATCTCCGAAACCGGGGAGCGGAAAAGGTAATTCTCTATGTCGAAGGCGACAATGCGCCGGCAGTGCGCACGTACCGTGCGGTCGGTTTTGAGGTGGCCCGCCGTGATGTGATGTACGGCGCGTAGATGTGACGGTTCGATTGGGGGGGGGGATTGAAGGCGAGTTATTGGGGAGGGGGAGCTTAGCTTTATCTCAGTTTTAGGTGGTTTTCCTCTGGCGCGGGGGCAATGATTCTTGTGTTTTTGAGGAGATGCTGTCCAATCCTCAGTGTTTCAGGGGCGCATTTTAGGGCCTCTTACAGGGATAATGAGGATAAATAAAGAATTACTTGCGCCGTTCACCAATTGTTAATGTTCTGAACAGGTTCCGGTTACTATCGGTAGATAGGTTCAGCGCAGTGGACCGGAGTGTGGCGGTTCCACGTGAACTGTTTCACTCATTGTGTAAAACCCCGGAGGATTTACTGTGCTGAAGAAGAACCGTGCGGCATCTGTCATTGGTTTGGCCGCTGTTGCAAGCCTTACCCTGGCTGCTTGCTCTGAAGAGGGCGGCGAAGGCGCTTCTAACGTTGAGGGTCTGGCTGACGTCACCGGTGAGCTGCAGGGCGAGGGCGCTACCTCGCAGCAGCGCGCCATGGATTTGTTTGCCACCAAGTTTGAAGAGACCGGCTCGACCCTGTCGTACAACGCATCTGGCTCTGGTTCCGGTCAGACTCAGTTCATTGCCGGCACCGTTGCTTTCGCTGGCTCTGACTCCCCGCTGAAGGAGAAGGACGGCAAGGACCAGGTCGCAGAGGCTAAGAAGCGCTGCGACGGCAATGAAGCATGGCACCTGCCGATGGTTATCGGTCCGGTTGCCGTTGCCTACAACCTCGAGGGTGTTGACGTCGCTCTGACCCCGGCTCTGGTTGCTGAAATCTTCGACGGCAAGATCACCAAGTGGAACGACCCGAAGATCGCTGAGGTCAACGAGGGTGTCGATCTTCCGGAGAAGGACATCAAGGTTGTCTACCGCTCTGAGGAGTCCGGTACTACTGATAACTTCATGAAGTTCCTGAGCGCAGCTGCTCCGGAGCAGTGGCAGCACGAGGCTTCCAAGTCCTTCCCGACTGCTACTGGCCAGGGTGCTAACGGCTCGGCTGGTGTTGTCAACGAGGTCGCCAACATCGACGGTGCTATCACCTACGTCGAGGCTGGCTTCGCTGAGGACAAGGACCTGGGCATCGCCAAGATGGACTTCGGTCATGGTCCGGTTGAGCTGAACAACGACACCGTCGGTAAGGCTCTGGATTCCGTCACGTTCAAGACTGAGGGTCACAACATGGTTGTTGACACCGACGCTCTGTTCGCAATGGACGAGGAAGGCGCTTACCCGCTGGTTCTGACCACTTACGAAATCGTCTGCTCCGCTGGTTACGACGAGCAGACTCGTGACCTGGTTAAGAACTTCCTGAAGGTTGTTCTGGAAGAGGGCCAGGGCCCAGAGCTCGAAGAGCTGGGTTACATCCCGGTTCAGGGTGAGTTCAAGGACAAGCTGTCCGCAGCGGTTGACGCTATCAAGTAATTCTTTGCGCGCAACGCGGGTGAAAGCAGAGTTGGCTCTGTTGTTACCCCGGTTGGCGCGAGGATCACTTCAGCCGGCCACGCAGATCTGAGCTGTAGGCCGAAAACCTGACGTAGACCGGTTGGCTTTATATATCGACACCTCAGTTGATTGGGTACCGCTCGTAGAGGGGTACTGAGGCCAATCGGTCTTCATGTGCGTTGAAGCACAAATCACTTCTACTTAGGAAATGAGATCATGAGTTCCTCGACTCCCATTGAAGGGAAGCAGGAGGCTGTAGACAGCAGTCTGTTGCAGTCCTCAGCACCGCAGGTGGATTCCTCCGGCGACGAGAGCTCGGAAGAGCAAGCCATTCAGTCCGGCGTTGTTCGTCCTGGTGACCGAATCTTCAAGATTCTGGCGGTAGGATCTTCCGCATTGGTGACTGCTGCCATCATCGCAATTGCAGTGTTCCTGCTCCTGCGCGCAGTTCCGGCAATGTCCCGTAACGAAGCGAACTTCTTCACCTACACCGAACGATGGAACCTGGCGGATACCTCCGCCATGTACTTCGGTATTCCGAACATGTTTCTGGTGACCGTCGCGGTTTCCATCCTGGCGCTGATTCTGGCTATGCCGGTTGCGCTGGGTATTGCTATCTTCCTGACTGCCTATGCTCCAAAGAAGATGGTCAAGCCGCTGGGTTACCTCGTGGATTTGCTGGCCGCAGTGCCGTCGATTGTTTACGGTCTGTGGGGCTTTATGGCTCTCGGTCCGGCCTTGGCTGGTCTGTACGGGTGGTTGGCTAAGACACTGGGCTTTATCCCGATGTTTGCCCTGTACCCAAACTCGCCGGCATTCGAGACCGGTCGAAACCTCTTCACCGGTGGCATTGTGCTGGCAATTATGATTCTGCCGGTTATCGCGGCTACCACCCGTGAGGTCTTTGTTCAGACCCCGCGTGGTCACATTGAGGCATCGCTGGCTCTCGGTGCGACCCGTTGGGAGATGGTCAAGCTGGCTATTCTGCCATTCGGTCGTTCTGGCTTTATCTCCGGCTCGATGCTGGGTCTGGGACGTGCTCTCGGTGAGACGATGGCTCTCTACCTCGTGATCTCCCCGTCCTCGGCATTCCGTGGCTCGCTTTTCGATGGTGGTACCACCTTCGCAACCGCAATTGCTAATGCGGCACCAGAGTTCAATGACAACCTCAAGGCCGGCGCATACATGTCCGCAGGTTTGGTGCTGTTCTTGCTGACCTTCGTGGTCAACTCCGCAGCCCGAATGATTGCGAAGAAGTAGCAAGGTCGTAGGAAAAGAAACGAGAAGTAACAATGACTAGTTCAACTACTGATTCTTCGCCTCACGGCCCTGCAGACATGGTCCCCACCACGGAGTCGGCATTCACCCAGATTAAGGGTTCCCGCAAGGTGGCAGACAACGTCTCCACGGTCCTCATTTACTGCTGCATGGCTCTTGCCCTGATCCCGCTGGTGTGGGTTCTCTTCGAGCTTGTCGTCCGAGGCACCCCGTCACTGCTGAGTGGTGAGTGGTGGACTGCTTCCCAGCGTGGTGTCACTGTTGGTGCGTCTGCCGGTGGTGTTGCTCACGCAATCGTCGGTACCTTGGTTCAGGCTCTGGTCACGACTCTCATGACCGTGCCGTTCGGTATCTTCGTTGCCATCTACTTGGTCGAGTATGCAGGTAACTCCCGTCTGGGCAAGGTCACCACCTTCATGGTCGACATCCTCTCCGGTGTGCCGTCGATCGTCGCGTCGCTGTTCATCTACTCGATGTGGGTGGTCATGTTCGGCATGAGCCGTTCCGGTTTCGCTGTCTCGCTGGCGCTGGTTCTGCTGATGCTGCCGATCGTTGTGCGCAACACCGAGGAAATGCTGCGCATCGTTCCGCACGAGTTGCGTGAAGCCTCTTACGCTCTGGGTGTTCCGAAGTGGAAGACCATTTTGAAGATTGTGCTCCCGACCGCACTGTCGGGCATCGTCACCGGCGTCATGCTGGCCGTCGCACGCGTCATGGGTGAGTCCGCACCGATGCTGATCCTGGTTGCAACCTCGCGAATCATCACCTATAACCCGTTCGGCCAGTCGCAGTCCTCGCTGCCGCTGTTCATGCTGGACATGTACAAGGCCGGTAATACCGGTGCGGCATTCGACAAGATGTGGGGCGCAGCGCTCACGCTGGTTCTCATCATTGCCCTCATCAATATCCTGGCGCGCTTCGTATCCGCCAAGTTCTCCGTCAAGAGCAGTTAATGCTGGGCGCCTAACGTCCGCTATTTCAAGGAAGGTTTTTGAAAGACCATGGCTAAGCGCCTAGACCTTAACGATGTCAACATCTACTACGGCGATTTCCACGCTGTGCAGAACGTCGACCTGCACGTCCCGCCGCGTTCCGTTACCGCATTCATTGGCCCGTCCGGCTGTGGTAAGTCCACCGTGCTCCGTTCGCTGAACCGTATGCACGAGGTCATCCCGGGTGCCTACGTCACTGGCGAGGTGCTTCTCGACGGCGAAAACATCTATGGCCCGAAGATCGATCCGGTCTCCGTTCGTAACACCATCGGTATGGTGTTCCAGCGTCCGAACCCGTTCCCGACCATGTCCATCGAGGACAACGTCGTGGCTGGCCTGAAGTTGGCCGGTGTTAAGAACAAGGCTCATCTCCAGGAGGTTGCCGAGAAGTCCCTGCGCGGCGCCAACCTCTGGGATGAGGTCAAGGACCGCCTGGACAAGCCGGGTGGCGGCCTCTCTGGTGGTCAGCAGCAGCGTCTATGCATCGCACGCGCAATTGCAGTTGAGCCGGAAGTTCTGCTGATGGACGAGCCGTGTTCCGCACTGGACCCGATTTCCACTCTGGCAATCGAGGACCTGATTCATGAGCTGAAGGAAGAATTCACCATCGTCATCGTGACCCACAACATGCAGCAGGCAGCTCGTGTGTCCGATCAGACCGCATTCTTCTCCCTCGAGGCAACCGGTAAGCCGGGTCGCCTGGTTGAGGTTGGCCCGACCAAGAAGATCTTCGAGAATCCAGACAAGAAGGAAACCGAGGACTACATCTCCGGTCGCTTCGGTTAAACGCTTTGCGTATGCCGTAATAAGCCAAAAAGAGCCCCGTACTTCACGCGTGTTCACGCGAGGTACGGGGCTCTTATTGTTGTTGCAGTTTATGAGATTGCTGTTTGTTTCGGTGTGGGGCCGGGGGTGAAAATAATGTTTGTTTTGGGGCGGAATTGTCTGTTTGTTATCGGGCGGGGTAATCTTCCGAAGACGCAATCGAGCGTCCCCCGGAAAACTGTAGAGGGATCTGGGTAAATATATTTACATAGGAGTTATTCAATTATGGATAACCAGCAAAACGCGCAGTTCAATCCTCAGTTTTCCCCTGTGGGTGAGCAATCTTGGCCAGTAATCGCCGAAGAGAAAGCGCCGAAGCCAATTGTCGGTTACATTGCACTTGTAGTTGCGATTATTGGTTTACTCGGTTGTATCCCGGGGGCTTTGATTATTGGTTGGGTGGCGCTACCGGTTGCATTTATTTTATCGGTCGTCGGACTGTTTCAGCGCGCAACTACCAAAAAACCAGCTCTTATCGCTCTGATTCTTTCTGTGTTGGGATTGCTCATTGCGCCAATTGTATTTGTTTCTTCGGTAGGCAATGCCGTGGATGATGCGTTCAATCGGGATACGACTGCCTCTAGCCCGGATGGAAGCAAATCTGATTCTTCCGATTCTGGTGCTGCGGGCAGTAGTCGGGAGAATCCGTTGCCGATTGGAACGACCATCGAAAGTGAGCAGTGGGCCATTACTATCGATAGCGTAAATCTAAACGCTAACGATGAGGTTCTGGCGGAAAATCAGTTCAATGACCCTGCTCCAGAGGGGTTTGTATACGGACTTGTGCATGTTACTGCAAAGTACAAGGGGAATGACCCTCAGGGGCAGAGTTCCTGGCTTGGTATTAATTATGTAACTGCAGGTGGCCAAACCACGGACGAAACGGAGCTTTGGGCGGTGGCGCCTGACGAGTTTGACACCCTCGAGACGGTGTATGAGAACGGCGAAATCGCAGGTAACGTGGTAATCGTTGTGCCCATTGATGGGGCAGATCAGGGAGTTCTGGCAGTCACCCCAGATTTAATGTCAAAGAAGTCTTTTGTTGCTGTCTCTTGAGTAGCGGCTGTCTCTTGGGCCGCGGGGATGGACACGATATAGGAATCGGCATTCTCCAGACATCTAACGCGAAAAGTAATCGCACAAACAGTTACTGACTAGGTTTATGACAGGTGAATAGCGTTTACAGGCGGTAAAGTGTCATAAACCTAGTCAGTTTCTCGGTTTGAGGCGGTGTTGTGGCTGGGGCAGTGTTTAGCCTGGTGTGGCTTAAAAACAGCTCCACTTCGGTTTAAAACCCCGTGCCAGTTGGCCCATCGACGCAGCTCAACAGCCCCCAACATCTCTACAGCTCAGCCCAACACCCAGCCCGCCGAGCAGCCCAACACCCAGCCTCCCAACAGCCTGCAGCTTCACGAACCTACATCCGCAGGTGACGCTCCAAGGCCTGCAGGCGTTGGTTAAAGCTGCGCTGGTCGCGCTCATCCTCGAGCTTGTCCAGGTAGACATCGCGCTTGTAACCGGTGGCCAGGTAAATAATTCGGGCGGCAACCTCGACGGCGTGATCCGCGTAGCGCTCGTAGAAGCGGCTCAGCAGGGTGACATCCACTGTCTGCGCAGGGGAGTGCGGCCAATTATCGTCGTTGGTCAGCGTAAACAGGTGCTGGTGAATGTCATCGATGCTGTCATCGGTCTTATCCAAGGCCAATGCCTGGTCAACGTCGTAGTCGATGAGCACCTGACGGGTTTCGTGCGTCATCTGCTCAGATACGGAGGCCATCTCGCGGAAGAACCCCTCCACGGGCTCCGGCAGTGCCTTGTTCGGGTGGCGACGCCGGGCAACGTTGGCAATATGCACACTCAACGCGCCCATGCGGGAGATGTCCTCGACAATGTAGAGGCCACTGACAATCTGTCGGAGATCACCAGCCACAGGAGCTTCGCGGGCCAACAGCTCGAAGGCTCGCTGCTCCGCATCCTGGCGCAGGTCCTCGAGAGAATCAATCTGGGAAAGAACTGTTTCAGCCGAGACCAAATCAGCCTCGAAGAGGGCCTTGTTCGCAAGCTTGTGCATGGAGCCAACTCGGTCACACATCACAATCAGGCTGTGAGCCAAGTTGTCCATTTGTTCTCGGTAGACAGTGCGCATGCGTTCCATAGTAGGCAATCCTCAACAACGTCGCGCGTTAGTGGGGAGCCCCCAATTACCCCTCGTAAAGTTATGTAAACACTCGCTCAGAACCGAAGCTTAGCCACCGGAGTGCATAATCTCCGCGCCTTCAGGCACGGTGTCGTCCTCCGGGTCGTCCAGCCAGCCCTCCGGCAAGACCACCTTTGCAGGGGACCCCTGTCGGCCGCGGGCGCCGTCGGCGTCCTCCGGGCGGGCGTGGGCGCTGGGGCCGTCGTAAAGCGGTGCGAGAATCTCGTCGAGCGTTGCCAGCGAATCGACGCGCGCAAGAGACTTCCGCACCTCACTACCGGCAGGGTATCCCCGCAGGTACCAGGCAATGTGCTTGCGCAGGTCGCGGCAGCCTTTACGCTCGCCCTCGTGCTCCACGAGCAGTTCCGCGTGACGACGGATAATCCCCGCGACCTCACCAAATGTTGGTGCCGGCGGCACTTCTTCGCCACGCAGCTCGGCGGACAACTGCGCGAACAGCCACGGGCGGCCAAGGCAGCCGCGACCGACGACGACACCGTCGCAGCCGGTCTCGTCGAGCATTTTGCGGGCATCGGTGGAGGCAAAGATGTCGCCGTTGCCAAGCACCGGGATATCGCTGTAGCCGGAGTCGACCATGTGCTCCTTCAGCCGCGCGATCTGCGACCAGTCAGCGTGGCCGGAGTAGCGCTGCGCTGCGGTGCGGGCATGCAGAGCCACAGCCTGGGCGCCCATCTCAGCGGCGATGCGGCCGGCATCGAGATGCGTGTGGTGCTCGTCGTCGATACCGACGCGGAATTTCACGGTCACCGGGATGTCCGTGCCCTCAGTGGCTTTTACCGCTGCGGCGACGATGTTGCCGAAGAGACGGCGCTTATACGGCAGTGCCGAGCCGCCGCCCTTGCGAGTGACCTTCGGTACCGGGCAGCCGAAGTTCATATCGATGTGGTCGGCGAGGTTTTCGTCGACAATCATCTTTGCGGCCTCGTAGGTCCACTTCGGGTCAGTGGTGTAGAGCTGCAGGCTGCGCGGGTTTTCGTCAGGCGCGAAGGTGGTCATGTGCATGGTCTTCTCGTTGTGCTCGACCAGTGCTCGCGCGGTGACCATCTCGCAGACATAGAGGCCCGAGACCGTGCCTGTACGCTGCAGCTCCTGCTCGCGGCACAGCGTTCGGAATGCCACGTTGGTGACACCGGCCATCGGAGCGAGTACCACGGGGGAAGCGAGCTCAAAGGGGCCGATGTGCATGTGCGCGGACGTGGCATCGGCGGGCTTGGCGGCGCTGAGTGGACTCGTGGAGGTATCTAACACGTACAGTATTGTGTCACGCTGAACTGCCGTTTTCGAATCTGTTTTGGGCGGCCGGTTGAATCGCCCCGGTTAGCGCTGCGTCCGCGGATGCCTGACGACGATCACCGTCCGGCGACCCCTCCCACCGGGCAGGTCGGTGGTATTCCGAAGAATTTCCAGGATGTGGTTCGACTCTTCGTCGAGGTGTTCGGTGGGTTCGTCGAGAAGCAGGATTGGCGCTGTGCTGACAAGTGCCCGGGTGAGAATGAGCCTGCGCCGCTGACCACCCGAGAGACTGTCCGCGCCGCTGTCCAGAATCGTGTCCAGGCCGTCGGGTGCGGCATCGACCCAATTGCGCAGGCCCACGGCGTCCAGTACGGAGTAGATGTCATCGTCGCTGACCTGCGGGTTACCAATAGAGATGTTGTCCCGCACCGTCGTGGCGAAAATGTGCTCATCCTCGGCGATAAAACGCACCAAGTCGCACTGCTCCGTGTTTACGTGGGGCTCTCCGGCACTTGCCGCACTGCGCCACAGCTCACGTCCGTCTCCGTCAGTGATAGTCACCGTGCCCGCAACCGGCGGGATTAGTCCGGCGATTGTCTTCAGCAGCGTGGTCTTTCCGCTTCCCGACGGCGCCGTGATCTCCCGGTAGTCGCCAAAGGTGACCTCGAAGTTTTGCATCGGCAGTTGAGCTGGCTGGGCAGCGGGCTCTTCCGCAGTATTCGAACTGTTGTCGTCGGGGTAGCCCACGATTAAGTCTTGAACCTGCAGAGTTGGCCGAACTGTCAGGTGGTTCTGAGCGAGCGGGGACGTGTGGATTGGCGCTGTGGGGACTGGGGCTGAGCGCATGGCATCCGCTTCCCCTGATTCACTCGCACTTGACGCGAGCGTCAGCAAGGCTTCCCTCGATTGCGCCAGTGTTTGCGCAGCAGCTGGCAGCGGACCAACCGACTCAAAAGCCGCCAGCGGCACCAGAACCAGAACCGTCAGCCACTCGGGAGAGTGCAGCAAACCGCCGCCAGCGCCCCCGGCCGAATCCGTCACCAACCATGACGCTACGACCACGGTCAGGACAGCGGTCAACACGCTGGCCGCGGTGCTCAGTGCGGAGGCGCGGGCATTTGCTCGACCTGTGGCGTCATCGATGGCCGCAACCGTTTTGCTGGAGGATGACGCGGCAGAGACTGCCTCATCCAACTGGCCGTGGATACGCAGGCCGGCGGCGTCGGAAAGCAGCGCTTCGACGGCAGCAGCATGCGACTGCATCGCGGCCGCGCGACGCTGACTTGAGCGCGCAGTGGCGCGATACGTCAGGTAAGGAGCAACACCGCCGGCCAGAAGCAGTCCCACCGCCAGGAGAACCGCAGCGGCAGGCGAGAGTAGAGCCACAAAGATGACGGCGATGAGGGAGGTCATAAGCGCCACCAACGCGGGCACTATTGAACGCACGACGGCATCGGCAAGTGCGTCAATATTCGCCCCGAGCGCTGTGACAATATCGGAACGCTCACGCAGCGCCAGCGTACGGTCGGCCACGAAATGCTCCCATAGCTTCACGCGCGAGCGCTCGGCGGTTCGCAACGCCACATCGTGGGAGACCAACCGGTCGAGGTATCGAAACGCAGCTCGCGAAATACCCAGCGCGCGCACAGACGTGACCGCCAAGGTGATGTCCATCAGTGGCGGCATCTGCCAGGAACGCGTAATCAGCCACGCCGACACCACTGTCAGGCTCAACGCGGACAGCAGCGTGATGGTGCCCGCCAACACCGGCCACACCAGGTCGCGGGGTTTCACCAGGCGACGAAGCGCTTGCAGAGTAGTCATCGCGACTGCACCTCCACCACACCATCGGCGGCCGCAATCAACAGCGGATCATGGCTGGTGGCAATCACCGTGGCTCCGCGCCGGGCACGTGCGCGCAGGAGCCTAATCATGGACTGCGCACTGTCGGTATCCAGGTGAGCTGTCGGTTCATCGAGGAGGACGAGGTCGCGGGTGTCGTCGGCAAGCTCGCGCCGAAGCGCCTCCCGCTGACGTTGCCCGAGCGAGCGCCGCGAATTGTCTCCCACCGTCGCTGCGTCCAACACTGGGCGCTGGGGCAGCCACGCGATGCGCCGCAGCAGATCCTGGGCACGGAGAATGCGCTGGCCGTCGCGAATAGTTACGGAGCCTTTCAACCCCTCGTGCACGATGCCGGCGACCGCAAGCAGCGCTGTCGTCTTGCCCACGCCGTTCGGCCCCGCCAGCACCGTCACTGTGCCCGGCCGCGCGATGGCGCTTAATTCACTTGGCCGCACGCCGTCTCGCCCCGGCGCGGAAAGGCGTTCGAACACGACCGTAGGGGCGTTGGGGACACTGCTTGACGACGTTCCTTCGTCCACCTCCTCCATCGTTTCAGAGGCGGTGCCTGTGGAGTTCGGAGTCTGGCCAGCGTCCTTGTCTAACAGTTCTGTGACTTCGGTGGCAGCGACCACACCGTCCTGGGCGGCGTGGAATTTCTGGCCAACCTGGCGCACCGGGCCATAGATTTCTGGGGCGATGATGAGCACTGCCAGGCCGGTCGCCAGTGTCATGTGGCCTCCCAGAAGTCGGAAACCGATGCCGACGGCGATGAGGGCAATTGACAGGGTGGCGAGGAATTCCAGGACCGCCGCGGAGAGGAAAGCGATGCGCAGGACCTCCATGGTGGATTTCCGGTGGCGGGCCGACAGGCGCTTGATTTCCTCGCTGGGGGCATCGGCCATGTTGTGCGCTTTGAGAGTTGGCAGGCCGATGACCAGGTCGAGGATTTGGCCACGCACGGTGCCGATGTCGGCCAGACGACGTTCTGTGCGGCCCTCAGTGAGGCGACCTACCAGCCACATGAACAGCGGAATAAGAGGCAGCGTGACAACCGCGATGGCAAAAGATGGGAGGTCCAACCAAGCGACCGCGGCCAGTGCCATCGGGGTAGCCAGCGCTGCGGCCACCAGTGCGGGGAGGAATTCCGCCACGTAGACGGCCACACCATCGAGCCCGACCGAAAGCAATGCGCGCCAGTGCGCGGTGTCGACAGTGCGAGGATCGCGCAGAGCCAGGGCTCGCAGTGCCCGGCTGCGCAGGTCTGTGGCCACGCGTGCACCCGCAGATTGGCCGAAACGCACGAGCGCGTAGGAGCAGGCCACCCGAACGAATACAGCGGCCGTGGCTATCAGCGCGAATAATGTCCAATTAGGAGTTGCCTCACCCAGAACCTGCGCCGTAATAGTGCCGATTGCCAGCCCCAACGCGATTGTGGCACCTGTGCTCGCGGCGGTCAGTGCGCCCGCGAAAATGACCCAACGCCAGGCTGGGGCCGACAGCTTGAATAGTTTCGGATCGACAGGTGCCACTTTTTAGAAACTAACCTCCAACGGACGGTCTACTGCGAGACCCTACGTTCAGCCATCAACCGCTTGCGGAATACCCAGTATGTCCACGCCTGGTAGGCAATCACCAGTGGGGTAATCACCAGCGCGGTCCAGGTCATGATTTTCAGCGTGTAAGGGTTAGAGGCGGAATTCCAGATATCGAGGGAAACGCCGTCGGCAAGCGTCGTCGGCATCAGATACGGGTACATGGCGCCGAAGACAACGGTGGTGACGGCGACTACGGTGACCGCGGTTGCGGAAAAAGCGATGCCATCGCGGTTGCCTACGGTTGCGGAGATGGCAATGACCAACCCCGCGACGGCGATGACGACAACAGCCCACAGCCAGGTCTTTCCGTAGCCCAGCTGTGTCCAGATGAGGAACACGCCGCCAAATATCAGCGCCGACAGTGCCGGAATTCGAGCGGCGTTGCCGACCTCGTCGCGTAGCTTGCCGGCGGTCTTCAGCCGCAGGAACGTAACTGCGTGAAGAGCGAACACAGCCGCAAACGCAATCCCGCCGACCAGGGCGTACGGGTTCAGCAACCCGAGCAGGGTACTAAAGCCGGAGTCCAAGTTCTTGTCGGCATTCAGCGGGACACCACGCACCAGGTTCGCGACCGCTACGCCCCACAGAATCGGCGGCAACCAGGAGCCGAAGATGATTGCGCGGTCGCACCAGGCGCGCCAGCGCTCATCGTTGACTTTGAAGCGCCATTCCAGCCCGACAATACGGACAATCAACGCCACCAGAATCAGGAAGAGCGGCAGGTAGAAGCCGGAAAACATGGACGCATACCATTCCGGAAATGCCGCGAAGAGCGCGCCGCCAGCGGTAATTAGCCACACTTCGTTGCCGTCCCATACCGGCCCGATAGTTCCGAGCATCGCTTTACGACGCGGTTCATCGCGGCCAACGAACGGCAGCAGCATTCCGACGCCGAAGTCAAAGCCCTCGAGCAGGAAGTAGCCAGCGAAGAGGAACGCGATCAGGATAAACCACAAAACGGGAAGATCTAATCCGAACATGTCAGAGATACATCCTTATCTACTTTGTGTCCTCAGTCGCGGAGACTTCGGAGTCGGGGCTGGCAGCGGACTGGGCATGGACCTTGTTGAATCGAACCGGAGACGAGATGATCGCGCCCAGATTGGTAGCGATTGGTGACGACGGGCCAGCGTGCTCGGGGTCATTGCCGATGGCGTTGATAGCCTCAGCGGATTCGGTCGGAGGTCCGGCAATAACTGCGCGGCGAATCAACCAGAACCACACCACTGCCAAAATCAGGTAGAGCAGGGTAAAGCCCACCAGGGTGATAATCACCGTGGCCGGTGCGTGGTCGGACACACCCATATCGACGGTCATGCGAATCAGCTCGGTGCGCGGGTCGCCCGCGTGATCCGGGTTCGGGTGCACAATCCAGGGCTGACGGCCCATCTCCGTAAAGATCCAGCCAGCGCTGCTGGCCAAGAACGGGAACGGAATCGCGAGGATACTGCAAGCGGCGAAAATGCGGGCTCGCTTGCCCGTCGGCACGCGCCCCTTGCGAGTAAATAGCCAAGCGAAAAACGCGATAGCCAGAGAACCGACCATGAGCCCAATCATGGCGCGGAAAGACCAGTATGTGACGAACAGATTCGGAGAGTAATTGCCTGGGCCGAAGACCGCCTCAGCTTTTTCTTGCAGGTCCTGCACGCCCTGGAGCGTGACGCCACTGAACTTGCCCTCGGCCAGGAAAGGCAGCACCCATGGCACCTCGATGAGATGCAGCACCGAGTCGCAATTGTTGTGCGTACCGACGGTCAGAATCGAGAACATTGGATCTGTCTGCGTGTGGCACAGGGACTCGGCCGATGCCATCTTCATCGGCTGCTGCTCGAACATAAGCTTGGCCTGGATATCGCCGGTGATAAACACCGCCAGCGAGCTGAGCACAGTTGTCCAGAGCCCGACCTTCATGGACTTGTGAAACGTCCATTCGTGAACAGTATTGCTCTGGCCACCGCGGCGGCTCTGAACCAGCCACCAGCCACTGACGCCGACAACGAGCGTGCCGGCGGTAAGGAAAGAGCTGGCCACGGCATGCGGGAAAGCTGCCAAGGCAGTGGAGTTGGTCAACAGTGCGCCAAAGTCTGTAAGCTCTGCGCGGCCGGTTTCCGGGTTGTAGACCGCGCCTACAGGATGCTGCATGAACGAATTGGCGACGATGATGAAATACGCCGAGATATTCACCGCAATAGCGACAATCCAAATCGAGAGCGTGTGCATCCAGGTGGGAATACGCCCCCAGCCGAAAATCCACAGTCCCAGGAAAGTGGATTCCAGGAAGAATGCGATGAGGCCTTCAAGAGCCAGCGGGCCGCCGAAGACATCACCGATCATGCGGGAGTACTCCGACCAGTTCATACCGAACTGGAATTCCTGGACGATACCCGTGGCTACGCCCATGGCGAAGTTAATAATGAAGATGGTGCCGAAAAGCCGCGTCGCTCGGTACCAAAGGTCATTTTTCGTCGTGGCCCACAGTGTCTGCATGAGCGCGACGAGCGGAGCTAGACCAATTGTCAGTGGGACAAAAATGAAGTGGTAGACGGTGGTTATGCCAAATTGCCAACGAGATATATCGACGACATCCATGTTTCCTCGACTGAAAAAGTAGACATAAACGATGCGTGTACTTCGTCGGATTTGTCGAAGCCTGCATCAAGTGCCCGCAGTATTCCTGCTTATTAATTCAGTCGGACAGGAGGGGTAAAAAGTTCCGGGGTGTGAACTTATCGACGCGGGCAGGGCAAAACTCCGGAGGGCAATTATTAAAAACAAGCGCGTAATTGCTAGGCTATTTTGTTGCGCGGGCCTTTAGCTCAGCTGGTAGAGCTACGGACTTTTAATCCGCAGGTCGCGGGTTCGAGCCCCGCAGGGCCCACAAGCACGAAAAACCCCAGGTCATCAACGGCCTGGGGTTTTGTCGTATCTTGCCTGTATTTTTCCCTCTGTGGCACCTACTTCTCCCGCTTGTGGTAACCCATGCGCGGTTTAAAGCCCGCCGGGTGCTTAAGCTGCGCCACTGCATCGGCGACTATCAGGCGGAAGCGTGGCATCATCGGTGGCATCTGTGAGATCTGGAACCATCCGACATCAGTGGATTCATTATCAGCGACATAGGGGACGTCGTCGCCAACAACGCTGCAGCGCATGGAGATATCCAGATATGAGGAAACATCGCCGTTGAGGTGTTCGATAGGGCCAACGGCGCCAGTTCCAAGCAGGGCCTCAACTGTGACATCGAGTCCCGTTTCTTCCTTTACCTCTCGCACGGCGGCGTCGTGAGGCTGCTCGTCCGGGTCGATAATTCCGGTGACTGGGGTCCATTCACCATTATCGGAGCGACGAACCAGCAAGACCTCGGGCAAGGCGTACATCGGTGCATTCGGCGGAACATCGCGAATGACGATAGCCGTGACACCGGGGAGCCAGAGCGGAGCGTGGCCCACTTTTTCACGGAGCTGAACAATGAAATCCGGAATTGCCATAGTTGCGAGCTTATCTGAGTACTAGTAGCGTCCGCGGAAATAGTAAGAAACTCCAGTTCAACCGTGGATTTTGGGAAAAGGGTACTTATCCTCTATAGTTCTTTACGTTGCCAAGAGCGCGCGCAAATGCAATGTTCATACACTGCAGGTGTACGCGGAGTGTGCCACTGAGTGGGCAACTCTTTGCAGCGTTAAGTCGGGCTCCCATCGTCTAGAGGCCTAGGACTCCGCCCTTTCACGGCGGCAACACGGGTTCGAATCCCGTTGGGAGTACCACTAAAAATCATGATGGCCCTGTGGCGCAGTTGGTTAGCGCGCCGCCCTGTCACGGCGGAGGTCGCGGGTTCAAGTCCCGTCAGGGTCGCAATTCTAAACGCCAGTTCCGGTTGGAGCTGGCGTTTTTTGCTTTTGGTTAGTGGTGCGCTGGGCGTCGGCGTGGGTAATGGACAAAAAGTGTGTCTGACTCTCAAGATGGTGACTGGTGAGAAGCCAAAAACTACGGGCTGCAAATGTGAAACTGTATGAGTTTAT
>NZ_KV806703.1:202489-213017 GCF_001811805.1 Corynebacterium sp. HMSC064E08
GTCATAAACGTAGTCAGTAACTCGCATCGCCCCAACGCCGCCAGCCATAAACGTAGTCAGTAACTCGCATCAGTGACACTGGGGGAGAGGGGGGGGCTTTACCCGGGTTTGGTGGGGAGAGCTTTTGCCACAGTCTAGGTTGCCCCGAGACCCGGGGCTGGATGTCAGTTTTCAACTTAAAATATCTGCCATGAACTGGCGATTTGCTTATGTTCAGCGCTGTTCTGTAGAGTAACAACTCGTGCACAGCGCTGGTAATCCAGAAAGTTGAGCACGGCATTTAAGGCCCTGTGGCGCAGTTGGTTAGCGCGCCGCCCTGTCACGGCGGAGGTCGCGGGTTCAAGTCCCGTCAGGGTCGCCACTTGATTAAATTCAAGTCTGGCCAGATAGCTCAGTCGGTAGAGCGTCCGCCTGAAAAGTGGAAGGTCAGCGGTTCGATCCCGCTTCTGGCCACAATTAATCCCCAGTCCGGAAACGGGCTGGGGATTCTTTGTTTTACCAGGTGTTTGTCGCGGGGATCGTCGTAAAGCACAGTGCATCGAGCCGTGCGAAAAACTTAAAGTGGGGGAAATTAAACCGCGTACACACCCTAGCGGATAGGATGTTGTGCATGAGTAAGGAATTCGCCTCAGCAGGAACGCTGTCCGACGATAAGACGCTGCCGTGGGTCGTGCGCATCTTCGTCTACACGGATGCTGAGGGCAGCCAATCGGCTGCTGAGAAGGTTCGTGGGGTGCTCGCGGAACTGATTCCGGATCAGGACGTCAACGTCTACGAGGATGTCATGCCCGATGTGGGGCGCACCTCTTCGCTCGCTGATTTGTGGGCGGAGGCCAACCCGGGCATGGATCCGGGGGATCGGAAGCGTTACCGCATCAGTGTGGTGGCTCCGGGGCTGTCTCACTGCGAAATGGCGGATCTGGCAGGCCCGCTCGCTGAGGCCGTCAGCCCGGGGTGGGCAGAGGGGGAGGCTGCGACTAAGGTCGCGAAGGGCGATGTCCCGTGCCGTGTCGCTGTCGGGCGTGCCGACGAGCACCCGGGCGAACCCCCGCTAGTGCAGAATTAGCCGGGATTCGGAATTAATCCGAAGCGAGAGCTGTTATCTGGGTTACATCCTAAGAGTCGTTTGCAATGACGACGCTTCACAACCATGAGAGGGAAGTGATTCCGAAAATGGCACACACTATTTCGCATGATGAGGCCGGTCAGCGCTATGTTCTCACCGTAGAGGGAGAAGAGGCCGGCTTTGCCGCTTACACCCCGGTGGAAGGTGCCCTGGACTTTGACCACACGGTTGTAGATGGCAAATTCCGTGGACAAGGCCTGTCCAAGCCGCTTATCGCAGGCGCGTTGGATGATGTTCGGAAGAACAACCGCAAGATTCGCACCAGCTGCTCGGCTGTTGCCAACTTCGTGGAGAAAAATCCGGAGTACCAGGATCTACTGGCTGACTAGTCGCTGAAGGGCGAAGAACGCACAAATAAGCCGACCCGCTGCTCACGATAGGGAGAGCAGCCGGTCGGCTTTTGTATGTAGAGCTAGTTTTAGGGCGGGGCTAGATGAAGTCCCCGTCACCCTGGACGTACACCGCCGGATCGCACAACGGCTTGTGCTCGTCGGGCTTGGCTGGGCGTACGCGGCCCGGAATTCCTATCACGATGGAATCGGGTGGGCAGCTGTGGGTGACCACGGAGTTGGCGCCGATTGATGAGCCTGCGCCAATTGTGATGGGGCCAAGGACTTTCGCACCTGCTCCGACGGTGACGTTGTCCTCCAGGGTGGGGTGGCGTTTTACCTTCTCCAGTGAGCGGCCGCCGAGTGTCACGCCGTGGTAGAGCATGCAGCCGTCACCGATCTCTGCGGTTTCACCAATGACGATGCCCATGCCGTGGTCGATGAAGAACCTTCGGCCAATTTGAGCGCCCGGGTGAATCTCAATACCAGTCAGCCAACGGGAAAACTGTGCGAGTACTCGTGCAATGCCCTTGGAAATCCCGCCTCGTTTCCAGAGGCGGTGCGAGAATCGGTGAATCCAGATTGCGTGTAGGCCGGAGTAGACAATGGCATTTTCTACATCACTGCGCGCAGCTGGGTCGTGCGCGCGGGCATTGTCCAGATCCTCTTTGAGGATTCGGAAAAAGTCACTCATGGGCGTCAATTCTATCTGGTCGGAAGTGTGGGCAATGAAAAAACCCGCTTGCCGACGGAAAGTGCCAGCTAGCGGGCTCTGCAGAGAAGGTTACGGGCGTTTATAGCGCTTGGTCTTAGTCGCGCAGATCCTCGTACAGGATGGAGGAGACGTAGCGCTCGCCGAAGTCAGGAACAATCACGACGATGTTCTTGCCCTCGGACTCCGGGCGGGCTGCAATCTCGAGAGCAGCCTTGATGTTTGCACCGGCGGAAATGCCGCCGAGGATGCCCTCGGCTGCAGCGACCTTGCGGGAGACCTCAATAGCGTCCTCGTTGGTAACCGCAATGATCTCGTCGAGAAGCTCCGGATCGAGAACCTCTGGGACGAAGTTTGCGCCCAGACCCTGAATCTTGTGCGGGCCGGCGGTGCCCTCGGTCAGCAGCGGGGAGGCCTTCGGCTCAACGGCAACCAGCTTGATGTCCGAGTTGTGCTTCTTCAGCGTGCGACCAGCACCGGTAATGGTGCCGCCGGTGCCGACACCAGCCACGAAGTAATCAACCTTGCCGTCGGTAGCTTCCCAGATTTCTTCACCAGTGGTTGCCTCGTGGATAGCCGGGTTGGCCGGGTTGGCGAACTGGGAAGCCAGGATTGCATTGTCGGTGTTAGCCACGATTTCGTTGGCCTTATCGACAGCACCGCGCATGCCATCCGCGCCCGGGGTGAGTACAAGCTCAGCGCCAAATGCGCGCAGAACGACGCGGCGCTCCTGGCTCATGGTGTCCGGCATAGTGAGAATGACCTTGTAACCGCGGGCTGCGCCGACCATTGCCAGCGCGATACCGGTGTTGCCCGAGGTACCCTCGACGATGGTTCCGCCCGGCTTGAGCTCGCCAGAGCGCTCGGCGGCATCGATAATTGCGTTGCCGATGCGGTCCTTGACCGAGTTGGCAGGGTTGTAAAACTCCAGCTTGGCAATCACGTTGCCCGGCAGGCCCTCGGTAACACGGTTGAGCTTAACCAGCGGGGTGTTGCCGATCAGTTCAGTGACATCGTTATAAATAGTCATTAATCTTATCCATTCCGGAAATCACAGAGGACTTCCTAATGAGTTTTCGCGTGTAGCCGTAGTGTACGCCTGATCCTGCAATTAGTACAGACCAGTTCGTCTATTTTATGGCTTGCGTAGGGAAGTGGAAGCTGTCAGTTCCGGTGCCGCCACCGTCATAGTCGCCGCGGCCGGCGCCGTCGCAGTCGCACCGCTATTTTCGCAATGCCCCTGCTATTGCCACGTTAACGCTGTCTCATTGCCTCGCTCGTCCTTACCTCCATTGTGAGGGTAAAGAGCATTAAAGTTTCTTAGAATCCACTATTCTGAGACGTGATTTACAGTGCACGGGAATGCCTTGTGAATAGGCAGCGGCCCTCGCCACTGTGATTGGGCGCGATTGCGGCCCTTATCTGCACAGCGGTTATATGTGATAACCGAAAAACGCAGACAATGGACTCAGCGATTGCGGTGCTTCGTCGAAGCCACTCAGAGGGACTCAAACCTTTGGGGAAGGAGGCGAGGCATTAATAGAAGTGTGAAGCTTTCCTCAGCCCATCAGCCAGGAGACCGACTGTAAATCATCCAATTCGCGTCCGCGGATTGGCGGTCGAGCGGTGCTGTCGAGGTGAATAGCGCCGTAGAAAGATGATTTACATCATGCATATTGCTGAGGGATTTCTCCCAGTTACTCATTGCATTGGGTGGGGTGTAGCTGCCGCTCCCTTTGTCATTCACGGCGCAATTCAAGTCAAGCGCACTATGAAAGAACATCCCGGTAGCGGCATGCTGCTCGGTGCTGCTGGTGCGTTTACCTTCGTGCTCTCCGCAATCAAGATTCCATCTGTGACGGGTTCCACTTCGCACCCGACAGGTACAGGTTTTGGTGCTGTAATCTTCAAACCTCCGGTGATGGCGCTGCTTGGCTCCATCGTGTTGCTCTTCCAAGCAATCTTGCTCGCTCACGGCGGCATTACGACGCTCGGTGCGAACATCTTCTCCATGGCAATCGTCGGCCCGTGGGTTGGCTACGCCTTCTACGTATTGACTCGAAAGCTCGGCGGAGGCCTACTACCAGGTGTGTTTATGGCAGCGTTCTTCGCTGACCTCTCCACCTACGTGGTGACCTCCATGCAGCTCGCTCTTGCACACCCGGCAAACCCGGGCGGTGTTGGCGGCGCGCTGGCTACATTCCTCGGCCTGTTCGCTATCACGCAGATTCCGCTGGCAATCATCGAGGCTCTGGTCACCGTCATTCTCATGCGCACCCTGCTGGCAGTGGCACACTCTGAGCTCCTCGATCTCGGCTTCCTGTCCCGCTTCGGTGATGCGCCAGCACCGGCGCTGGAGGCGAAAGCTGCAGAAGCCACGGCTGACGCTGTTGCAGGATCTGTCACTTCGCAGAATGCGGCAGCTGCATCCGTATCTGGCCAGAAGCAGTAGCCGTCGTCAAGCGAAAAGAAGCGAAAGAGAGCACGATTATGAATGCAAAAAACAACGCGCAGATTGTCGACGCACAGGCAGCTAGCCAGCCGAAGAAGAACTCCGTGTGGGTCAGCGTTGGTCTCATTGTCCTGGTAGTCGTAATTGCCATGTTCCCGCTGTTCTTCAACTACGGGGACGACGACGCCGAGGAGCCGTTCGCCGGCACTGATGCCACCGCTACGGAGACAATTCAGGAAATCGACCCGAACTACGAGCCGTGGTTCGAGCCACTCGTCGGCGAGCTGCCGGGTGAGGTCGAGTCGGGTCTGTTCGCGCTCCAGGCCGTTATCGGTGCTGGCGTCCTGTTCTACGTTATTGGCTTCTACCGAGGGAAGGCTGCTGCGCGTTCGGACAAGCGCGAGAAAGAGCAGTGAATGCGCTAGAAGCTGCAGCGGCGCGCAGCGCTTGGGCACGCCGCAACGTGGGTGAAAAGATTCTGCTGCTCGGTGGGCTGCTGATTCTGGCGGTTGCGCTACCGCCAATTCCCTTTGCGCCTGTCATTGCGGTCATTGCTTGGTCTATTGCGTACATAGCCCGAGTGCCCCGCAAGCTGTATGTGGCAATGGTGCTGGCACCGGCGGCTTTTGTGCTCGTCGGCGCGTTTCCGCTTTTGGTAGCGCTTACTCCCGACGGTCTCGCGTGGTCGCCGGATGGCCCGCAGCGAATGGCGCAGGTTGTGATGCGTTCGTTTGCGGGTATCAGCTGCACGATGGTCTTTGCGCTGACCACTCCGATTTCGGAGCTCATTGCCTGGCTCGACAAGCACGGCTTGCCGCGATACTTGACGTACCTCGCCGAGGTGATTTACCGGATGACCGGCGTGCTGATTCACTCCGCACACTCGATGACGGAAGCGCAAGCACGACGCTTGGGACACTCCACGCGCCGGGCGATGATCCGAGATGTAGCGGCACAGTCCGCCAGCCTCTTTGTCATTGCCTTTACCCGCGCGCGCAAGATGCAAGAGGGAATCGAGCTGCGCGCCGATCCGAGCGCAATGAAAGTACTGGTGATTTCGCGGCCCAGGCAGCCGAAGTTCATCGTGATATCCAGTGCATTACTTTTGTCGTTGATTGCGGCCTGGGCGCTGCTGAAATGGGGTGTATAGGGATGTCGAGCAGCAGGAAAAATCGCGCTGATCACGTACATGGTGCCAACGGTGTCATTGTCGAAGCGGCTGCAGTTACATACGCTTACGACGAAACCCACGTCCTGAAAGGCGTGGATCTGGCAATTTCGGGTGGCGAGCGCCTAGCGCTGTTGGGCGCAAACGGTTCTGGCAAGTCCACGCTGTTGCGTATGCTCGCGGGAGCGTCTAAGCCCAATAGTGGTGAGGTCCGCCTTGACGGCACCGTCTACACGTACTCCCGGCACGGCCGCAATGCGGTCCGTCGCTCAGTGCAGATGGTCACGCAGGATCCGGATGAGCAAATCTTCGCGGCTAGCGTGTTTGCAGACGTCTCGTTCGGTCCCGTCAACCTGGGGCTTAAGAACGAGGAAGTCGAACGGCGCGTCCGGCAGGCTCTAGGTACCGCCGAGATCACCGATCTCGCCGAACGCGTTCCGCACCAGCTTTCCTATGGTCAGCGCAAGCGCGTCGCTCTCGCTGGTGCGCTGGCGATGCATCCGCGTGTGCTGCTTCTCGACGAGCCCTCCGCCGGCCTCGATCCGCAGGCGACCCGAAAGCTTGCACACACGCTCAATCAATTGCGCGATCAGAGCACTGCCGTCGTCGTCGCCACGCACGACATCGACTTCGCGTGGAATTTCGCCGATAGGGCAGCAGTGCTTGCCGACGGCAAACTGCGAGTTGGCTCCAAAGAGGAAATTTTGGCCGATCGACGGTTGGTCGAACATGCTCGATTGGCTTTGCCCTGGGCGCCCGTGGTCTCCAAGGCGATTGGGCGAGATGTGTGCCATCCAGAGGATGTTTAGGCGAGCGGTTTGGTTGGTGAATAGCTCATCGATATGTGCAGCTAAACCACGATAAAAATGAGAAAAGCGCCCGCGGGCAGGGCGTAATGCCTATGAAAATAGGCCTAGAAATATAGGCGAAGCTGTCGCATTTCTTCGCTTCCATTTCACGTCACACCTGTCCGCGGGCGATCTCCGTGGCCGTGGCACTTTGCAGTGCCCTCGGCGCATCAGGCAGGTATTCGGACTTTCTGGCGTGACCGACAATAAGGGGATGACGACTGCCGCAAGCTTCAATGCTTACGTGCAGATCCTTATTATCAATTTTCCTACTTTTCGCCGCTTCCCAAGGTTGAAATAACCTCAGTGCCGTTGGCGAATTTTGTTCCAGATTACCGCTGCGGGACAGTTCCGGAATTGCACCGGATTCCCTCTTGCGTTTGCTGTGCACCACCTTCGGACAACCACGTGGAGGACGTAGCATTGAAAGTGGAACTCAACAAAACCTGTTGCATGTATGACAATAGCGCACGATGCAAAATAAGCGAAGGTCTTTTTCGAAAATGTCCGCATTGGGGGTAAAACGCCGTTCATTACCCTCTGTTATCAACATTCACGCAGTTTGTTAGCGGAAAAATAGCTACCCCCTGCCTTGTATTTATTCGGCCGAGGCGGGGCTAATGACAGGATTTATCCTGGTATTTTCTTTACGTACTTGTAGAGAAACCTAGTTGTTTCCTAAGATTGTGTGACGGATGCCTTAATGCAGGTGTACCCGTTCGGAGGGTACTATCTACTTTGTACGGTTTACAGCCCCCGAAAGGGTCAGTGGCCGCTGAGCGGTAGTTGGCCATTTCGTAGGAGTGTAAGTCGGCGCGAAGTCACAGGCTGATGGTGCCTCTGTGGGTGCCAGTGAAGCAATTTGCCCGTTACGCAGGAGGACGCGAGATGGATCCCCACCGCATTCTGGACGACAATGAGGTTATTAAGTCGTCCTTGGTCGCCCTAAAGAATGCGACTGGTATTCCGGTCACAATGTATGCGGAAGTCACCGATAACTCTAAGATGCAGATCAACAACTGGGTTGGCCTGCGTACTCCGGCCCTGCAGAATCTGACTGTGGAATCGGGTGCGGGTGTCGGTGGTCGCGTGTTGGCCACGCGCCGCCCGGTGGGTGTCAGTGACTACCTGCGCGCCAAGGTTATTACCCATGAGTATGACGACAAGATTCGTGACGAAGGCCTGCACTCGCTGGTCGCCGTGCCGGTGATCGTTTCGCGTCTTGTCCGTGGCGTGCTCTACGGTGGCGTGCACTCCTCGGTGCGCCTGGGGGACAAGGTTCTTGAAGAGGTCACAATGACCGCCCGTTGCCTGGAGCAGGACCTCGCTGTCGTCGATGCCTGCCGCAACATGGATCGTTCGGGCAACGGTAAGGGCGGCCGCATCATGAATGGCGCTGAGTGGGAGCAGGTTCGCTCCACGCACTCCAAGCTGCGCATGCTCGCTAACCGTGTGGATGATGAGAAGCTGCGCCAGGAGCTCGAGGTGCTCTGCGATCAGATGGTCACCCCGGTTCGCGTCAAGCAGACCACCAAGCTGTCGGCTCGTGAGCTCGATGTTCTCGCCTGTGTCGCCCTCGGTCACACCAACGTCGAGGCCGCAGAGGAAATGGGCATCGGTGCCGAGACGGTTAAGTCCTACCTCCGCTCCGTGATGCGCAAGCTGGGCGCCCACACTCGCTACGAGGCCGTCAACGCGGCCCGTCGCATCGGCGCACTGCCGTAAACCGCTTGACGACGGTTCCTTTGCGCCCAAACCCGCGGGTATTGGGGTAGTCAGTTCTGCTACTTGACCCGCTACTTACCCCCTGCTTGCCGCTGGGCTTCGCGCTCACCACCGGGGATCCACTTAACGTCGTTTCCGTCATTGGCCACTCTCGAAAGAATAAACAACAGGTCAGACAAGCGATTGAGATACTTCGCCGGTAGGACTGAGGTGGTTTCGGGAAATTCGCGGCAGGCAGCCCATGCTGCACGCTCGGCTCGGCGAGTAATCACCCGAGCTGTGTGTAGCAGTGCTGCGGCTGGTGTGCCTCCCGGGAGGATGAAGGAATCCAGTTTCGGCAGTTGTTCATTGAATTGGTCGCACCAGTGCTCGAGTCGCTCGATGTAATCCGGCTCGATACGCAACGGCGGGTACTTCGGGTTTTCTTCAATAGGTGTTGCCAGGTCGGCTCCGGCATCAAATAGGTCATTCTGCACGTAGCGAATGACAGCCGAGATTTCGTCGTCAAGCGTGCCGAAACTGAGCGCCTGGCCGAGTGCGGCGTTGGCCTCCTCGCACGTGGCGTAGGCGATAAGGCGAGAATCATCCTTGGGAACGCGGCTGAAATCGGATAATCCAGTGGTGCCGTCGTCGCCGGTGCGAGTGTAAATGCGAGTTAGATGAACGCTCATAGCTTCAAGCCTAAGCGCGATATTGCGAAATGTGGTTGGCTGGGGGAGTGGGAAATGAGCGATTTCTGGTTAAAGGCGGAGCGACGCTAAATGGTCAGGTTCAGATTTCCGGGGCGAAGAACTCGGTTCTGAAACTGATGGGTGCGGCGCTTCTCGCCGAGGGCACGACAGTACTGACGAACTGCCCTGAAATTGACGACGTGCCATTGATGCAAAAGGTCCTCGAAGGGCTCGGCTGCTCCGTGACGCGCGAGGGCGACCGGATTGAAATCACGGTGCCCGAAGAACTCTCGCATCACGCCGATTTCGATGCCGTGCGCCAGTTCCGCGCTTCGGTCTGTGTGCTCGGGCCGCTGACGGCGCGTACCCGTAACGCGATTGTCGCACTGCCCGGTGGTGACGCTATTGGTTCCCGCCCGCTGGACATGCATCAGGCTGGCCTGGAGAAATTGGGAGCACGCACCTATATTCACCACGGTTGCGTGGTGGCTGAGGCGGGGCGACTCAAGGGGGCGAACATCAAGCTGGACTTCCCGTCCGTCGGCGCGACCGAGAATATTCTGACCGCGGCCGTACTAGCGGAAGGTACGACTGTGCTGGATAACGCCGCCCGTGAGCCCGAAATTGTCGACCTGTGCGAGATGCTCGTGGAGATGGGCGCCAAGATTTCGGGTGCGGGATCTAACACCATCACGGTTGAGGGCGTAGAGAAGCTGCACCCGACTGAGCACAAGGTTGTCGGCGACCGAATTATCGCAGGGACCTGGGCTTATGCTGCAGCGATGACCGGCGGCGATATTACGGTCGTTGGCATTAACCCTAAGTACCTGCACCTTCCTCTGGAAAAACTGAAGAACGCAGGCGCTCAGGTCGAGACCTACCCGCAGGGCTTCCGCGTGCGTATGGACAGGCGTCCGCAGGGTGTGAACTATCAAACGCTGCCATACCCAGGCTTTCCGACGGACATGCAGCCCATGGCCATTGCTCTGTCCGCGGTGTCCGAAGGGACGTCAGTGCTTACCGAGAACGTTTTTGAGTCGCGCTTCCGGTTTGTCGACGAGATGATTCGCCTCGGCACGGACGCGACTATCGATGGCCACCACGTGATGATTCGCGGAAAGGAAACGCTGAGTTCCGCACCTGTGTGGTCTTCGGACATTCGCGCCGGAGCGGGACTAGTGCTTGCTGGGCTGTGTACTGAAGAAGGTGACGTCACTGAGGTGCACGATGTTTATCACATCGACCGTGGTTACCCGGGCTTCGTAGAGACACTCAATTCTCTTGGCGCTTCTGTTGAACGGGTTAGCTAGTGATTGTTGGCCTCTGGTCAATGGCTAACGGCTAAGCGCACGGTGCTAGTTAAACGCGCGGTGCGGAAAACCATCGCAAGTCTTCGGTTCTGGATGCTTCAGAACCGTAAGGAGTGATTCTCCTGTGGTGGCTTGTGGTGGTTTTCGCTATTTTACCTGGGGTTTTGTGTCTTTGGGTGGGGTGTGT